>JBAXDB010000371.1:0-1000 GCA_037141135.1 bacterium | reverse complement strand
TGATCACTATACCGCACTGCAACAAGAGCGTTCCGTTATTCTTGAACAAATGGCGGCTTTGGAGCGCATGGAACGAGGCCGCCTTTCCAAGCAATTCGTCAAAGGCCAAAAAGAGGGTGAGCCGGTAACGCGGGGGCCTTACTATGTTCTCCAACGCCGTTCAGGGCAGCAGGTTCTCAAAGAAAGGGTGCCCTTGGAGCGCCTTCCTACAGTTCAAGCGGACATCCTACGGCATGAAGAATTTAAGAAGCTAGCCGACCGCTACGCCCAAATCACCGAAGAGATGGGCCGCTTGCAAGACGCCCAGCCGGAGATCAAAAAGAAGGACTTTGATTTCCAAAGCGACCAGCTTCAAGAAACCCAAGCGTTCTTGGCTTTAGCCAGGGAACAATTGCGCAGTGGCACAGCCGGTTCGGGGGCTTGGATAGATCAGGGATTGCGCATCGCTCTGCACAAAGACGGGTGTCGCCTTCTGGAGCAGTTGTTGCAAGATCCCGGCTTGGACATCCCGGGCGATGAATCTGAGCCTGGCGAGAAATGCCACCCAAAACGCCTTAAAGAAGTTCAAACCGTGTTGGGAACGATTCGTTTGAATCGTTCCTACTTCTACCGGGGGGCTGTTGGGGAAGAATTACAGGGGCAGGGCCGTTTTCCTTTGGATGACGCGTTGGGTTTGATCAACGGCTACTCTCCCGGCATGGCCAAACTCATGTGCCGGGCTGGGGCCATGTCTTCGGGCTATGAAGCGGCCAGCGCCGACTTGAAAGCCTACGCGGATTTGCAAGTCGATGGGCGAGAGATTCAGCGCATGATTAACTTGAAGGCCGACTCCATTGAGACTCACGCTCGTCAGTGTGTTCCGGTTCAACCGGTCAAGCCAGTCGATGTTTTATACGTCAGCGTCGATGGCACCGGCGTGCCTATGGTGGCAGAGGAGGTGCAGGGGCGAGCGGGTAAGCAGGAGGATGGCTCCTCCAAAACGCGAGAAGCCAAACTGGGC
>JBAXDB010000370.1:0-1002 GCA_037141135.1 bacterium | reverse complement strand
GTTTTTTGGTGCGCCGGGAGACCGGCAGGAGGTCAAGAGGTGAAAGTCCCTTACAGTGAAAGAGTAGCGATCTACACTGGCCCCGAGTCATGCGCGGGTGGCCGTGAGGCCATACGTGAAGCGTTGACAGGGGTGCGTGTAGGCCAGCCATTGAGCGGCGAAAAATCAATCTGGGTGGCCGATGCTCTCGAAATGGCAGAAGGCAATATGAACAGGCGCGATAATGCGAGTGCTTGTTTGCCCCCACGTCGTCTAAGACCCTGGCATGTACGTACATCTTCTGCACGGGAACCGGGAGATCTCCAACACCACCCGCCGTCGTTGGCGGGTCGCATCGGGAAGGCCAATGGCCGAAGCCGATGATGTACGGTAAGGAGAAGTCAGACCTGCTGATAGTACCTGAGAAGCAGGCGAACAAAGCGGGAGTTCTCGCTGCGGAGTCTGTGGAGGGAAGCGGTGGGAACAAGAGGAATGCGGAAGAGCAAAACACGGCCCGGACGCAGAGTCGGGTTGCCGTGTCCCAAGCGCAGGCCCGCATACGCGAAGCAGTAACCAGAAAACGAGGGGAGAAGCTAACAGCGCTTTTGCATCATGTCACGATAGACAGCCTGCGATGGTCGTTTTTCCAACTGAGGAAGGATGCCGCAACAGGTATAGATGGAGTGACATGGAAGGATTACGAGGTAGGACTGGAGGACAAACTTGCAGACCTGAATCGACGAGTCCATACGGGAGCGTACCGGGCACAGCCATCACGCCGGAAGTACATACCAAAGGCGGATGGTAAACAACGACCGCTCAGCATAGCTGCGCTGGAAGACAAGATTGTTCAGCGAGCAGTGGTGGCGATCCTCACGCCGATCTATGAAGCGGAGTTTTTGGGGTTTAGCTATGGATTCCGACCGGGGCGTAGCCAGCACAATGCACTGGACGCACTGGCCTATGGAATCAAGGTGAAGAAAATCTGCTGGATTTTAGATGCCGATATTTCCCGGTTTTTTG
>JBAXDB010000369.1:0-1020 GCA_037141135.1 bacterium | reverse complement strand
GGGCGGTCGCCTCCTAAAATGTAACGGAGGCGCACAAAGGTTCCCTCAGCACGGTTGGAAATCGTGCGTAGAGTGTAATGGCATAAGGGAGCTTGACTGCGAGACCTACAAGTCGAGCAGGAGCGAAAGCTGGTCATAGTGATCCGGCGGTTAAGAGTGGAATTGCCGTCGCTCAACGGATAAAAGGTACTCCGGGGATAACAGGCTTATCCTCCCCAAGAGTCCACATCGACGGGAGGGTTTGGCACCTCGATGTCGGCTCATCGCATCCTGGGGCTGTAGTAGGTCCCAAGGGTTGGGCTGTTCGCCCATTAAAGCGGTACGCGAGCTGGGTTCAGAACGTCGTGAGACAGTTCGGTCCCTATCTGCGGTGGGCGCTGGAGATTTGAGAGGAGTCGTCCCTAGTACGAGAGGACCGGGATGAACAGACCTCTGGTGCATCAGTTGTCGTGCCAACGGCATTGCTGGTTAGCTACGTCTGGATGGGATAACCGCTGAAAGCATCTAAGCGGGAAGCCCACCTCGAGATGAGATCTCCCATCCCCTTTGAGGGAGTAAGGACCCAGGAAGACTACCTGGTTGATAGGCGGGATGTGGAAGCGCAGCAATGCGTGGAGCAGACCCGTACTAATACTCCGAGGGCTTGAATTTACACCTACGTCGCTGTGCAGTCTTGAGGGTTCACCCTCACGTTTTCCCGGTGGTTACTGCGAGGGGGAAACACCTCTTCCCATTCCGAACAGAGTAGTTAAGCCCCTCAGCGCCGATGGTACTCCGGACTCACGTCCGCGGGAGAGTAGGTCGTCGCCGGGATTCATTGCATCGAAGGGCCGCGTTCACGCGCGGCCCTTCGTGTTTTTGTCCTTCAGTACCCAGTCGATGATGCATGGACCGGTCCCGCTGCTTGCATCGGGCTTTCTGGCTTTGGTGGCACTCAGAACCCCCGGCTGAGGTTGCACTCAGAGCCCCCGCTGGTCTTGCATTCAGAAACCCCACGTATGTTCCGTTCGGGATCCCCCG
>JBAXDB010000368.1:0-1022 GCA_037141135.1 bacterium | reverse complement strand
TTTTTTGGTTGCGAGTATATACATATCAATATACTATGCCGTCATGAATACCAATAACCCTTCGAAACTTCTGGAACAACTCGCCAAAATTCAACGGATGGAGCCCGGGAAACTCTGCGTCATGCGGAAGGGACCGGACGGGCACTACTACAACCTGCAATGCCGTGAACATGGGAAGACCGTCAGTCGCTATGTTCCCCAAGATCAAGTGGCAGCGGTTGCCGAGCATACCGCCAATCATCAGGAGTTTAGGGCGCTGGTGGAAGACTATGCGCAGCATATTATTGACCAGACCCGCCGCGAACGCATGGAGGGGGCAAAAAAAAAGACCTTGCCGGGCCTCTTTTCCTCGCGCAGAACGAAGAAATCCAAGCCTTGATGGATCGTTTTACGGCGGCCGCTCCTACCGGCGAGGCGGTTCAGCAGGTGGAGGGATTGGTGAGGACGGCCATTTTCAAGCCGGCGACCTCCTTGGTGGGATTTCTATTGCAGGCCGCAGCGGAGCGAATCGAGGCCGCCTACGAGCCCACACCTGGCGAAGAGCGCAAAGGACTCGTCGAATTGCAGGTTCAATGTCTGTTCGGTACGTTCCCGTTGCAACGCCGGTACTATTATCATCCCGGCAAGCAGTGTGGCCATTATCCTGCCGATGCAGGACTGGGGTTGGAGATCGGCTACACGCCGGCTTTGGCGCGCCTCATAGGCTTGGAAGGGGCGGATGAAATCTACGACAAGGCACAGTTCCATTTGCGTGAAGCCGGTGGCATTGAGGTGGATGCCCGACAGATTCAGCGTGTCATTCAACGAATCGGCCC
Organism: bacterium; assembly: GCA_037141135.1. Classification (GTDB taxonomy): domain Bacteria; phylum Verrucomicrobiota; class Kiritimatiellia; order CAIKKV01; family CAITUY01; genus JAABPW01. The sequence goes on along the minus strand of JBAXDB010000368.1, from coordinate 207 downwards.
GGATGCCCACACCTGGCAGCAGGAGCGGAAGTTTACGCCTCCCTCTGAACGGGCTCCGATTATGTATGTCAGCGCCGATGGCACGGGAATACCCATGCGCAAGGACGAACTCATCGGACGCAAAGGCAAGCAACCCGACGGCTCGTCCAAAACCCGCCAGGTGTATCTGGGCTGTGTCTTTACCCAGCACGGTCGCGACGAGAAAGG
>JBAXDB010000367.1:0-1024 GCA_037141135.1 bacterium | reverse complement strand
GGATTCATGACTGGGGTGAAGTCGTAACAAGGTAGCCGTATCGGAAGGTGCGGCTGGATCACCTCCTTTCTAGAGCAAAGGCATGGTGAGCACCTACAACCTATCGGTTGTTTAGAACCCAACAGCGGGTCTGTAGCTCAGCTGGTTAGAGCACCGTCTTGATAAGGCGGGGGTCGATGGTTCGAACCCATCCAGACCCACCAGAATCACGGGGGATTAGCTCAGCTGGGAGAGCACCTGCTTTGCAAGCAGGGGGTCGTCGGTTCGATCCCGTCATCCTCCACCAAGAAACTGGACGGCGAGCGCGGGGCGGGCCACATGAAGCGTAATGAGTGATGAGAAGCGGAAGGCTTCTCTTTAGTCATTACTCCTTATGAGTAAGCGGTTGTTTGATCTTTAAAAATTCGGAAGAAGTAAGGTTGTGTCACCCTGGAAGGGGTGGCACATGGGTTGTGATTGTATCTTCACGACCTCCGTCCTTTGAACCGGCGCGGGGGTCTGAACAAGTAATACTTTGGTTGCTTCCTGTAGAGGAGGATTTCGGGGAACCGGAGTTCAATGTTATAGGGTCAAGTGACTAAGTGCATGTGGTGGATGCCTTGGCGATTACAGGCGATGAAGGACGTTGTAGCCTGCGAAAAGCTGCGGGGAGCTGGCAAACAAGCATTGATCCGCAGATGTCCGAATGGGGAAACCCACTCCGCAAGGAGTATCCCAGACTGAATACATAGGTCCGAGGAAGCGAACCCGGCGAACTGAAACATCTAAGTAGCCGGAGGAACAGAAATCAACCGAGATTCCCTAAGTAGTGGCGAGCGAACAGGGAGCAGCCTGCAAGAGATAACTGGTGTGTTAGTGGAACGCTCTGGAAAGTGCGGCCGTAGTGGGTGATAGCCCCGTACGCGAAAACACATCAGCGAGACTAAGTTTGCGACAAGTAGGGCGGGACACGTGAAATCCTGTCTGAAGATGGGGGGACCATCCTCCAAGGCTAAATACTCGTAATCGACCGATAGTGAACCAG
>JBAXDB010000366.1:0-1038 GCA_037141135.1 bacterium | reverse complement strand
TTACCCACTCTCCCCCCAAGATCAGCCGCTTCATGGCCTCGTTGATATTGAACGCCAGGATCATGATCTGCCACCAGGCAGCATTCGCCCCGAACAGCTTTGAAGGAAACTTCCCCCCTGCCAGGTCCTCCTTCATCACCGAATGGGCCTCTTCGCTCTTCCCGCAGCGCTCCCTGTGCCACCAAATAACTTCATCACCGGGGATCGTCCGGTTCGTCACCAGCCCCCTAACCTTGTAACGCACCGGTCCGAAATCCATGGTCGGGAAAGGCAAGTTCTCTTCCTTGCCCTTCTTCCCTCTGTTGTCGGCCTGCAGTGGCTCACGAATCCCCAGGAAACGATACTCGGGACCATGTTTCTTCTGCGCCACCCAGTTAGGCACAAAACACACTTCCGCATATTCCTGGCCCGTTGCCACCAGCTGACCGTTCACCATCCGAAAAAGGGGTTTCCAGGCAGTTTCCGGATCAGCCATGGCCTTCTTGAACTCCTGAGTCATGTCCGCGCCCACCGCAAACTCAATCACCCCGAACCGTCGATTCTTGCCTTCAGCGCAATAAGCCAAGAGTTCCTCCACATATCCCGCACTGTCGGAGCGAAAAAACACCTTCTTCACTCCCCGCGGCAGCAGATCCAACCCGTCCTTGTATACGCGAAGAAGGTCGTAGTTCGCAGGCACGTTGCCATCCCGAAACTCGCTGTAGAGCACAAGTCCCTGTTCATGCCAGTAAATATTCATAGGTTGGAATGCCTTATATTTCTTGTAGCAATACAACGACTCCTTCTTCCAGGTCTGGGAGATAGTAGCATCCATGTCCAAGGTCGCAGTCGACTGGGGCGACAATCGCTGCACCACGGCTATGAAATCAGCGCTGAGCCTCACCAGCCCTTTTAAGGTTTCGCTGAGTGCCGGAATAAACGCCTTGTGGGGTTCCCGCTGCTTTTCCTGCTCTTCGTCGTGAAAGAGCCGAAGGTAATCCAACAGCGAGGTGGGGCAAGGTAACGTACGGGTCCGTTTCTTGCGCCACCGCAGTTTCA
>JBAXDB010000365.1:0-1053 GCA_037141135.1 bacterium | reverse complement strand
GGAAGAAGATATCGGTCTTGAACCGCTCCTTATTGCGATAGCCATAGGCCTTCTTGATCAATCCCTGGATGGCGTTATTCAATCCTTCCATGGGGCCGTTGGTGTGTCGATGCTGGAAGAAGGTCAGAATGTTGTCCAAGTGTCTCTTGCACATCCGTGCCACTTTCTTGACAGGTTCCAACCGGCTACGGATGGCCCAGCCATACCATTGACCGAAGTAGCGCTCAGCCTTCTTGACCGTATCACATAGCCAGAAACTCCGGAACACCTCCTTGATCGCCCAAGCCCGGGAGGTCTCCAAGTTGAGTTTCTTGATCTCGTCAAAGCGCTGGGCGTGTTTGGCGGGCACGTTCTCCATCCCATAAAGCCAGAGCTGCCGGGTGTGCTTGAGGATGTCATCGCCCTGGGCCTGCAAGCGCCGATGCTCGCTTATGCGCACCTCGTTGACCGCTTCGTTCATGTACTTCACCAGGTGAAAGGGATCATGCACGATCTTGCCAGCGGCCCCGGGCACATGGGCCAGTGTCGATTGCACATAGGGCTTCCACATGTCCATGGCGATGGCTTCCACCCCGGCCAATTGCTCGGCCATCAAGCCCTCCCAAAAGGCGTCCAAGCTCTCCCGTTCTCGCCCCTCCCCCACATACTCCACCGTGGTCTGCCCCGCTTCGGCCTGAGCCACGATGGTCATATAGTCGTGCCCATGCCCCATCCCCTTTTCATCCACGCACAGACGCGGCATCACCTTGGGTATCTTCCGCGCCACCCCCCGTTTAACGGCCCGTTGCTTGATCCCGTCGGCCTCATCCCAACTGATGCCTAAAATCTCGCAGGCACCGCTAATCGAGCATTCCAACATCACATCGATGGCCAAGCGCTCGAAGAGTTTGCTGAACCGCCCATATTTCTCCGCCCAAGGCACGACCACGGTTTGTGCCCCATGCTCAGCGCACCGCACGAGGGCCACGCGCGACACCAGGATCGTCTTGAACTGGCAACTGTCCAAATGGCGCCACCGCCGCTCTTCATAGTCGTGAATCTCCATTCGCTGCT
>JBAXDB010000364.1:0-1071 GCA_037141135.1 bacterium | reverse complement strand
CTTCGGTGGAGAGGGGTGGGGTAATGGTGGCTTTCCATTTTCACTTGAGAGAGGGGTATTGGCATTACCCTTTAAGCTTCAGCGCAATGCGGGCGACATGCGCACCCTGGAAGCGGGCTCCCGCCAGTTCATTCTCGCTCGGCATCCGTTCACCCTGACCACCCGTGATGGTAGACGCGCCATAGGGACTGCAGCCGGTTACTTCGGCAAATCCCAACTGTCCGGCAAACGCATAAGGTAGTCCCACCACTACCATACCCTGGTGCAACAGGGTGACGTGGAAGCTGAGGATTGTTGATTCCTGCCCCCCATGCTGGCTGGCTGAACTCGTGAAGACACTACCCGGCTTGCCGATCAGAGCTCCTTTCATCCAGAGTCCACCGGACGCATCCAGGAACTGGCGCATCTGCCCGCACATGCTTCCAAAACGGGTCGGTGCACCAAAAATGATGGCATCCGCAGCCGCCAGATCATCCACCGAGGCCACGGGGATATGAGCCATCTTTTTCTGGGCTTCAATCGCTCCCATCTTTCCTAACACTTCATCCGACAGTGTTTCCGGTACCCGTTTGATGACCGCCTTGCAGCCAGAAACTTCCCTGACCCCTTCCGCCACAGCTTCAGCCATCTTGTAGATATGTCCATACAGACTGTATTCAACAATTAAGACGTTACACATAATTACTGACTCCTGTTTATTCGAGAATTTAAAGATCAGAGTTTCCTTACATTTACGCTGTTATGACTTTACCACAGTCGGGCCTGAAGCAAATGCGGAAATATTCAAGATAATGTGCATCGGGTGCATGGTAGCCTCCGCAAACGCTGTTCAAGCGTCAAAGGCATGCCGCCTGAAGTTGTCAAATGCCTTGACGAGGCAATCGCCATTCTCACGACCCGCCAGCAGCTTGCGTCCGTCAACTTCGCCTCCCTGCAGGTTGGGCGTATTTCATAACTCATCCTTCATCCTTTTTCCTGTTTGGGCTTGAAAGCCACCCCACAGCTCCCTATCATCTGCCCCGTTCTTCTCATACCCCCGTAGCTCAGCTGGATAGAGCATCGGATTTCTAA
>JBAXDB010000363.1:0-1073 GCA_037141135.1 bacterium | reverse complement strand
TGAGCAGACCGGCATCTTCTCTTGAATTGCCTGGCAGATAATTAAGCGGTCGAAAGGATCGCGATGGTGGAACGGCAGGCTTACAAGGGCGGGAAGGTGGTTGGTTTCAATGGACAAAGTCCGAGCATGCGTGTCAACCAGTAGGTTCACGACTCATACTCCTCGAAGTCGGAAAGCGGTGTGTCAAAGTCATTCGCAATATGGACACGGCCACGGGCACTGCCAAATACGGGATGAATGCCGCTGGAGTCTGCCGGTCCCAACTGTGCCACTGGTTTGCCATGTTTGGTGACAATGAATAATGTCCCCTCGTGAACCTTTGTCAGTAGTTCAGAAAAATGAGTCTTAGCCTCAAATGCGCCAATCATCGTCGTTTTCATGAAACTAGACTATCAAACTGGTCTAAATTGTCAATTGTGTTCGATGGTTGGTCTGCGCCTGTAAGGGCGGGGGAATGTCGCGCTGCCGGGGACAGCGGCTAATTTAGATAAAGCGCATTTTTCAGCAACTGGATGCCGCTGATGTTTCCAACAAGGAAGGGGATTTGCAGACCGTATGTCGATGTGGTAGTCTTTTTGTCCTTGATGAGAGCGATTCCATATCTTTGCCTCGTAGTGCTGGCCTTGTGGGCGACAGGTTGTGCATCTGTTCGGCCGCCGCGGGATACACGTGCGGTGGAGAAACGGATCCTCACGACCGGGTATTGTCCCTGCGGTGAATGTTGCGGGTGGCGTCGGAACTGGCTGATGCGGCCTGTCTTTACGTCGGGACCGCTCAAGGGAAAACGCAAAGAGGTCGGGATTACGGCGAGCGGGACCAAGGCGCGGCGGGGAACCATCGCGGCTGATACCGCGCGTTATCCTTTTGGAACCGTCATGTATATTGAAGGATATGGGGCCGGGCGGGTGGAAGACCAGGGTGGCGCCATCACGGGGGAGCATATTGATTTGTATTTTCCCACTCATCGCGAGGCCCAGGAATGGGGGAAGCGTGTGAAGTGGGTGAAGGTTTGGTACGATGGTTGAACAGTATTGAAGGGAATGATGATGAATATTGAAATTGCAAAAAATATC
>JBAXDB010000362.1:0-1075 GCA_037141135.1 bacterium | reverse complement strand
TCAGGATGCTCGGGGTCACGTCTCGACTTTCTCCATTTCATGAAGGCACTCCTTGACCATTCGCCGCCTCGCGACATCTTTCTCAATTGCAACCTCGAATCTTCTGACTGCGGATGACACCGCCTTGTATTCAGCGATCCCAAAGTATTGACCGATCTCACTAAGTGTTAAGCCGCAGCGGCGTCGCGCCAAATACAACACCAAATCGCGCCCCCAATCCCCATGACGATCCGCAAACTCAGACCATGACTCACCACGCTTTTGCTCCACCACCTTCACCACCGCACCAGGGGGAACTCGCCTCACCATCTGAACCCGGTCCGGTTGCTCTTTGCTTATCTTCCCCACCCAACCTTTCGCCTTCATCAGAAATCCCTGCGACCCCAACGCCACACGGCCACCAAAATCCTCATACCCCTCCGGCATTTCGCCCCGCGTAACATGCCGCTGGACATATCGCCGATATGCAGGCCGCCCTCCCCCTCGCAACAATAACTCCTTCGTCGTCAACCAGTCCGGCTCCGCTCCATATCCCGCATACGCTCCATAGGAACTCCATCGGAACGTTCTCAATTTCTTCAACCGCCTTTTCACCGCATCTCGGTCTATCGGTTTCAGCCCGCGGCGCTCCGCTCCGTTTGCCGCCTTCCCAAGCCCTTCCTTCTTCCTCCGAACAGGATTAAGATGAATATAGACACTCGCCGCCATGGCCCAGGAACCTTCCCCGTCAATCAGCACACTGGCAAATCGGCCCTGAAATACATGCCCCACCCGCTTCCGCCGCCGGTTAAACCACACGCTGTAACTCACATTAAGCCACTGGATCGCCGCACTGGCGTTGGCATTCGGGGTCCGGATCAACAGGTGATAGTGGTTGACCATGAGCACATATGCATGAATCTCCACTCCATACCGCTCCCCCATCTCCGGCAGTAACTCCAGAAAATGCTCGTGATCCCGCACATCCTCAAAAATCGCCCGCCGCTCAATCCCCCTCGCCGTAACGTGGTACCATCCACCTTCAACATCAACTCTTACAGGTCTTGCCATGTCCCCAATAGATCACACCTCGCCT
>JBAXDB010000361.1:0-1082 GCA_037141135.1 bacterium | reverse complement strand
TTTCAAACCAACGAGTTCCCCTCCTTGGAGGGGTTAGGGGTGGGTTCCGGGCGTAAAGAGTCGTTAGCTGGAAACTGAAAAATTAATAGTGAGATAGTTCATAATGCGAATTGCTGGTTGGGGAGCTGCGATTGTTGATTCCCGGGTGGCGCTGTGATACTATGGCAACCATGAACAAGGTTTTTCATGTTTCGGCGACCTTTGCGGAGGCTGAGCAGTGGGATATACGGCAGTATCAATCGATGTCGCCGGAGCAGCGTCTTGACGCGGTGGAATTCCTGCGGACGCAGTGCTGGCTAGCCGCGGGGCTGAAGGAAATGCCACGAATTCAGAGGACGGGCCGCATCGTTGCGGCGGGAACCGAAAAAGGGGGCGTTGCGCCGTGAATCTTCATCCCGATTTCGGGGCGTTTATCGATGCCCTTGTCCATCAGAACGTGGAGTTCGTTATCGTCGGCTCGTTCGCGCTGGCCATGCATGGAAGGCCGCGAGCGACGGGCGATATCGATTTCTGGATTCGGCCGACCGCGGAGAACGCAAAGGCGCTGCTTCGCGCCGTTGATGAATTCGGATTCGGGTTCATGAAGATCACCGAAGATGACATCGTTTCCGGCAAGATTATTCAGATGGGCGTTCCCCCTGTGCGTATTGACCTGATTACGATTCTGGATGGCCTCAGCGCGGAAGACATCTGGTCCGGAAAAGTGGCCGGAGCTCTTGGCGGGCGCAAGGTGTTCTTTCTCGGGAAGGACGCGTATGCCCGAAACAAGCGCGCAGTAGGGCGACCGAAAGACCTCGGTGACCTCGAACTGCTTGGCGATCTGTAGCCGGCCTTATTTGGGTGCGATTTCACTTTGTTACATCGCACCGAGGATTCAGGATTCAGAATTCAGAATTGATACCCAAGGCCTTACGCAAACAAGTGCTTCCCAAGGTGGTGTCATAGAAAATGAACTCGAGAGACCTCCCTGATCGCGGGCATAACCCTTTGGCTTGCAACTCCTGAATCCTGAATTCTGGATTCTGAACCTAAATCCGGCAGTTCAACTGCTCCGCAGTTGAATCCGATTGTCGTAACAACCT
>JBAXDB010000360.1:0-1083 GCA_037141135.1 bacterium | reverse complement strand
ATTGCTTGATGGCATCGATCGGACAAAGGAGCATGAGTACGTTGAGGGTGAGGTTGTCCCTTACGCTGATTGCTAAAAATACCTCAATCAACACAAACAGGGCGAGGGCAATGCGAAAGCCAAGGTGCCGGGCTAGAATAAAACCGGCCGTGCAGCAGAGGATGTCGGAAAGCGAATTAATAATGGAATCCCCCTCGTATCCTAGCCCGATGGTCGCTTCCCGATAGCGCTGAATGATAAAGGCGGTGTTCTCTGCCACCTCCCAGACCGACTCCATGAGGATGGCCAGAGTCAGCATCCAGGGGAATGTTAGACGCTTGAACAACCAGGTCAGGATCCAGAAAAAGGCCACTCCGTGCAGGATGTGTGTGAAGCTGTAGGGGTCGAAGACATGTTGGGAATTATGGGCGCTCCAGATGTCCCCTGCCCAGAGATTCCACCGCCCACAAGTGCACCACCATACCCGTCCCTGTACCATGAGCTGGCAGCTGGTTGCCACCAGGATCAAGGCCACCACCCAGCCAGGCCGGCAACCCTTCATCATTTGTTGCGCTAGTTTCATTCGGTTTGACTGATAGGAAATCACGTTTCTGGTGGCACGGTCACACACTCGTCGCAACCAGCCTGAATACGCACTTTCATGGGGGCAGTGTGCAAAAACGGGATTGTGGTGTCAAACTTGTCGACGGGTGTGGTCGAGCATGATGATCAACAGTTGGAGGCTCAAGCGAGCAGTTTTGCCGTTTGATCTCTGATCATCGATTCAATCCGGCTCTTGAACAGCATTGCGGCAAGCGGCAGATTGCCGGTGATAGACACCTGCGCGGGTTCTATTGCCAGTATGCTGGAAACCCGGAATCCCATAACGGAGCAGGCAAACTTACCTGTATGGCCGACCCACTCCTCCTTGAGATCATTGATCTTGTCGCTGTGTTCCGCCTTCAGATTGTTGAGCAGGCTACGGATACGCTGGGCGGCTTCAGCCTGTGACAGACTGTGAGGGATAGAGATGTTGAGGTTGGGCATAGAGTCCTTTTCAAACGAGGTCGCAGGCATCCGGCGGCATCCAGTGGGCATCCCGTC
>JBAXDB010000359.1:0-1085 GCA_037141135.1 bacterium | reverse complement strand
GGTCCGGCAGGCGGCTGATACTCAAGACTTTACATGGGTGAGCGTTCATGGCAATCATGTCGGCTGGAAGGCGGTGCTCTCAAGTATGAATACAGATGATAATTTCTCGCTTATCGATGAAAGCCGGATGCCTCCCGCGACGGATCGGGCGGTCAAGGAACTGCTTTGTGTCTGTTTCCCGGAGGATGAGGCGGTTTTTTCCGTGACGCGATATTGGCACGGATCCTTGCCAGCTTATTCGGTCATCCATGGTGCGGATGAAGGGATGTTAGATGGCAATATCGCCATTGTGATTCGCGAAATACAGGTTGGAACGCAAGCGGTCCGCATTGCCGGAGTGCAAAACATGGCGGTCAGGCCCGGGACGCGCGGGGGTGGGGTCGGGGCCGGCCTGATGGAGCGGGCCATGGCGGAAGCCCGGCGCCAGGGAGTGCCCTTTGGCCTGTTATTCTGCGTTCCTGAATTGGCAAAGTATTACGGACGCTATGGATGGAAGCCGCGGGATGTGAACGTGACCATGGACTACAATGGCGAAACGGGCATTCCCATTCCTGGAAAGAACATCTGTATGACGTTGAAGCTGGGTGAATCTGAATTTCCCGGCGGAGATGTCCATTTGGGCGGTGCGGACTGGTGACGAAACGTCGATGAGGTTCGACGGTCAGAGGCACATTATGCCCGGCCGCGGTGGGTAAGTTGACGCTGGCGGGTGGGAGCGTTAAGATCTTCACGAACGCGACGCACACGATGGTGGGCTATGTACCACTGACTTCCGGTACGGTATTCCGGTTCAGGTAAGGGGGGAATGGTTGATGGGGAATGGTTGATGGTTGATGGGGGAATTCACACTTAGTCACCATCTTAGTCGGCTACGCTTAGTCGAACCTGCCCGCAACCCGCTTGATTCAGCCGTGGCAATGGTCCTGACATGACAGAATATCAACACAGCAACCTTATGAAGTGACGTGACCCCTACGCCACCCCATACGCCACCTCGCGGTGAGCGTGCGAGCCGTACCGAGCATTTTTTGGTTCGATTTCTATTTGTTCAGCAGCTCCGAGTGAGAACCTGTGCGTTCAAAGAT
>JBAXDB010000358.1:0-1089 GCA_037141135.1 bacterium | reverse complement strand
CCAATATGCCGGATAAACCCGGGATGCAGGCGGTTCTGACCAGCCGTATCAAACAATTCACCCTGGCGGGTATCCTGATGGCCGGCCTCCTGGATGCCCTGAACCCTTGTGCGATGGCCACGATTGTCTTTTTCATGAGCCTGTTGTCCGCGGCTGGTGTGCGGGGACGCGGGATCCTGATGGCCGGTGGTGCCTTCGCGGTGGGCAGTTTTATGACCTATACGGCCCTGGGATTCGGCGTGCTCAGGGTGATCCACCTGTTCGAAGGGTTTCATAAGGTCAGAATGGTGGCGAACGTGGTGATGGCGGCCATCCTGATGCTTTTGGCGGTGCTCTCGCTGCGGGATGCGTTCAGATACGGGGCTTCGCACAAACCCAGTGATATCTCGGTCAAACTGCCCTCCCGGCTCATGAGGTGGGCACACGCGGTGATGAAGGGCGGGATGGGGCACAAGAGTGTCGTGGTCGGTGGTCTAGTGACGGGCGTGGTTGTGACCGCCCTGGAGAGCGTCTGTACAGGGCAGATCTACATCCCGACCCTGGTGATGCTGATCAAATGCGGGGGCGGCTATTCGTCCAGGGCAATCGGTTACCTCTTGGCCTACAATCTCATGTTCGTGCTGCCCCTAGTGATCCTGTTCATCCTGGTCTATCAGGGCCTTAAATGGCAGGCAGTCCTGGAGTGGAGCAAACGGAACGTAGTGGTTAGCAAGACCCTGATGGGCCTGTTCTTCATAACGATGGCCGTAATGATGCTGGTTGCGGTGTGAGGCCCTTCAGATCACGCCAGCGGAATTGATTCATAAAGCGCAACAGCGCCCTTACTTTGATGAAGTATACTCCCACGTCAACGGTCCCTCGAAGACATTGCCTCCGTAAGCCACATTCAGGGTCAAACTTTCCCGTGGCCCATCATCGCCGGTCATGGGATCCACCGTTTTGACGGTACGTTCCCGCCAGTGATGAAAACACCGGATTACCGGGAACAAAGACTCACTGTAGGGTGTGCCGTCGTTTGCGGAATCGCCATTGGCTAATTGGCATTTCTTGGCTTCCTGCCAAGAGATAGACCCGTTTCCGTCCAGATCG
>JBAXDB010000357.1:0-1096 GCA_037141135.1 bacterium | reverse complement strand
ATTATTAATCCGGCCATAAAATACTAGCCTTTTTATGATTTGATGTTAAACTTGGGCATGGCAACCAGAGATGTACGCAAAGAGCCACCCGAAGTGATCTATGAACTGCGGGTTCGCGCGGTGGGAATGAAGCTTCAGGGGCTCACTCATGAAACCATTGCGAATACACTGGATATTTCGGTCGCCGCTTCCCGCCTCTGGTGGCGTTTGTATCGGGAGGGCGGCAAAAGTGGGCTGGCGCTTGGTCGGCGCGGACGGCCATCTGGAGCTTGCCGCACACTGACCCAATCCCAGGAAAAGATCGTCATGAAGACCATCACTGACAAAACTCCTGAGCAGCTCAAGTTGCCCTTCGCTCTATGGACCCGTCCAGTTATCCGTCAGTTCATCCAGAAACGCTTCGACATAAAGTTGCCGGTCCGCACCCTCGGGCATTACCTCAAGCGATGGGGATTCACTCCACAACGTCCAAAGAAAGTGGCTTACGAGCAACAGCCGGCGGCGGTTCGCGAGTGGATCGAGGTGGAATATCCTGCGATCATGAAGCGCGCAAAGGCTGAAAAAGCCGAGATTTTGTGGGGTGACGAGACTGGCGTGAGCAATCAAGACCATTCGGGACGGGGATACGCCCCGATAGGAAAGACGCCTGTGGTGAGAGGCTTGGCCCGGCGTGTGACCACCAGCATGATTTCCGCAATTGGCAACCGTGGCGACGCCCGCTTCATGATTTACAAGGGCGGGTTAAATGTCGATATCTTCATCAAATTCCTGAGTCGTCTGATCAAGAGCGCGAAACGCAAAGTCTATTTGATCGTGGACAATCTTCGCGTACACAAGGCGAAGGCTGTCAACGGATGGTTGGCGGAGCGCCTTGAAAAGATCGAGTTGTTTTATCTCCCCCCATACAGCCCCGAGCTCAATCCTGATGAATATCTCAACAACACGGTGAAGGGACGGCTACGCAACCAGCCCGCCGCCTCAACCCATTCGGAACTCCACAGCCAGCTCGCCAAAGTTATGAGATCCACACAGAAAACTCCCGCCTTGATCCGTAGTCTGTTCAATCATCCCGCAGTCGCTTATGCAGCCTGATAAT
>JBAXDB010000356.1:0-1100 GCA_037141135.1 bacterium | reverse complement strand
AATGCATTTCGGGGAGAACCAGCTATCACGGAGTTTGATTGGCCTTTCACCCCTACCCACAACTCATCCCCTCAGTCTTCAACCTAAGTGGGTTCGGGCCTCCACGCGGTCTTACCCGCGCTTCACCCTGGCCATGGGTAGATCACTCCGCTTCGGGTCCAGAACACGCCACTACACCACACACCATTGCATGGATACGCCCTATTCAGACTCGCTTTCGCTACGGCTACCCCTCAACGGGTTAACCTCGCGACATGTCCCTGACTCGCAGGCTCATTCTTCAAAAGGCACGCCATCACCCCACGACAAGTCGAGGGCTCTGACGGATTGTAGGCACACGGTTTCAGGTACTATTTCACTCCCCTCCCGGGGTACTTTTCACCATTCCCTCACGGTACTAATCCGCTATCGGTCACTGGGAAGTATTCAGGCTTACCGGGTGGTCCCGGCAGATTCACAGCAGATTCCACGGGCCCGCTGCTACTCGGGAACCCGTCCCAGCAGAGATCATGTTTTCACCTACGGGGCTCTCACCCTCTACGGCAGGCCATCCCAAGCCATTTCGACTAACACAACCTTTTCTTACTGCTGCCCAGACCGGCAGATCTGAGAAAGACAAGCCCCACAACACCGAACACACAACCCCTGCCGGGTATCACATGCATCCGGTTTAGCCATCCTCCGCTTTCGCTCGCCACTACTCACGGAATCACTTTTGTTTTCTCTTCCTACGGGTACTGAGATGTTTCACTTCCCCGCGTTCCCCCCCGCCACCTATGTATTCAGTGGCGGGTGACACGACATCACTCGTGCCGGGTTTCCCCATTCGGACATCCTCGGATCAACGCTCGGTTGGCAGCTCCCCGAGGCTTATCGCAGCCTCCTACGTCCTTCATCGGCTCCCAGTGCCAAGGCATCCACCATGCGCCCTTAAACACTTACAAACACAAAACCAATATTAGAAATTGCACATCCACAAACACAGAACCCACCCCCCGAAGAGGGAAGGAACCCCATTTGCGAGATGCTCGCAACCACTATCCACGAATCAAACACCACACACCCCACCACCAAAGACGGGGCGACAACAACCCACCCCC
>JBAXDB010000355.1:0-1108 GCA_037141135.1 bacterium | reverse complement strand
GAGTATGCGAAAAATCTTCAGATGGGACAATCCCAATCACGGGCAGTATAGTATGTGTGGCTAAGGATGGAAGCTACGCAAACCTTGAATCAAAGGCAACAGGAACCACAGGAAGTGGCGGGTTTGATCGGGTCGGCACTACAGTAACGATTCTGGCCGGACTGAATAGCAGCAGTGGTTCAACCCAAACCGTCAGCATGTCGTGGCAAACCCAGACTTTGGATGAGCGAACAAGCCCAATGTTGATTAGCGATGTCCTACATCTGGGAGGAATGGGTCTTGATGATAGCGGCCAGACCGCTCCATTCGTCTTGCAGATGAATTACAATCCGAACCTGTTACCACTCGGAATTGACAGCGAAGAGACATGGGCATCGAACAAGTGGATTTATCTGGCATGGCGGAATCCGATTACGGGCAGTTGGCAAAACGCTATTGATGGCAATTTCGGCACCAACCTCGGCAGTTTCCATCAAGGGGCTTGGGTTTCTGGTGAGATGACGTTGGGGAACTGGGGCGTGAATACGGTTAATAATACCGTATGGGCAGTCTTGGATCACAACAGTGATTTTGCCGTAGTGCCTGAGCCTTCGAGTTTGGTGCTTTTGGGCATTGCGGGGATCGGATTGGCGGGTTGGGCATGGCGGCGAAGACGAGTAACTGACCAGTCAGAACAGGAAGAGGATGCCCCCGCAATCCTGTCTTTCCATTCACATTCGTCCCACCAATCAGAATCAGCAAGAAGAGCAGCGTAAAACTACCCGCAGAACAAGTCCCATAGAAAACGGGGCGAGCTAAGGCAGCAAGGCACCCCTGGATGGAACCAAGCCATCCAGGAAAGTGCTTTAGCACGGGTAACACGACCAAAACCTCCCATTTCCCCCGCGTCCCGACCGCCTACGGCGGTCGGGACGCGGGGGGTGGTCGATCACGGTCATTCCAAAACCCGTGCTAAAGCACTTGTCGTTACCCACATCTTTCGGCCGGCCAAGCGTCTTTATGGCCATTTATGGTCATTCCCGGCGCAGCCGGTAATAGGCCCGTGCTTTAGCCCTTGTCGTTACCCACATTTTACGTTATTGCCACCACGCTGGTTCATTACAAGAAG
>JBAXDB010000354.1:0-1115 GCA_037141135.1 bacterium | reverse complement strand
TGCGGAGATTGATTGGGTAAAGGTCAGGATCAGTCCTGAAGAGTTGCGCCGCTTTACCGAGCGGAGCAATGTAAAGGGGCTCGCACAGTCAATCGGTTTTCTGCTTCTGCTGGCGGCGACAGGCGGTCTGGCTTATTACGCATTCAGTCAAAGTCACTGGGTCTTGCTTATTTTTGCGATGTATTTCCACGGGACGTTTTATTCCCGTTTTGGCGACGCCATTCACGAATTGAGCCATAATACTGTTTTTAAAAGCAGGTTCCTGAACGTCGGAATGACGGCTCTGTACGGGATTCTGTTCTGGCCGTGGAATCCCCATCTTTACCGCCTGAGTCATCAGGGGTATCACCACCGTTACACGTTGCATCAGGGGAGCGACGGTGAGGATGTGCCCAACTATCTGAAGCTCACGCCCCGTTTGGTCTTTGATTTGTTCTTCCGTGTTATTCAATTCAGGGCGTTGTGTAATAACCTGGCCCGTCTTTTTACGATGACGCCCACCAGCAAAGGCTGGCGTGGGCGCGGCTTCAGGCTGGATAGCTGGGAACAGTTTGTCTTGAACAAAGCTAGCGAGAAGGACCGTCGTCAAGTCTACCGCTTCGCCCTGATTTGTCTGGTTGTCCATGTGATATTCGTGGCCCTATGCCTTGCCACCGGCTTATGGTTCCTTCCGTTGCTGGTCACCTTTGCGCCTTTTTATAGTGCGGGGTTCCTGTCGTTTCCTGCGGGTGTCCATCAGCATACGGCCTGTGAACCCAATCATCCGGATTTCCGGGTGAGTTGCGGTGATGCGATCCTCGATCCTTTCAGTTCGTTCCTGTACTGGCACATGGAGTTCCATATTGAACACCATATGTTCGCCGCGATTCCCTGTTATAACCTGAAGAAATTCAGCCGGTTTGTGGCCGACCAACTTCCTCCCAAGGAGCATGCGATCCCGCGACTGCTCAAGCTTCACCGGATCTGCCCGGAAAAATATGGCAGCTGGGAGAATTGGCGGGATAAATTCGGTGTCTATAAGGGGTTTTAACCACTCATCACTTCTGGCAATCAATAAAGCCCAATTGTTCTTGGTCTGAGCCCTACTTCGCCCTGCGGCGGGTACGCCTGGTGCT
>JBAXDB010000353.1:0-1130 GCA_037141135.1 bacterium | reverse complement strand
GCAGCATACTTGGTGTTCGGCAGATGGAAAAAAGAAATAATACGCTGGCTGTTTTGTTTCAACGAATCCAATGCGGAAGTGAGGCGGGCCTTCAAATCCTCCTTGTTTTTCACCGGCTGCTTTCCGATGCGGTTGTTCTTGACCTCGTTCCAAACCTGTTCGTCCGGGTTGTATTCAGGTGCCCGCTTCGGCAAGAAGAACACCCGCAATTGGCTCCGGTGCGCCCGCACATAATCACGCACCTGCTTGGAATGGTGGAAGGTGGCGTGGTCGGCTAGCACGATCAGGGGGCGTTTCCTGCCCGCAATCAATCCGCCCAGAAACCCGATATACCGTTCCCCGTTGACTGTGCCATCCTGGATTGAATAGTCCATTTCCCCTTCGGCGGTGACGGCGGACAGCACGTTGTACCCGCTCCTCAGCATGCTGGCTTTGATAACAGGGGTTTCCCCGCTCATCCCCCATGTCCGCCCGTGGCGGGTCATGACCCCCACGCCCGCCTCGTCCTCAAACGCGATGTCCGCTCCCATCCTTTCGGCAAGCCTTTGTATCCTTGGGAATTTGTCGTCAAGGAATCGCGCGATTTCCACTTCGTCCCTTGCCACGTCCTGGTATTCGGGTTTCTGGCAGGTCAGCCCCATCGCCTTCAGGTGCTGCCTCACCGCGGTGTCGCTCACCGTCACCCCGAACTTGTCCCGCAATAGGGTGGCCAAAATCGGGCAGGTCCATAAGTTCGTGTCGTAGCCAAAGTCGACCGGGGTGTTGTCCAACACCACTTGTTTCATCCAGTCGTCGGTCGCTTTGGTGATAATGGGGTCGGAGCCGCGCGGCATATGGCTTTCCAGCGCCTCAAACCCGCCCCCGTCGTATTGTTTCAGCCAGCGGTAAATGCACGAACGGTCAAAGTTATAGGTTTCGGCCACCTTTTCCGGGCTCTGACCCAGCACGCGGATGGCGTACACCGCCATCCTCCGTATGTAGTACATAACATCATCGGGTACTTTTCTTCCGTCTTCCAACCATTCTGGGGTCATAATGCGCTCCGCTACCGCCGGTTACTTTATATGGGAAGAGGACAATTGCCCAGCATAATAGTTTATTATGTCGCTTGATTAGCTTCTGTATCTATA
>JBAXDB010000352.1:0-1136 GCA_037141135.1 bacterium | reverse complement strand
GCTAGGTGTCCTCGTTTGAGTTCCTTTAGCAGCACCACCTCAAACCAGTGAAGGTAGAGGTTGGCCAATAGTGGCGAAATCACGCCACCTTGCGGGGTTCCCTTGTCATTCCGCGTCACTTTCGGGGGCTTCCCTTTCTCCGTCGCGTCCACCACCGGAGCTTTCAGCCACTGGCGAATTAGCCGCAGCACACTCCCATCCACGATCCTCATCCGCAGACATTCTATGAGTTTGTCGTGCGGAATTGAATCGAAGTAGCCAGAGAGGTCTGCGTCATAGATTTCGTTCTTCCCGTCTTTCAGGTGCCCTTGAATGGATCGTATCGCGTCCTGTGCTGACCGCCCTGGCCGATAGCCATACGAACAGTCGTTGAAGTCTGCCTCAAATATCGGCTCGATAATGAGTTTGACCGCCATTTGCACAACCCGATCTTTAATGGTCGGGATGCCTAATGGCCGCAATTTTCCATTCTCTTTCTCAATGTACACCCTACGAACAGGCTTGGCTCTATAGGTCTTTCCCTTCAGCTCCTTTTCCAGCTCGCCAAGAAAGCGCTCAACCCCGCCTTCCTGCTGTTCAATCTGTTTGAATGTCACTCGATCCACACCGGGCGCACCTTTATTCCGGCGAACCAGTTTCCAGGCCCACTTCAATGTATCCGGATGAGTGACCAGACTGTACAGGCTGTAAAACCGGTACTTCTTATCCTGTTTTGCCTTCTCGCTTAGCGTCTGTCTCCACGCAACGAGTTTCACGGGCATTCCGGGCTCCGTTATTATCGGCCCCCAGTCATCCCAATCTTCTGTCTTAGATGTTTCCATCCATCAGCCCTTTGCGTCTTCTGACTCAGCTCTTCTTATGCAGAGGCCCTTCGCTCCACGGTCGTTACCCGCTTCATCACTACTACGGCCTCGTCCGACTCCCGCCGATGTTGTGCGGCGGGTCTCCCAAGTTCCTGACAGAACTGTCCGGGCGCGCTATCCTTCTCTACCCCGTCGTGTGCCGTCCGGCTCATTCCCGTTCTTTGTTGGACAGCTTCTGGTTTCAGACTCTTCGACATCCTGACCACACGAATTCGCGTCACGAGGCTTAAACGAAGGTTCACTTGCGTTATGGCTCACCCGTTTGCAGACATG
>JBAXDB010000351.1:0-1137 GCA_037141135.1 bacterium | reverse complement strand
ACCGGCGTTGGGAGACGGAGAGTTGTGGGAACATGTTGAGGGTGGAGGGTGGCGAGCGGCGTGGTGGCGTGATCGCAAGGCGGCGGGAGCGGGTGCTGGCGGGGTGAGCCTTTGCCGACGATTGAGGCACCCACGGTCGGCACTGTTCCTTTATGAATATGATCATCCCCTTCCATTCGCCCGTCTCCTGAATACGATAATCCAAGATGATTCCCTTGGAATATGCAGGCGTACTCTTCTTCTCGTGAAAGAAGATTGAGCCACCAATGAGTTTTTTGTCTTTGTTGAGACTACAATACACTATGATCGGGAGCCTCTTCGATGGGGTCTAACTGACACGGGTGCCCGAATTGCCACAAAGCCGCTGCTGGCTATTCATTGGCGAGCGTTTGCATGCGGGCTAGCAGTTCAGGAGTTGTCCGGACTCCGCACTTTTCCATGAGTCGGGCTTTGTAGGTGCCAATGGTCTTCGGACTGACCCCCATCAACTCGGCAATATCCCGGCTACTTTTCCCTTGTCGCAATAATTCAAACACCTGAAGCTCCCGGTTGCTTAATTGATCGAGTTCGGATGCTAAGGATAACTTTCCGTTCTTCAGCGTGGCAGTCTTGATCAGGGTTGAAGCCATGGTGTCGCTGACGGCGATGTGCCCGTCTAGAATTTTCCGTATGGAGTCCAGCACTTTGGTGATGGGGGCATCTTTCATCAGATATCCCTTTGCCCCCGATTGCAGGAGGCGGGGGGCGTATACCGCCTCGTCACATACCGACACCACGAGAACCGGTGTTTGAACACCCTCGGCCTCCAACTGCCGCAACAGATCCCAGCCGTTGCCATCCGACAAGTTGAGATCCAGCAAGACAATATCCGGCTGCAGAGACTGAATCATTTTCAGCGCCTGGCGCCATGCTTCAGCCTCTCCGCACACCACAAGATCCGCCTGCGCATCGACAGCATCGCACAAGCCCTTGCGAATCAGGGGATGGTCATCCACCACCAGAATTCTTCTTTTTGTCATCAAATTCTCCTTATACTTCAGAGATCCACGTTTACCGTCGCTCCCATATGTTTTCTTCCAGCTGGTTGGCTGGAATTACGAGTTCCGCAATGGTTTTCCCAAGTTGATTTGTTGTCAA
>JBAXDB010000350.1:0-1142 GCA_037141135.1 bacterium | reverse complement strand
GCAGGTTGGTAAAACCACCGTTTGCAGGGAACTGGCTTCGGCCTATTTCAATTGGGACGATCAGGATTCACGCGCGCGGATTCTCAAAGGCCCTGTCGAAATTGCTCAGGAGGCCGGACTGCAGAAAATCCAAGCCAGCACGCCGGTCTTGGCTTTTGATGAATTACACCGGTATCCGCGCTGGAAAACCTTTCTTAAAGGATTCTTCGATGTCTATGGGGAAAAAACGAAAATAATTGTGACGGGTTCGTCCCGGTTGGATGTATTCAAGCGTGGCGGTGATAGTCTGATGGGGCGGTATTTCTGTTACCGCATGCATCCCTTCAGTGTGGCGGAACTGGCTCACCCGGCTTTGCAACAGGAACTGCCCGGCGCTCCCCTCGAATTGAGCGAAAACGAATGGTCGGCGTTGTGGACGTACGGTGGATTTCCCGAGCCGTTCGTCCGTCGTGATGCGCGCTTCTCAAGGCGTTGGCATAATTTGAGGGAAACGCAGTTGCTGCGCGAGGATGTGCGTGAAATGACGCGCATTCAGGAACTTGACCAGTTGATCGCCCTTGCATCAGTCCTCGCTGAACGATCGAGTGATCAAGTGGTCTATGCGTCGCTGGCCAGGCAGGTGCGGGTCAGCGAAAATACGGCCAGAGCTTGGGTCGGGGCGCTCGCTGCGTTGCATGTCGGTTTTCTGGTTCGACCGTGGCACCGGAATGTCGCACTGGCTATTCGTAAGGAGCCGAAATGGTTTCTGCGGGACTGGTCGATGATCGGGGATGTCGGAAAACGGGCGGAAACGTTTGTGGCCTGTCATCTCTTGAAGGCAGTTGAAGGGTGGACGGATTTGGGGTTGGGGAAGTTCGATCTGTTCTATATCCGCGACAAGCAGAAACGCGAAGTGGATTTTCTGGTTACGAAGGATAACCAGCCTTGGTTTTTGGTCGAAGTGAAAAACGCGGAATCATCTCTTTCGCCAGCGCTGGCTCTCATGCAGGCTCAGACGGGTGCCAAACATGCATTTCAAGTGGTTATCGAGGAACCTTACGTTGAGTCAGACTGTTTCCTTAACAAAGAACCCGTCGTCGTCCCCGCCCGCACTTTTTTGAGTCAACTCTTGTGATGGAGATAGGGGTGTCACGCGATCTGAA
>JBAXDB010000349.1:0-1148 GCA_037141135.1 bacterium | reverse complement strand
TGTCGTGTAGTTTTCAAAACTGGAATTTTTGTAGCGAGCAAAACTGGAAAGTGGGGATACAGTCAACGAGGGCGGTTGGTGAACAGGACAGCAGGGAGTTTTTGCTTGTCCGGGCGCTCCTTGAGCACCGAGACAGTCCCGTCGAGGTGTTCGCAGAGGACAGCCCTTGTTCCCGGGGAGCCTTGGGTGGGGAATGAGTCTTGTCCGAAGTGGACGCGCCCGCCCACGGCGATGACAACGGGATGCCACAGGGACCAGACATAATGCCACCATGGTTCTTTAGGCACGGGACGAAGCTTGTTTCGTCCCTGTGCCACCGCCTCGTCCCAAGCCGCCTGCGGCACCATGCCTAGCTCCCGATGGCGCTCACGCCGGTTGCGATGTTCGCGCAGAGCGGTGATGTGGCTGTTGATGTCTTCCCAGTCGGAAGAGGGCGTCAAGCCGTTGAGGGCGAAGTAAGGCGGTAGGCGATCCTGCCAGACTTGATGGATGCGTTCGACCTTGCCCTTGGCCTCGGGTGTATTGGCGACAATGAACGACACATCGTAGAACTTGAGACGTTGCTCGATACGGGTGAGGCTATCCTCCTTGCTCCCCGTGAAGATGCCCGCCTGATCGACATAGATCGCCAACGGCAAGCCATATTGCATAAATGAACCATGAAGGAAATGCAGGTAGGCCGGCACATTCTCGCTACGATAGAGGGCGCAACCGACTTGCAGGCGGCTACAGTCATCAAGCATGTCCAACAACGGATAGGCGGGCTCCTTACGCCCAAACCAGTAATCCGGCGTGGCATCCATCTGCCAGAGCTCGCCCACGGCCTGCCGTTGCCAACGCCTCAAATGGGCTGGGAGCCGGGGAGGCTTTGGAGCCTGGCAGACGCCTGCGTGTATCGCCCATTGTCGGACTTGAGAGCGGGCCAAAGCGATACCATAGAGACGATCCACCTCGCTTGCCGCGAACGAATAGCTGTAGCCTTTTCGGATCGCCGCCCCCAGAAAGGTCAAAACCCACTCATCCCATGGTGCGGCATGGTTCCCGCCAGATACACCCGGACACCAAGCATCCGCCTTCCCTGCTGTCCTGGCTCTTAGGTACTCGCCACGCAATATGTAGAGCCGACTCTTACCTATTCCTAATGACTC
>JBAXDB010000348.1:0-1168 GCA_037141135.1 bacterium | reverse complement strand
CATTAATTGGCGCGGATTGTCTAGCGGACTGGCCTACCAGGTGTCTAAAAGTAACCAGATGGGGTCGCCCTCCCATTGCGCGTTTGTGGCGGACGACAGCAGCAAGGCCCGCGCAGGACGCAAAGTCCAAGGTACCAGTTGCTATTTTGACCACACCCAGGGCCGCACGCTCAAGGGCCATCAAGTGTTGCAATTGGGGCTGGCGACAGAATCGGGATTCCTGCCGGTGGAGGCCCAGTTGGTGATGGGAAGCAAGGCGGCGGTCGAAAAACCCAAGGACAAACCCTTCCGGGACCAGCGCAGTTCCTCTGCCCGGGACATGCGCCGGGCTGGGCAGCAGACCAAACACCAACTCTTCCGGGGTATGCTCCAACGAGCCCTGCAGGCAGGTTTTCGTGCCGCCTATGTTCTGGCCGACGCATGGTTTGGCTGCAAGGAAAACATTCACTGCTGTCTGGACAACAACCTGGTCGGCATCTTTCAAATGAAGCGCGGGAATTTGGCCTATCGCTACCAAGGAAACTCTTATACCGCCAGCCAGTTGTATGCGAAGGTCCAGCGACGAATGCGGCCCAGGAACCGCAAGGCCAGGTATAAGACGGCCAGTATCACGGTGAGCATTAATCTGCAGGTCCAGGAGGACCAACCAGCTCATTGGGTTGATGTCCGCCTGGTCTTCAGCGCTCCGGTTCGCTCCTGCCCGGCCGATACATGGGTCGTCTTCCTCTGCACGAATGTGGCGCTGAGCGATGCCAAGATCCTGGAAGTCTACGCGCTGCGCTGGTCCATCGAAGTCTACTTTAAGGAGATCAAACAGAATCTCGGCTTCTTGAAAGAGCAGAGTGGCCGCTACGAGGTGGCTTACGCTTCCGTGCATCTGGCGGCCATGCGCTATCTGCTCCTCTTCGAGGCGATGCTCCGCGGTGGCCAGTTGACCTATGGGGAAATCCGGGATCGGCAAAGCGGACAACTCCAGATATTGACCTATGCTGCCTTGCTGTGGCAGCTATTCCGCGCCCTCATTGAAGGAGTTCTCAATGATCTGGTCACAGACTTGGGCCGCGAGGTTGTCAGCAAGCTTCTCAATGCCATCGATCAGAGTGTGGAGGAATTTCTTAATAACGCCCTACAAATAAGCCCGGAACACATAGCGGTTCAACTGAAGGCT
>JBAXDB010000347.1:0-1174 GCA_037141135.1 bacterium | reverse complement strand
CCCTCTGCGCTTGCCAGAATTCAATGGCGTTGACCGCCACACGCGGGATATAGTATACTCCTCTGATCACACCCGCGTTACGATACCAGGCCCAGATCTGATCCCGTGTCCACTGTCCACCCGCATCGCCCCGCCCCGCCGCCGGAGGCGTCCTGACAGACAGAGGAACCTGGTCATACCGAACTGAAGGGGTGACATCCGACCACATCAGGGGATCCCCCACCATCACAATCCCTCCAGGAGTGCCCAGCCAACTCTGTAAGCCCCCGAGATCAACTCCGGTCGGAAGGAACACCAACTTGCCTAACTCTGGAAAAAATTCGAGACACATATCGAATCGATTCCGGTAGGGTTCAACGCCACCTTCCTCAAATTTGAACGAGACTCTTCCCGAGGCATCACGAGTCAAACGCAGCAGCTTACCTTCAGCGACAGGTTGAGTGCCGTCGGGAGTGGTAACCGATACGCCGTCACGATAGCTGCCAATCACCCAGTCCCCTTTATCCTGCATCACCAGGAATTCGCCTCCATTTGCCGTCACCGTACCAACCGGAATCGCAAGCCGGATCGTCATATTGGATGTCGGGGGCCCGGCATGCAGCAGGACCGCGCCTTGTGTCACGGTCAACTCGATCCGGCGCTGCAGATCCTTTCCTGTTTCCGGCAAGCCATCGGTCATCTGCTCCAGACGGTCAAGCTTGACGGAGGTGGACGGCCGTACGCAGAGCATGGCGCCCGGCGTCAGGACCATGCACATCCGGCCATGCGGATCGGTGTTAATGGTATGCAATTCAGAAAGGGCCAGACCCTCACGCAAGTCCAAATGTCCCTGCGGATAATCATGCACGGTCTTGTCGGGATAAGTGGCGGTGGCATTCGGCGTCAACGCCGCGATGACCGCACGCCCTACACGTCCCGCCGGCTCGGCCTGGCCGACCAGCGCACATGCTGCGATCGCCACTACACACAAAACCCTGAGTTTCAATGATATCGTTTTCATCGTTCGTTCTCCTGATCGACTAAAAATACTCCCGTCCCATCGATTATGCAAGGATCCCTGAGTCCCCTCATACATTCGATTGGATACCCCTTGAATAGTACCCCCCCTGAAAAAGTCATTTGAAAGATAGCCTTTCACTCATCCTTATGTCAATGCACCTGACACATTTGACAG
>JBAXDB010000346.1:0-1177 GCA_037141135.1 bacterium | reverse complement strand
AAACTGCGGCTCCAGTCGTCGGATACGTTCCTGTAATGGCGGATGGGTTGCCAGCAGGCCTAGGAAAGGGGAAGCGATGCCGTTGGCAAAAAAGAGATGACTGGCTGTTTCCGCCGCGGGAGTGGTCAGGCGGGAGCCTGTAACGAGCCCACCAATTTTTTTAAGGGCGCCGGACAAGCCGGTTGGATTGCGGGTGAATTGAACGGCACTGGCATCGGCCAGGAATTCCCGCTGGCGGGACACTGCGCTTTTGATAAGCCGCGCAAAAAAGACGCCGATATAGCCGATAATCATCATGGCCAGTCCCAGCAAAACCACAACCATCAGCGGATTTCCTTTTTTATCACGGGAACTGCCGCTCGTGGTGCTGCCAAGGATGCGGAACATGAAATAGCCCGTGATGGCAATCAGCAGAATGCCGTGCAGCACCCCGATCAACCGGATGTTCAGGCGCATATCGCCATTCAGGATATGGCTGAATTCATGGCCGATGACCCCCTGTAATTCCTCGCGGTTGAGTTGTGTGAGTGTGCCGCGGGTGACGGCGATGACGGCATCCTTAGTCGAGAAACCTGCCGCAAAGGCATTGATGCCTTCCTCGCCATCCATGACATAGACCTTTGGGATGGGGGTACCGGAGGCGATGGCCATTTCCTCTACCACATTCAAAAGGCGTTTTTCTCCAAAATCCGTGGTGTCAGGTGCGATCGGGCGACCGTTCAGCATTTCAGCCACAGCCGCACCTCCGGATGACAGGGAGGCAATCTTATAGAGGCTGCCCAACAGAATGATGCCCCCGGTGACAAGTGCCACGACACCGAACAACTGGAGATCCCAGAGAGCGGGCCAATAGAACGGTTGATCTGGGCGTGCCGCAGCGTCGTAGTGAAAAATCAAGGTGGTGACCAGGTATAGGGCCAGAACGATCAGCACGACCGCGAGCAGATAAAACGCGATCAGGCGGGTGGTCTGCCGACGTGCGGCTTCCTGATATTCAAAGAAATTCATGGGATTACTATAGAGCCATTATTATTTTTGTCAAAATTACGGTTGAACATAAAAGAGTGGTAGTATATAAGTCCCCCTCTCAACAAGGCCGGAGTGGCGAAATGGCAGACGCAGTAGACTCAAAATCTACCACCTTCACGGGTATCACGGTTCAAGTCCGTGCTCCGGC
>JBAXDB010000345.1:0-1201 GCA_037141135.1 bacterium | reverse complement strand
ACGGTCCTAAGGTAGCGAAATTCCTTGTCGGGTAAGTTCCGACCTGCACGAATGGCGTAACGACTTCCCCGCTGTCTCAACCATAGACCCGGCGAAATTGAAGTACGAGTAAAGATGCTCGTTTGCTGCGGAAGGACGGAAAGACCCCGTGGACCTTTACTATAACTTGGTGTTGAGTTTCGACCTGAGCTGTGTAGAATAGGTGGGAGACTTTGAAGCCGGTGCGCTAGCACTGGTGGAGTCATTAGTGAAATACCACCCTGCGTAGTTTGGAGCTCTAACTTTGGTCCGTAATCCGGATCAGGGACAGCGCCAGGCGGGTAGTTTGACTGGGGCGGTCGCCTCCTAAATTGTAACGGAGGCGCTCAAAGGTTCCCTCAGACTGGTTGGTAATCAGTCGTCGAGTGTAATGACACAAGGGAGCTTGACTGCGAGACTGACAGGTCAAGCAGGTGCGAAAGCAGGACATAGTGACCCGGCCATTGCTTGTGGAAGCGTGGTCGCTCAACGGATAAAAGGTACCCCGGGGATAACAGGCTAATCTTTCCCAAGAGTCCATATCGACGGAAAGGTTTGGCACCTCGATGTCGGCTCATCGCATCCTGGGGCTGAAGCAGGTCCCAAGGGTTGGGCTGTTCGCCCATTAAAGCGGTACGCGAGCTGGGTTCAGAACGTCGTGAGACAGTTCGGTCCCTATCCTCCGCAGCCGAAGGTGTATTGAGGAAGGCTGTCCCTAGTACGAGAGGACCGGGACGGACGGAGCTCTGGTGTGTCAGTTGTCTTGCCAAAGGCACGGCTGATTAGCCACCTCCGGAAGGGATAACCGCTGAAAGCATCTAAGCGGGAAGCCCGTTCCAAGATGAGTTCACCCATGCAGTTAATGCAGTAAGGCCCGTGGCGAGACCACCACGTTGATAGGCCGGAAGTGTACAGATGGCAACATCTTCAGCTGACCGGTACTAATCGGCCGAGGGCTTGGATTTATGCTCGTGCTTACTCTGAAGTCTTTGGGGGGAATCCCAATAGACACATGATTTCTGGTGGCCATAGCGGCGGGGACACACCCGTTCCCATTCCGAACACGGCAGTTAAGCCCGCCCGCGCCAATGGTACTTGGGGGTAGACCCCCTGGGAGAGTAGGTCGCCGCCAGATTTAATTTGAACAAAAGCCCTCGCATTCGTGCGGGGGCTTTTGTCGTTT
>JBAXDB010000344.1:0-1217 GCA_037141135.1 bacterium | reverse complement strand
CAGGGCAATCGCATTTCAAATTTGTGCGATGAGTCTGAGGAGATAGGCATTATTCCAAGCGGCCTTATTGAGCTTCCGGCGCTTTGACAGCTTGCTGGCTTCCTTGGAGAGGAGGTTTATAGCGATGTGGCGGAGGATTCCGAGATTTTCGGGGCCGTTGTCGCGGCGGTTTCTGGCTTGGTCCTCGTTCATAGTTACGTCGAGGACCCAATGCAGGCCGTTTTCGATGCCCCAATGCCATCGGGCTGCGTCAGCGAATCCAGAAACGGGCATTGCCGAACTAAGCAAGTAGTAAACGCTTTCGGTTGTGATTTCGCCTTTGATTTCGCGGGTTCGGGTGATCTTGCCGACGGCAGTCAAACCAGGCCAGTCATGTGTTTCTTGCAGCCAGGAAATGTCAGTGGCGAGGGTGGCCGTACGGGTTTCGATACGGCCATGATCGCCATCAACCATGCCGGGAGTCGCTTGAACTGACGTTTCCGTATCTTCCAGAAAGAGGTGGACATCAGCATGCAACGTGCCCTGATTGCCTTTGAGGGCAAGCACGTAGTTGCCCCCTTGATCAATGATCTGTTGGGCAATGGCGCGCTGACAGCCCATGGCATCAATAGTCACGGTTCTGTCTTTGAGATCAAGCATGGCGAGAAGTTTGGGAATGGCCGTGATTTCGTTCGATTTGGCGTCGGTGGCCAATTGTCCAAGGACAAGGCGTTGCTCGGCGCACCAGGCCGTAACCATGTGTAGCGGTGACTTTCCACTGGCTTTGTCGAAGGAGCGACGCATCGACTTGCCGTCGATTGCTATCACGCCCTCACACGCTTCGGCCAGACGGGCCACGAAGGTTTGAAAGCAGGCGCGGAAGGCATCGGGGTCAAGCAGACGGAACAACCGGCTGAACGTGTCGTGACTCGGAACGCCATTCTTTAGGCACAGAAATTGCCGCAAGCCGTCTTCCCGCTCAACAGCAAAATCCGCCATGTCCACGCAGCTTTCGCCGCCGCATAAGAGGGTGCAAAGCGCAATCATAAGGATTTCAAGGAGATCGTGCCGCCCAGCATTCCCGGTTCGCGGATCCTTGAGGTCCTTAAAGCAAGCTGTAAATCCCTCCATCGTTCTCTCCACCCATGGCGTTGCTTTCGCCACAGGTAGAATCCATTCCTCCCAAGGACACAAGGCCTTGTCGGCATGTCAAGCTTTTTCCAAATGCGATTCCCCTG
>JBAXDB010000343.1:0-1218 GCA_037141135.1 bacterium | reverse complement strand
CTAGTGTATTGTCCCTTAAATAGCTAGACATATAATTCAATGTTTTGCTATATTTCTGGCATGAGAAAAACAGCAAATGCAGTGAGTCTGACGGTGATGGATCACAAACAATTGGAACAGTGGGCGGCGGCGGCCGGGACGCCTCAACAGGTGGCCTTGCGTTGCCGTCTGGTGCTGTTGGCGGGAACGGGCGAGCCGGACCAGCAGATTGCCTGGCAGACGGGAGTCAATCGACACACTGTTCGGACATGGCGAGAAAGAGTACGCGACGAGGGGGTTGGCGCTGTGTGGGAAATCCGGGCTGGACGTGGACGAAAGCCGACGTACAAGTCGGCCCAACGTGACGCCATGGTGAATGCGACGCTACAGAGCAAGCCGAAAGGTGAAACGCATTGGAGTTGTCGGTCGATGGCCCGGGCGCAAGGCGTGAGTAAGAATACGGTTAACCGTCTGTGGCAACTGCACAATCTCAAGCCGCATCAGCACCGCACCTTCAAGCTTTCGCGCGATCCGAACTTCTTGGAGAAGTTGACAGATGTTGTTGGGCTCTACCTTAACCCGCCCCAGAAAGCCGTGGTCATTTGCATCGATGAAAAGAGCCAGATACAAGCGCTGGACCGCACGCAACCGGGCTTGCCGCTGAAGAAGGGCCGGTGCGGAACCTATACACATGACTACAAGAGGAACGGGACCACGACGCTGTTTGCCGGGCTGAATATGTTGACGGGGAAGGTCATCGGCCAGTGTCAACCCCGACACCGCCATCAGGAATGGTTGAAGTTTCTTCGCCGGATTGACCGCGAATATCCGCCCGAGCTAAGGCTTCATGTCATCATGGATAATTACGGCACCCATAAGACGCTGGAGGTGCAGAAATGGCTGGGGAAACATCCGCGTTTTGTCTGCCATTTCATCCCGACCAGTTCGAGCTGGCTGAATATGGTCGAGCGCTGGTTTCGAGAATTGACGGACAAAGCAATTCGGCGCGGGGTGTTCTTCAGTGTGCCGGCGCTTGAGAAGGCCATCGCCGACTTCCTCGGCGCGTGGAACGAAAATCCGCGGCCTTTCATCTGGACGGCCAACGTCGGTGAAATCATTGAGAAATTGGACCGCGCACGCCGGAAGCTGGAGGGTATCAAGCCGGGCTGCACCCAGCCAAGAATGCGGAAAACCAAGGCAATAAGTCAATGTATAGCTATTTAAGGGACACTACACTAG
>JBAXDB010000342.1:0-1219 GCA_037141135.1 bacterium | reverse complement strand
GGAGAGGGAATAATTCCTGTAAGCTTCCTCTCCCCTTGAGGGAGAGGACTGAGGTGAGGGGTATTAGCCTGCTTGGCTGAATTGTCCTCCCCCACGCCCAGACACCTCATCTGTCCATAATCTCTGACCAACAAACGCCCTCCTGCCAATGCCAGGGGCGCCCAGGCTTCTTTCCTCTCAAGTACCTTGGCCTGGGCGAGTTTAACATACCCTTTGGGAGTGGCCTCAATCATGGTCAATTTCCCATTATCCTCGAGAAGCAGCAGTTTATTGTCGGCGATCATGAAAGGGCCAAGCCCGAATTGTTCTGTGGGGCCGCTTTTCCACATGATCTTGCCGTCGGGAGCCATGCAGACGGCTTGTTTACGTGAACCGCCGGCATCGGCGGGTAGTATGGAGTACAGAAAGCCCTGGTAATAAATGGGGGTATGCTGTTCACAAGCGAAAATTGTTTTCTCCAACCGGTAATCCAATTTGGCCGTAAACGAGCCTGAATCCCTGGTCAACTTGTACATGGCGCTTCCGGCTCCGTAACCTGCAGTCACCAGAAAGCGGCCATCCTCCAATGGGACCGGGGAGGGGGCCACCACTTGATATTTCCAGTCGTTCGTCTGCCAAAGAACCTTGCCTTCCTCGCCTTTTTCGGCAGACACCCCGATGATTCCGCCGATAGCGGCATAGACATACATCTTCTTGCCCTGCCATTCCATTGGTGTGACGGAAGCATGTGACATTTGCCAGTTATCCGGATTGGGGGTCTGCCATAATATTTTACCGGTGGTGCAGTCCACTCCCATCAGCAACACCCTCCCGCCGACGCCGATAATGACCTGATTATCCTGCATGAGCGGGCATTGCCCCGTATACCACATGGGGGTGGTGGTTCCCCAGTCTTTCTCAAGGTCCAGGCCCCAACGGAATTCGCCGGTTTTGGCATCAACACACATGACATGACAACGCGGCCCGATGGTCACGACAAAATCCTCGGAAACGGCGGGGACAGTGCGTGATATTCCGTGGTTGCGCTTGATGTGAACCTTATACCAGCGCCGCCAGATTTCGCGGCCATCTTCCATTGAAAAACACCGGAGTGAGTCGGCGTTTTCCCTGGCGTCATAATCCAGGAGGTAAGCACGGCCATTCAGAATGGCGGGTCCGGCGTAGCCTTCTCCAAGATCAACTTTCCACAAGACTGGCGGTCCACCCGCCGGCCATGTGG
>JBAXDB010000341.1:0-1264 GCA_037141135.1 bacterium | reverse complement strand
GTTTAGTATTGCATGATAATGCAAATATGATATTTATATTGTCATGTATCACAGATTGCTGACAGGCAAAGATATTGGGGCGGAAACATGCTTCTTGTGGGGGCCGCGCCAAACGGGAAAAAGTATGCTTCTTAAGATGCTCTTTCCTGGCGTTTTGCGCTTTGATCTGTTGTTGTCGACTGAATATGAGCGCCTCATTCGGCGTCCGGCGCTAATCCGGGAAACTCTTATGGCCCGGCATGCGGACGGGTCTCAGGCGTTGCGACCTGTCATCATCGATGAAATCCAGAAAGTCCCTGCGCTCCTGGACGAGGTTCATTGGATGATTGAGAATCTTGGTGCCCATTTCATTCTCTGTGGATCAAGTGCTCGAAAACTCAAGCGAGGCCATGCCAATCTACTTGGGGGGCGCGCGATAAGGTTCGAGTTACATCCCTTGACGTCGGTTGAGGTGCCGGGTTTTTCGCTCACGACCGCATTGAATTCAGGGCTGTTGCCAAAACATTATGACAGTCCTCATCCCCGCCGGCTGATGCAGTCCTATGTGGGTGATTACCTGAAAGAAGAAATCATGGCGGAGGCGCTCACCCGAAATATTCCCGCTTTCAGTCGTTTCCTTGAGGTGGGGGCAATATCGAACGGCGAAATCATCAACTACAGGAATATTGCAAGTGAATGTGGTGTCAGTGGGCCGACCGTCAAGGAGTATTACCAGATTCTGGTGGATACCCTGATCGGGCGTTATTTGCCTGCCTTTAGGAAAAGGGCCAAGCGGCGGGTCATTGAGGCCCCGAAGTTCTATTTCTTCGATTTGGCTCCAGTGATTCACCTGACCCGTCGAGGGCATGTCGAGCCAGGAAGTGAGTTGTTTGGCCGCGCTTTCGAGCACTTTATCTGGATGGAGATTGTCGCCCATTCGGGATATTCCGGACAGAATTACCCGGTGGCCTATTGGCGGACGGCATCCGGGTTTGAAGTGGATTTTGTGCTGGGAGATGGTGAGGTTGTGCTCGAAGTGAAGTCATCTGCGATGGTTGATGAAAGACATTTGAAAGGGCTCAGGGCGTTCAAAGAAGAACATAAAGTGAAGAGAAGCATCGTTGTGTCACTTGACCCGGAATCACGCCGGACAATGGATGGAATTGAGATTTTGCCCTGGGGTATATTTCTTAATCAGATGTGGGCCGGGGCGGTTATGGGCGGCCCGGATTTCGTGAACAGGGCTGTGATCTGATCTCGCCGCTAGAAAAAAGGTGGCAGCCGA
>JBAXDB010000340.1:0-1269 GCA_037141135.1 bacterium | reverse complement strand
TGCCCGTAATTATGCTCTAAACAATAGCCTTGGTTCTTCAGCGTGTTAAACGTCTCGTTTTCTATTTTCCAGCGTGCGCGCCCTCCCCGGACGATTTTGGAAACTTTTTCAGGGGTTATCTCAATATCCGTGATCCAGCTAAAATTCTGAACCTTGCCGCCTTTGGCCTCCCAGTATTCCACCATGTTGACAAGCATGCCGGGGTGGGTCGCATTGAGGCCAAGGCCGTTGGCAAAGCGGTATCCGTGCAGTACGCCTTGCGCGTCCGTGACTTCGATTTCCCGGGTCGAACCGGCTTTCTTGCCGGCATCCAGTTGCTCGAACAGGTAGGCGTTCCCCGCTGGCTTGGCACCGATGATGAAGCTGTAAGATAATGATTTCAATAGCCCTATGTGCGGCCCGTTGGCGGACAGGGCATCCTCGACGACAATCACCCGCAACTCGGGATGGTCTTTTTTCAGCCTCGGCAACAACCGCTTGGAGGCATTGCGTTCGCAGTCGTTTTTGCTGTCGCCATCCCCTTTGAGGATGGCCTCCGGCATGAACGGCAAAACCTGCGGGAGGTCGGGGTGGATAATGACCGCGCCTAGTAACTGGTGGTAGTATTCTGTGGCCCCGTTGCGGTGATGCTTTTCGCAACACTGGGGGCAGCCCAGTTTGTTGGAGCTAAACTGGCCCGTCCCGTCAAAGGAGACCAATACACGGCCATCCAGATACTCATAGCGTTTCAGCAACCCTTGGTCACGGAGGGACTGGTGCAGGCGGTTGAAGGCGGGGTTTATTTCGATGGGATTGACCGGGTCACAGATTTCGCGTAGCTGGGTGTCGCAAGGGGCCAAATCGACGCCATAGAGGGTTTTCAGGTTGTGCCTTATGATTGGCTCGTCCTGGTCCTCGTCGAATTTTAGCAGCGACGGATACTTGAGCCCAAAAACCGCCAGCCCGGACATCAAGGCATCGGCCAGTGTGAATTTCGTGGTTCCGGTGCGGTGGTCGGGTATATGTGAAAACACGCTGCGAATGGCATCCAGCAGGGATGGTGCCGAACAGTTTTCTGGGGTTTTATAATAATTATTTGAATTCACAACGAATACCACTAATTCCAACCGAGGTTAATTGGACATTCTAGCCGATACTCTGCATAGTCCGCACGGATTTTTGCTGAATTATCTCAACTATATGATTTTTATAACGAAATAATGACCGGGAATTGCTGTCGGAACGCCTTATATCGTGGCCTATTCTATCAAAGGCGAGATAATCCATATA
>JBAXDB010000339.1:0-1280 GCA_037141135.1 bacterium | reverse complement strand
TTCCTGCCCGAAAAGCCATTCCCGAGCCGCCAGAATTGTTCCAACGATGCGGGGCTGTCCTGAACCCATTGCAACGCTCTGCAATGCCTCCAAGACGGTCTTCCAGCCTGACAGACGCACGAGGACGCCCAGCATAGCAACTACCTCACCATCACAAGCAGAGCCGATCCTGATGCTACCCTCTGATATCCCGTTCTTCATTCAATCAGTCCTCCCTTTATGCCGCTTTGGAATCAGGAATCACACCAGACACTACCTCGACCTGCAATTCGGCATTCACCCGTCCGGCGCACATGGTCTCGGTGGTGCCCTTGATGGCCTGAATTGCCACCTCGGCCTGCTTCTTGATGTTTTCCACCATTTCAGGGGCCGCACTCATGGCATCTCGGACGATCGCTTCCACCGTCACACCATTCAAACGACTCAGGGCGGCGGCCAGCAAATCCCAAGGTTTTGCCTTCTGTGGCACTTTGCGCATGTAATCCTCGCCTACGTCGATCTCACCACTGACATGGAGCCAGAAGTCGGCGGCATATGAGCCGGAGCCAACCTTCTTACGAGCGTCCTTCTCAACCTGTTCCCCGATCAGTTTGGAGATGGCGATAGTTTGTACAGCGTTCATGATTCGGTCCTCTTATTGTTTACCTTCTGCTTTCTTCCACTCCCTCTTACATTGCAGCTCTTGATGAGAAATACGGATGTCTTTTCACTTTTATTCCTGATGTGGCGGTTCTCCGGCTCCTGTTCTCCATCCTCGTTCCACCAAATTTCCGAACCATGACAATCCTCAATGCAGACGGGGCGCTCCATCCCCATAGCCTTCAACTGCCGAATTACCCCTTTAATGGAGCGGGCATTCAGCCAATAGAGGGGAGGGGCATCGTAGTGAAACACGTATTTCTTCATGGCCTTCATTGTTGCGCTCTTAAGGAAACCACCTTCTTTAACTGGTGAGGCAGGACGCTGATGGCTGTGAAATGGCCCGACACGAAATTAACGATATTCAGCACCGTCGCCGGTCCGGCATTCTTTTTTGCCCACTTCCGGATCGCATCAAGAGGCTTATATTCTCCGTCGGAACTGAACTCGAAAGTGACATATGAGCCGTGGCCCCTGATTCGCATGAGCGGAGATTTCTTCATTATGTAAAGAAGCAGTGCATCTCTGTCCTGAACTGGAGTAAATCGGCGAATGGCCTTGATTAAGGCCGGAGTGAGCCCGAGCCATATCTGGTTATCTGGGTCCCTGATTATGGCTTCATGGTCAAGCCCACGGCATTT
>JBAXDB010000338.1:0-1298 GCA_037141135.1 bacterium | reverse complement strand
GGCTCTTGATCATTAAAGGGGGCACCTACCAAACCTAGGCTATAATGGAAGTGTCAAGCAACCATGTAGCCAAAGGAGAAGTAGATGCCCCACGCAGAGATATTATTGGGTTTGAAGGATTATGAGATCAAGAATATTGAAGGTCGCCATCAGGTGATTGTATCAGTCCGGTATACCGGACTGATACAATGCCCGCATTGCCAGGGCGAACGCCTGAGGATCAAGCACAGTTTTGTGAGGCGTGTACGGCATGCCGACATAGGGGCGCGTCATTGTTGGTTGAACCTGGAGGCGCACAAATTCTACTGCCGCACCTGCGGGGAATACTTCAATCAACGTTTTCCGGGAATACTGCCGAGGAGACGCAATACCGAGGCGTTCCGCCGAGAGGTCTACCTCAAACACCTCGATGGCATCGATCGGCAGACCCTGGCGCGCCGGGAACGGATCGCTCCTGCGACCGTGGAACGCTGGTTTCACAACTTCCTGGAACGGTCGGTTTCCGAGCGTCAGGACGCTCCTTGTCCGCGTGTTCTGGGCATTGATGAGCACTTCTTCAGCCGCAAGAAGGGCTTCGCAACCACCTTGTGTGACCTGGAACATCACCGGGTTTACGACGTGACTCTGGGACGCTCTGAAGCCGCTTTGGAGCCCTATTTACAGCGACTTAAGGGGCGCGAGCAGGTGCGGGTGGTGTGCATGGATCTGAGCGATACCTACCGCTCGATCGTCCAGCGATACTTCCCCAATGCCATGATCGTGGCCGACCGCTTCCACGTGATCCGCTTGATCAACCACCAGTTCCTCAACTTGTGGCGACTTCTGGACCCCTCGGGGTCCAGAAACAGGGGACTGCTCTCCCTCATGCGCCGACATCAGCACAACCTTAAAAATGATCAGCCCCAGCGCCTGGAGGCATATCTGCAGAAGGTCCCCGCCTTGAAGATCGTCTATGACTTCAAGCAGCGTCTGACCACCCTGTTGTTGCTTAAACATCGCACCGCACGTCAGTGCCGCCAACTCATCCCATCCTGGTTAGAGCATCTGCGCGAGTTGGCTTACTCCACCTTCCCCCAGTTAGCGCAACTCGGACGAACCCTCTCCTCCTGGTCTGAGGAGATCGTCCGCATGTGGCGTTTCACTAAAAACAACGGGATCACAGAAGGCTTCCATACCAAGATGGAAATGATCTCAAGACGTGCCTTCGGATTCAGAAACTTTGACAATTACAGACTGAGAGTTAGAGTGATGTGTGCCTAGGTGAAATGGCGGGTGCCCCCGTTAATGTCCGAGAGCCA
>JBAXDB010000337.1:0-1304 GCA_037141135.1 bacterium | reverse complement strand
GGTATTGGCCGGCGTGGGTCGGGGGGTCGTAAGGGATTATGTGGATTTGATTCATCTGCACCAGACCCGCCTTTCTCTGGGCGCTCTGATCTGGGCGGCAGCGGCAAAGGATCCTGGCTTGAGTCCTGATTTTATGCGGTCGGAAATGATGAGGACCCATCATTATGATCAGCAGACCTATGTAAGCTTGAAGTGGTCCGTTCCCGTGGATCCAATTGCCCTGAAAGGCATCTGGCTAGCGGCGATGAAGGAGGCGCAGGACCTCTTTGATCTCCTGCTGGACCTGGATGCGCCCTATGGATGTTTTTTTCTGGACAAACAGGGCGAACCGAAAACCCCGACCCGCGAAACCATTTCCATGCTCCGCCCCCACTATGGTTCGCTGCGCGGATGCTGGCCCCGCATCGTCGAAGAGGAGTAAGCGAAGCGCCCCCACGGTCGGGGTCCGGTCGGGGTCAGACTGCCCCACGGTCGGGGTCAGACTGTAAATTACAATTAATTCGAAACATGTACCTGCTTCCTGGCGAGTGCGGCACCCCACGGTCGGGGTCAGACTGTAAATTACAATTAATTCGAAACATGTGCCTGCTTCCTGGCGAGTGCGGCAAGTCGGGCCAATGTCTCACGCGGCACCAGAGCTTTCGCGCGTTTTCGCGCCGCACTTACGGCCTGTGAGCTGACTCCACCATAATACTCACCGATCTCCCGTTGAGTCATTCCGCTCAATCGGCAGGCCAGCTCAATCGCCGCCAGCTTTGCCGTCCCCGTCTTTTTCCTGCGCCCATGCGCCTTCAACGCCTCGACCTCCGTCACATATTCTGTCGCCACAAGGTCATCAATACGACCCAGCGGAATCCTCTCACCCGGATACGACACATCCCTATCCCGAGCCGCTCCACTCTTACGCCCCCTTATTTCCTCTTCCAATCCATCAACATACTCCTCATCCCCGATCCCGTAGCTACTACGATCAAGCAATCGGCGCAATTCGCTGTCGTCTTCCATCAAACAGCCTTGCACATAAGCCCGGTAACGCTGGCGCGCCCTCTGCGGATCCGCTTCAAGCGTCTTCAATATTCCATAGTTCACGAACGCCTCGCCTCGCCGCTTATCCCGATAGCCCCCGTAACTGCTCCACCGGTAAGCCTCCAAATAACGCTTCAGCTCTGCCTTACCCCGGTTTCGCACCGCCTTCACTTTCACGGGATTCAAATGAATGTAGCGGGTCAACGTCATCAGGTACTCATCCCCCTGCACCAGTTTGGCCTTGTATCGTCCCTCCAATTGATGCCCGGGCTTCCGGT
>JBAXDB010000336.1:0-1305 GCA_037141135.1 bacterium | reverse complement strand
TGAGCGAACATCCATTCATCTTGTAATCGCATGTCACTCTGTGT
The DNA here is from genome assembly GCA_037141135.1 of bacterium. Classification (GTDB taxonomy): domain Bacteria; phylum Verrucomicrobiota; class Kiritimatiellia; order CAIKKV01; family CAITUY01; genus JAABPW01. The sequence continues at coordinate 1,261 of JBAXDB010000336.1, read as the reverse complement.
AAGTTTTGTCTATCTTGTGACAGCGGCGTTAAGGCGCTATAGAAAAGTTCTTTAAGGATAAACGGATGCCCCGTATTTTCGATAATATAGCGCTAGACCTCCTCCCATCCTTCCGGGACACACTTCAAATTTCAGAACGCTCCGATTTCTGCGTTGGCTACTTCAATTTGCGCGGCTGGAAGGCCATTGACAGCCTCATCGAGAACTGGACCGGGGGCGAGGGTGCGCAATGCCGCCTCCTTGTCGGTATGCAGCGGCTTGCCCAGGATGAATTGCGGTCCGCCTATAGTCTTCTCCCCCAGGAGGAGCAGGTCAGTAATCAATCGGTCATCCGCTTAAAACGCCGCTTGGCGGAAGAATTCCGCGCGCAACTCACTTTCGGCGCGCCCACGGACGATGACGAGGCCGGTTTGCGCCGCCTTTCGGCTCAACTGAAGGCCGGGAAAGTGGTTGTAAAGCTCTTTCTACGCCATACCCTTCACGCGAAACTCTATCTCTGTTTCCGGGCTGACCCCAATAATCCCATTACCGGGTTTCTCGGCTCCAGCAATCTCACGCTTGCGGGCCTCTCCAACCAGGGCGAGCTCAATGTGGACGTTCTTGATCACGACGCCACTGCCAAACTCGCCCAGTGGTTCAAGGACCGCTGGGGTGACAGGTGGTGCGTGGATATCACAAAGGAACTCATCCAGGTGATAGATGAAAGCTGGGCTCGTCCTGAATGTCCGCCCCCGTACCATATTTATGTCAAAATGGCGTACCATTTGGCCGAGGAAGCACGCGCTGGCTTGTCGGAATTCAATATTCCACCAGACATGCGTGATACGTTGCTGGAATTTCAATCCGCTGCCGTCCGCATTGCGGCCCGGCACTTGGAGAAAAGGGGAGGGGTTATCCTTGGTGATGTCGTCGGTCTTGGCAAAACGCTCATGGCGACTGCATTGGCCAGGGTATTCCAAGACCCGCCGCGCTCGCTTGAAACACTCATTCTCTGCCCCAAAAATCTCGTGGGCATGTGGGAAGATTACGCCCATCGTTATCGTCTGATTGCAAAGGTGGTCTCTGTCACTCAGGCGCAGAACATCTTGCCTGATCTCCGTCGCTATCGCGTCGTGATCATTGATGAAAGTCATAATTTGCGAAACCGAGAAGGGCGACGTTGGTTGGCGGTGCGCGATTATCTGGCCCGCAATGCCAGCAAATGCATTCTCCTTTCGGCTACGCCCTACAACAAGGCGTACCTTGACCTTGCCAATCAACT
>JBAXDB010000335.1:0-1308 GCA_037141135.1 bacterium | reverse complement strand
CAGATCGTTTATCTGGTCGTCCTTGAGCTTCAGTTCGGCTATGGCTTGTGTCAGCGTCATCGCTGTTGATATCCTCGAGTTATACTTCAGGCAGCACTTTCAGTGACCGGCGCACATCCCGATCATGGCGCTTGTCCTGGACGTGCAACCGGATGATCTGTTCATTGATGGCCGACATCTCCTTGAGCACTTTCTTGAGGCGTTTATGCTCCCTGTTCCACTCCTGGACTTGTTCCCACAAATCCTTCGGCACGTAGGTAGCCACGCTGCGGCCATTGACCTTTTTGCAGAGGATCATTGCCCTGTGCTTTGTGACGCCATGGGCGCATTCGCACGAGGCGCTGCCGCACTTACGCGACGGCATTGCTATCGATCCTTCGATCATGGGGCCAGCCAGCCTGAGTTGCCGCAGGAGAACAGCCCGTTGCGCTTCCAGTTCCTGAGTTGTTTTAGTCTTCATAAGATAAGCTATAGCACTATAGCTTATACTTGTAAACAAAAAAAGAAATAAATCTTTTGCCCCCTTTTTCAGCCATCAGCCGGTCGCCACAGCTGCATCGCCAAGCCGGTAGCGCGGACTTACCCGCAGCGGCGTAATCCCCTCCAATAGCATCGACAGGTCCGCCGGTGTCAACTCAACCGACTTGCCGTCCTTGTCGGCCGGCATCTGGAACTTTCCACGCTCCAGTCTCTTGTGCCACAATGCCAGCCCGTCACGGTCCCAGTACAGAATCTTCACCCGATCACGCCGCTTATTCAGGAATATGAAAAGCGCGCCGGAAAACAGGCTCTCGGAGAAATGTTCCTCGACCATCCCCGAGAGCCCGTCAAACCCTTTGCGCATATCCGCCTGTCCGCGAAACAGGAACATCCTGGCACCGCCGATGACTGGAATCATCGACCGCGCGCCTCGATGCACACACAGGCCAGGGCATCCTTCAGAGTCTCCCCATCAAATCCTCGCTCCAGGACAATGCTTAGGCGCTCATCGATCCGGATGCTAACTCCCGCTCCTCCGCTTACCGCGCCGGACCGAACCAGCTCAACGAATCCGGCTTCCTTCTTCGTATCCTCAACCTTAAGTTCCCGTCGCCAGTAATAGAACTGTACTTCACGCAGCTTCTCCTTCGCGCAGAACTCGCGCCCTGTCAGGCTGCCGTTCTCAAACTCCGAGATCTTCCCACGCCAGAACTTCTCCTTCTCTGCGTCCCGTGCCATGTCTCTTCCTCCTTGCGTTCGCGCGATCGGACCATCCCGACGCGCATGGAGGACTATCTCATGTGCCTGGCCATTGTGGTAGGTGGGTTG
>JBAXDB010000334.1:0-1316 GCA_037141135.1 bacterium | reverse complement strand
GGTTCATCCGTCGCAAGAATGCGCGGGGGGGTTGAAAAAAGCGGACATACTGATTCTCATTGGAGTTACATTCAACCAATTCCAGGAGAGAAACCAGCATGTCCACGAGTTTACTATACCATGCCTTCGGGGTTCGAGGCTACAGGCACGTGAAGACCGAATATGTGGGGGGTAAGATAATTTTGTCTATCGAGCAACCGCGGGAATCGTACTGTTGTTCGGCCTGTGGGTCAGGAAACGTGATTGGGCGTGGGCAAACCCCCCGTCGTTTCCGCACAGTTCCCATTGGCATCAAACCAGTATACCTGGCTCTGGCGGTCCCCCGCGTGGAGTGTCGTGACTGCGAGGTTGTCCGGCAGGTGAAGATAGCTTTTGCCGATCCTCGCGTCACGTACACTAAAGCCTTCGAGCGTTATGCTTTGGGACTTTCGCAGTGTATGACCATCCAGGACGTAGCGGACCATTTGCGCATCAGTTGGGACGTGATCAAGGAGATCCAGAAGGCCGACCTGAAACGGCGATTCGACAGGCCAAAGTTGAAACACATTCGGCGAATCGCGATCGACGAGATTTCCGTAGCCAAGGGGCACGTCTACCTGACGATAGTCATGGACTTGGAAAGTGGAGTGGTGGTACATGTCGGCCAGGGAAAAGGCGGGGATGCCCTGAAGGACTTCTGGATCCGACTCCGCCGCTCGGGGGCCAAGATCGAGGCCGTGGCCACGGACATGTCGCCCGCCTACATCGACGCTGTTACGACCTATCTGCCTGGTGCCCAGTTGGTGTTTGATCGCTTTCATGTGATCAAGCTCTATAACGACAAGCTCTCGGAACTTCGGCGAGCCATGTATCGTGAACTCACAGACACGATGCAAAAAGACGTGCTCAAAGGGGTGCGTTGGCTGTTGCTCAAGAGACAGGAGAACCTCGACCCTGCCCGCAAGGAACCGCAGCGTCTCGAAGAAGCTCTACGGTTGAATGCGCCGTTGGCCACGGCCTACTACCTCAAGGCAGAACTCAATGAGATCTGGGAACAAGACGACGAGGAGACGGCTCAAGCCTTACTCATGGACTGGATCACCTACGCCGAATCATCAGGCATCCGGATGCTGCAGAAATTCGCCAAGACGCTTCGCCTGCACGCTATGGGAATCCTTGCCTACTACGATCACCCCATCTCCACGGGACCGCTGGAGGGCACCAATAACAAGATCAAAACCATGAAACGCCAAGCCTATGGATTTCGAGACCAAGAATTCTTGCGACTCAAAATCCTCGGCATCCATCAAACCAAGTACGCTTTAGTCGGATGAACC
>JBAXDB010000333.1:0-1321 GCA_037141135.1 bacterium | reverse complement strand
AGGGCTTGAACTCAACAACATCTGACTCGCATCTCGAAATTAATCTTTTAACTAGAGCCTGTCCCACATAAGGATATTTGCCTGATTTCATTTTTTCGTTTTGCGCCACCCCGGCGCAATTTCTCCGCCAGGAATTCACTTTTGTCACGCACCCATCAAAACCCCAATAAAACAGCCATTTTTTGACAGACCGCCGCGCTGTTTTCCGCCCCATGAACTCGCTTTTTAAAAACAACCTCTCAGGCCGCTTTCCGCCGTTCCTTTTCCTGGGCTCGCAACATCCTGGCCAACACCCACAAGTTGTGCGTCACCACCGCCCACGCCACTTCCCGTTCCCGAGACTCAAAACCCTTATTGCGCAACACCGGCCCCAGAAAATTATTCTTCAAGATCGCGATCCGACCTTCCGTCTGCGCCCGGCGGCGTTGAACCTCCACAAAACCCTCGTCTTTTAACCGATCTGTCAACCGGGTCACTGACCGTGGGCAAATGCCGTTGAAGATATGATGTTCTTCCAAACAATCTCTCGTGACCTTGCGGTCAAATCCGCGATCCGCTCCCGCTACGCCGGGATAGCGTCCGTAACACTCATGAATCCGATCCAGACTCTCATCAAGCAACATGGCGTCGCCATGGCTTTGCTCTCTCAACAACTTCCAATCCACGATCAAGCCGTCCTGCTGTTCTCCCACATACAGCGTGTTCCCAAACTCCACTTCCGCCCCGGCTTTCCCTCTCACAATGACCCGCACATCTGGTTCGTAAAGGCTCAGGATTTTCTCCTCATTGGGAACCAAGCGCCGCCCGATCAACCGCTCATGGGCCTGCCGGACAGCCGCTGGCAACTGATCCAAAACCCCTTCCATTCGCCGCCATATCTGCCTCGCCTGAGCTTCCGTCCATGGCGTCTCACCCCACTGTGCCTTCAGCAACGCCACATATCTCGTCGCATGTTCACGCACCACCTTCACCAGTCGCTTCATCCGGCGAAACACATGCTTGCGACGTTTCACCGAATCCGGCGAACGACGGCTCTGTGTCATCTCCATCGACAGCCGGTTAATCTCCCGCAAAAACGTCTCAGGTTCCTCCATCCGGTGCTTCAGCCCCTCCCGCCGGATCAGCTTCACCGCTTTCATCAATGTCCGCACTCCATCACGCAACAGCACCCAGTCCGTCGGAAAATGAATGTTCGCCTTCAGGCACGTCGTATCCACAAGCAGAACCTCGATGCCGACCTCAGCCTCCAGACCCAGTTCACCGTGCGTTTCCCCCGCCACCTTGCCAAGCAACACGTTTACCAAATCCCGAATCTCACCCT
>JBAXDB010000332.1:0-1328 GCA_037141135.1 bacterium | reverse complement strand
AACCGAATCACCATCTCATTATTGTTGTTTTGAAACATGACATCCTAATTTCGGTGGCCAGTTTCGGGTCGGCTAGGCCCCTTTACCCGAACAGTCATATGCGATCAGTTTTGCATGCCGCAAAAATAGCCCCTATTCCCCAACTGCGGACAATACCCGACCACTCCGGCATTGCACCGGCCTCGTCTCACCCTGGCAATTCTCGAGAAATAGCCTTTAGGCAGGTGCGGGATCGCCCATCACATTCACCCGTAACTTCCGGGCTATGACTAAATCGCCCCAATCCCCGCCTTTCATCGTCCGCGCACCCTCTTCCCGCTTAGCGCTGAAATGCTGCCGGTGCCGCCGAAACGCATCCTCCACAAAGGCCCGACTTCCAAAAATCACGCCATCCGTAAAGTATCTCACACGACACCGCAGCATCTCATTCATCGGCAATTTACCCTTAAATGCCACAACCTGCTCGACCGCGTTCATACTAAAGCCTGGCCGAATCGGACTTCCCGCCGCCGTCACGCCTCGAGTTTCTCCTTTTACATATAGTAATTGACGATAACGCCCGGCCACCTCACTCCAAGTGCCAGGTTCTCCAAGCGCCACCCCAAGACCTGCCTGCGCCAGCTTCGAGCCGCCCATCGCCTCCCCGTAGCCGGTAAACCGATAATCTTTAGGATCACTCACCAGCCCAGCCCTCACGGGATTCAAATCAATATAGGCCGCCACCGCACTCAACCCGCCGGGGGAACCATCCACTAATACGCTCTTATACCGTTCCTCCCACAATGTCCCCACTCGGGCATGGCGTCGGTTATACGATATACTTACCCGCTGCTTGAGTGCCTTCATGAATTCCGCCAGGTCATACATCCGCCGTACGTAGGGCGCTTTCACCAGCTCGGCCGCCTCATGGTACCCACCCTGCCGCAATCCAGAGATATGCGTCAGGAGATTCTCCACCATCGTCTTGTCGTAGAGAAACGACAGCCGCCGACCAAACTCGCCATCTTCAACATATTGCCGTTCGGGAACATACAACAACGCATGACAATGGTTTGATAAAATTGCAAATGTCACAATCTGCACGCCGGAATACCCTTCAGTCGCCCGAAGAATCTTCCTGAACCGCTCCCGCTCTGCATCATCATGGAACATAAAGGCTCGCCCGACCACCCGCGAGATCACATGATAATAGGCCGCCCCCTCCTCAACGATTCTAGCTGTGCGCATAGTCTTCTCCCAGGGCTTAGCGCCCTTAACTACGCATACTTCTATACTGAATTAGTCTATTTGTAAATAGTTAGTTTACTATTAGTCTGTCCCTGGAGCTT
>JBAXDB010000331.1:0-1335 GCA_037141135.1 bacterium | reverse complement strand
GGCGCTTCTGGGTTTGTGGGGGGATTTTTCCGGCCAAAAGCCTGACTTGGGTGTAAGCTGGGGTCATGAAAAACATGAAAGACACGTTGCTTTACCAGCAGATTCTTGGAGATACGAGCCCGTGGACGGTTAGTGAGGTTGAGCTGAACGCTGAGAAGCTGACGATTGAGGTGCGCCTGACATTGCCGCCTGAGTCGATATGGGGCTGCCCGCAGTGCGCCAGTCGGATGCACGTGAAGGAGTGGCGGGAACGGCGGTGGCGACACATGGACAGTTGCCAGTTCAAAACAGTCTTGGTGGCGTCGGTGCCGGTGGTGGAATGCCCCGAGCATGGGGGGCAAACAGTGCAGGTGCCCTGGGCGGAAGGATCGAGTCGGTTTACGCTGTATTTCGAACGGTTTGCTATCGACGTACTCCACGCCTGTGCGGCGTCGAAAGCTGGGGAGTTGCTGAAAATCAGCTGGGATGAAGCCGACGGGATCAAGCAACGGGCCGTGCGACGGGGTTTGGCCCGGCGCGAGGTGGTCGATCTTGAATACGTCTGCGTAGATGAGAAGGCCGTGGGTCGTGGCCATGATTATGTGACCATTGTCACCGGTGTGGTGGTCGGCAAACCTCGGGTGCTCTATGTGGGCAATGGACGGGGTGAGGAAGGCCTTGATGGCTTCTGGGAATGGCTGGGGCCGGAAGGGTGCAGCCGGATCAAGGCGGTCAGCATGGATATGGGCCAGCCGTACCAGAACTCGACCCGTCGGTACTGTCCGTCTGCCGATCTGATCTTTGATCCGTTTCATCTGATGAAGATGCTCAACAAGGCCGTCGATGAAGTGCGTCGTCAAGAAGCTGTGATGGGCTCTGGCTCGGATCGTGACGCCCTTAAGAAGACCCGGCAGATGTGGCTGTGGGGAGAAGAGAACCTGCCCCAACGATATGCGGAACGCTTTGATGCCCTGAAGAACAGTGCCCTGAAGACCGCACGCGCCTGGGGCATCAAGGAACTGTGGCGTAGTTTCAAGAATTGCCTCAACGAAGAGGACGGGCTCTCGTTTTTCGCACAGTGGTTTCGCCTCGCTATGAAGTCCAAGCTTGATCCGATAAAGAAGGTAGCTCGCTCGTTTAAGGAGCATCTGTCCGGCATCACGACCTTTCTCAGTCATGGCTTCTGTAATGCCCTTGCCGAGGGCGTCAACAGCCGCATCCAGCTGCTCGTCCAAAAAGCCTGCGGCTACAGAAACCGCGAACGGCTTAAAACTGACATCCTGTTCCATTTCGGCGGCCTAAACCTCAACCCCGTTCTTGCTCAATGAAAAATCCCCCCACAAACCCAGAAGCGCC
>JBAXDB010000330.1:0-1342 GCA_037141135.1 bacterium | reverse complement strand
TGCCGAACGTTCAGATTCTGCGTCGAAAGCGCCAACCACAATTACCCTGCTGGGACGCCCCCGCGCACGACGCAGCAATCTGGTGGTTGGACGTCCGAATCTATTTATGGATTTTGTAACAGTGTCGGAGGGCGGGGACAAGCGGATTCGCAGCCAAACGGCGAAGTATTGAATAGAATCATGGGCGCCTGAAGTAGAGTTGAGGTCCTGATGAATCTGAGTTGGGGCCAAATAGCGAGCCCTGAAGGGAATGGGAGGGGTCGTGGCTTCGCCACATCAACTCACTGTGCCTCAAGCCATTAGAGAAGATATCGCGCTGCTTATTAACCTTAGACGGCTTCTTCTGCCCCCCGAAAAGCGGTTATAAGGAGCCGCATCCTCATGAATTGTCCAAATCGACAGATCGGCGCCATACCGGCATATGCATGGTCCGGCAGGATCATGGCTTCACTTTTCACAATTCGACTGAACCTGGACCATGTGACGGCGATAATACCGGCGCGGAGGCCGGGTTCGGGGTTGTCGGTCGGGGTTGAGACCGCAGGAGACCGTGGGGCCGGTGTTGAGACGGGTCATGGTCGGCGCCGCTGAGGACAGCGGCCACTACAAAGGGAGATGACACGAATTGCTTTTCCTTCCCCCACCCTGAGACTGTCATCTCGAAGACCCGCGTACATATGTGCGCGCGGGTCTTCAAAACTGGCCCGGACCGTTGGCCATGAAAAAGTGCAATTAATTGCACTACCGACTCTGCAGATCGCGGCTATTTACAGGGGTTTTAGAAGTTTTCAGGGTTGAAACCTTTCGATTTAATGAAGCCGTTAAACGTAATCGAAATAGGTTCCCTCCGGACTTCGCATTTCAGATTACAAGGGAAGAGCTTACAAACTTGATATCGCAAATTGCGATATCAAGTGCAGGGCATGGCGGCGTACGCAAATTGCCGTGGGCATTCACCGAGCATGGAGCCGTCATGGCGGCAAATATCCTGAGAAGCGAGAAAGCCGTTCAAATGAGCGTCTTTGTGGTACGTGCATTTGTCAAGATGCGTGAGCATCTGCTCAGCAACGAAATACTCGCCCGGCGACTGGCCGAAATTGAGAAGCAGTTGGTTGTACATGACACAGCACTCGTGGATCTGTATGACCAGATCCGACCGCTATTGCTCCCACCCGATGATCCACCTTCGAAGCCGATAGGTTTTGGCGTGCGTGAATAGACGCGATACCGCCGGGGCTGGAGATTGGCGTGATTAATGAGGGATTGACAGTATACGGAGCCTTTAGGGACAAATTATCCGCAAAATAATCAGCTTGAATGTTTGCGCAATACGTTTTATCAG
>JBAXDB010000329.1:0-1352 GCA_037141135.1 bacterium | reverse complement strand
GGGATGAACTCAACCGGGTGGTTCAAGAACAGGGCGAAGAAATTGCGGCACTAACCACAGAAGGCGAGCTGCTGCGAAAATCCAATGCGCGTTTGAAAGCCAAACTGGAGGCGCTTCATCGCCGACAGTTCAAAGCCAACCGGCGAAAGAAACCTGACAAGCCAGATGCAAAATCTCCACGATCAAAGAAGCGAGGTCCTCCCGTCGGACACCCCCCTTGGCAACGGCCTATCCCGGATCATATCGATGAAACCGTTGAGGTGCCTCCGCCCGTAGTTTGCCCTCATTGCGAGAATGAGGACCTCGCTCCATTCACAGAGATTATCGAGCACATCCAGGAAGATATCGTCATACAGCCGCGGCCTAAAGTCACCAACTACCGCCATCACTCAGCCTTTTGCGCCAAATGTCGCCGCCCCGTCGTTCAGCAGGCCGCTGGCGAACTGCTTAATCACGCCATCGGCCCCGTCGCTCGCGCAACCGGTCTGTTTTTGCGCTACGGCCTTAAAATCCCCTATCGCGGAGTTCGAGACTTTTTCGAGACTTTCTACGGGTTACGCATGGTTCCGGCTACCGTCTTGCGCTTTGATCGGCAGGCCGCCAGCAAAGGCGCTTCTCTCTATGAAGATCTCAAGGCAAAACTCCAAGCGTCAATGGTCGCACATGCCGACGAAACACACTGGCGGGAGAATGGCCAAAACGGCTACCTCTGGTATGGCGGAAATTCCGATCTGGCTGTATTCCACGTGGATACCAGTCGCTCTTCCGATGTGGCGGTCGATCTTCTCGGCGACACTTTCTCCGGCACGCTCATTACCGATGACTATGCGGCCTATAACGCTGTGAACGCATCCTCGCGTCAAACTTGTTGGGCTCACCTCAAGCGTAAGGCTAAAGATATCCGCCAGGAAATCTTGCTCACCAAAACAACGCGCTCCCCCGCCTCCTTGCGATTCTGCAAGCAGGTGATGATCTTTGCCCGCCTCTGTTGTCGCCTGGGGCGATGGCAACGTTCAGGTCGCCTCTCCATCAAACAGACTCAAGCGCTTGTCCCTCGCCTCCAGAAACGACTCCGTGCTTTTGCCGACCAGCCACTCGATTATGAGGCCGCTGAAACGCTCCGTGTCCGCATCATCATCAAGGACTATGATCGCCTTTTTACTTTCCTTATCATCCCCGGCGTTCAACCCACCAACAACCAGGCAGAACAATCGCTCCGCCCCCAGGTCATCATGCGGAAAATATCCTTCGGCACTCGCTCGCCAGAGGGATCCAACTCGCAGGGTGTTGTCCCAAGCCTCATGGTCACCGCACAGCGTCAGGGAAAATCACCTCTCCAGTTCTTCTACAGC
>JBAXDB010000328.1:0-1358 GCA_037141135.1 bacterium | reverse complement strand
TTCTGCATCGTTTCGTTGTGATCTTTGATCGTGAAGGGTCCACCCATAGTTTATTTTCCAAACTCTGGAAACAGCGCATTGGCGCCATCTCCTATCGCAAGGCAGTCAAAGACTTGTGGCCTGAAAGCGAGTTCTCGGAAATCGATGTGCCAGTGCCCGGCGGTGGCTCGACCCGGATGAAACTGGCCTTCAAGCAAACTGTGTTGTCTTCCGGTGAGGCTTCGCTCCCGGTTCTGGAGATTCGACGGTTGACCCAAACCGGACACCAAACGGCCATCATCACCACCGCCCTCCGCCTAAATAGTCCGGTCGCCGCAGGGCGAATGTTCTCCCGGTGGTGCCAGGAAAACTTTTTCGGGTACATGATGCAACACTATGACATCGATGCACTTGTGCAGTATGGCGGCGAGGAGCTTCCTGGCACATTAGAGATCGTCAACCCGGCGCGGCGCACCCTCGAAAAGACCGTGAGCGACTGCCGCCGCCGAATCCGAAAGCTCCACGCCGAACTGGGCGCGGCGACCCTTCAAAACGACGGGGGCGATATTCATTCAAGGGCTGAATGGCTTCAGGATATTCAGAGGCTGGAAGCCGATTTGGCTGACTTGCGGGCCCAGCGAAGGACTACACCCAGAAAAGTTCCACTCGCTTCGCTCCCGCAAAATGAACGCCCCCAACAACTACTTCCCTTGGCAAAAATGCTGACGGACACCATCAAGATGATCGCCTATCGCGCCGAGACCGCGCTGGTTGGGCTTTTGCGCCCACACTTGGCCAAGGAAGAGGAGGCGCGCGCCTTGGTCCGAGAACTCTTCATCTCCTCCGCTGATCTCGAACCCAATGTGCAGGCAAACACCCTGACTGTCCGGATCCATCGAATGGCAACCCCCGCTCATGACAAGGCGATGACTGCCCTTCTTGCTGAATTAACCCAGGCCAATTTTTGCCACCCGGAAACCGGTTCGCGTCTGATCTACGAACTCGCCTGACGGCCCCCAAAATGTGCCAACTCATTTTCCGGCGAGATCAGGAAGTCTGAAGGTGCAATACCCCCATTCTCCGTGTTCTGCTAGGTATTCTCCCCATGAACGGAGAAACTCAGACGAACCTTGTCGTGAGCATCGTTGATGATGATCCTTCGGTGCTGCGTGGTCTGGAGCGGCTGATGAAGGCGCACGGATATAAGGCGCGCTGTTTTACCTCCGCGCGCGAGATGCTTGCCTCAGGCCTGCCTGGTGAGGATGCGTGTCTCCTCATTGATGTGGCGATACCGGAAATGGACGGTATTCAACTTTACACGGAGTTGCGTCGCAGGGGTTGTTTCACACCGGCCATATTTATTACCGCGCTGGACGATC
>JBAXDB010000327.1:0-1363 GCA_037141135.1 bacterium | reverse complement strand
TATGTTAACGGCCATGGTGTTAATGAATATTCAGATGCTGATGATCATTAGGTCTCATGAATTCATTTGAAGTCAATCAGGAGCTCGCCCGGGGGAATGTTGCCGGGCCTGGGATCTTGCCGAAAATGGACCAGTTGGCGACGGAGCGATTCGTTTTCAACATGGATTTTGGATTGGCGGCGTTGCCGATAGACCCCGGGGTCATCATGGTGCGGGGTGCCCGCCAATATGGGAAAAGCACCTGGCTTCAGTCGGAGATCAGGAAGACCGTGGAAACCTACGGGCCGGGGTCTGCCTTTTATCTCAATGGGGATGAACTGAGGGACGGTCAGCATCTGGCCGAACAGATCCGCCTGCTCCAGCCCCTGTATTCGACCGGCACCCAGGTCAGGCGCCTGTTTATTGATGAGATCACAGCGGTCAAGGATTGGACCCAAGCGCTCAAGGTTGTGTTGGACGCAGGTGAGTTGAGTCGGATTTTACTGGTGACGACCGGATCGAAGGCGGCCGACCTGCGCCATGGTGCCGAAAGACTGCCGGGTCGCAAGGGCAGGCTGGAGCGTACGGTGTACATCTATACCCCGCTTCCGTTCCCGGAATTCAAGAGGGTGTGTGCCTCAGCGATCCAGGAAGCCCATCTCATGCCTGCGTATCTGTTATCAGGCGGTTCCCCGCCTGCCTGTGCCGCCATTGCCTCAACGGGGCGTATCCCCGACTACATCATCGAAATGGTCAGGGACTGGATTTACGGTGACTTTGCCGCCGGTGGGCGGTCACGGTCCATGTTGCTGGGCGTATTGGACTGTCTGTATCGCTTTGCCGGGACGCCGGTCGGACAGGCCAAACTGGCCCGGGAGGCGGGATTGGCAAACAACACGGTGGCGGCGGGGTATATTGAGGCATTGGCGGATCTGATGTGCGTGGCGCCCTCGCTCGCATGGGATGCCGACCACCGGCGATCTAATCGGCGGCGTCCCTGTAAATTTCACATGACGAACCAATTAGTGGCTACGGCGTGGCATCCCGGCCATATCCGCACGCCGGACGATTGGTTGGGGTTATCCGAAGAAGCCCAAGCCGTCCAGTTGGAGTGGGCGGTGGCCCAGGAATGCTGGCGGAGGGCTGCGCTACGCGGCGATGAGATGCCGGAAACCATGCATTTCTGGCAGGGTGGGGATCACGAATTGGACTTTGTGCTGGGGCCGGATCGTTTTCTTGAAGTGAAGCGCGGCCGAACCGGCCCCTTGGATTTCGCCTGGTTCCCCCGGTCTTTCCCGAACGGACATCTCACCGTGGTTGGGGCCAATCGATTCGAAACCGACCAGGTTGCCGGCGTGACCCTGGAGGATTTTCTGATGTCCGG
>JBAXDB010000326.1:0-1370 GCA_037141135.1 bacterium | reverse complement strand
CAGAAACAACGGCTGGCTATTGCACGCGCAATGCTCAGGAATCCACCCATTATGATTCTGGACGAAGCCACCAGCGCGCTTGATACCGAGTCGGAACGGCTGGTACAGGCGGCGCTTCATGAATTGATGACGGGGCGCACGGTATTTGCCATTGCGCATCGACTTTCGACGATTGCGGACTGTGACAGGATTATTGTCCTGGATAAGGGCCATATTATCGAGTCCGGAACCCACGATGAACTGTTGCAGTTGCAGGGGCAGTATAAGCACCTTTACGATTTGCAGTTTGCCGGCTGAATCTTGTTTTTGTTTTTTCTTTTGTTTAACGGCTTGTTTTTGATATTAAAGGGTTTCCTTGGAGTGTTTTCCGGGAATGTGACTTTATATAAGTTGAGAAAAGGACATATCTATGAAATACGGACGTTTTCTTCAGTTCACGATGGTGGCCGGTCTGGCTGCTGGTCTGGTGACAAAAGCAATTCCTGCCCGGGCTCAGGAGACGGGGGATCGGCATCCCTTGAATGTTTCAGTGATGGGTGGTTTTATGGACATGGAGGGGGATTTTCCCACCAAGGATGGTTTTATCGGGTCTGTCAAGTTGGGGTATGACTTGAACGACTGGTGGTCGTTTGAGGGGGGCCTCTTTCTTGCGCCTCAGCTCAAGGCCCAATTTACGCCTCGCCGTGATGCCACAACCGGAGGGGTGTGGAAGAATGTAAACTTGCTGGAAGAGCAGACCGGGGAAGCCGGCATCAGCGAAACGTCAGGGTATGGGTTCACGGCGGACGCACTTTTCCATCCTACGCCCTGGAAGCGTGTGGATCCCTATCTGACCCTTGGTTGTCAGGGGATCGGGTTTACGGATGACATGAAGGATTATAACCAGTTCGCATTGGGGCTTCGGGCTGGCGCTGGTGTCATCTATAACATTAATGATTCATGGGGCGTCCGGGCGGATTACCGCGCGGCTTTTGCGCAGGGTAGCGATAAGGGAACCGTTAATGCCACGACCGAAGTGGGGGTGCGATATGTGTTCGGAGCCAATGTGCCTCATAAATTCGTTGTCTCCGGTGGGCCCAAGGACAGCGATGCCGATGGTTTGACGGATGATGAGGAAAACACAATCGGAACGAATCCCCATGATCCTGATACCGATCATGACGGGCTGGGTGATTTCGAAGAGGTGCGCAAGTACAAGACCGATCCCCTGAATCCTGACACCGATTTCGACGGCCTGAAAGATGGCGCCGAAGTGTATAACTACCATACCGAGCCGCTGATGCGTGATACTGACGGCGGTGGTGTGGCGGATGGGCATGAAGTGATCGAGGATGGAACGGATCCCCGCGCGGGACATGGGGCGGATGATC
>JBAXDB010000325.1:0-1374 GCA_037141135.1 bacterium | reverse complement strand
GGACCTGACAGAGTTTCTCGCGAAAATCCTTTGAGAGCGGATAGCCCAGCACATCCTTTAGCGACAGCGTCACAATATTCTTTTTGTCTTTTATCCCTCGTCCCGTTGTCTGCCCCAGGCATTGCCAGTTTGCCGCTTTGTAACAGGTCCCTGCAAATCGCTCAGTATCCACGAAACTTTCAAGGTAATAGACGGGATGGTTGTAGGCCCGCTGCCAGTCATCGCTGATCGTGCGCATCGCCAGCCCAAGGATATGACTGGCCAGATGCTTGACTTTCACCCACGGCAGAATGAGGAATCGGGTGTTGTAGGCCGCCAGATGCAGATGCTTCCGCCGCACCGCCGGAGACCAGCCAATAAACTTATCCCGTGGCCCAATGTGCCAGGGAATCGAACTCCAGCCCAGACAGGCGACCGGCCGCTCACCGGCAAACACGATTTGCTTGAGGTGTTCGCCCACGGGCTGGGTATAGCCCAGATAATGGAATCGTTCGATCAACCCATTGAATAAAGGCTCCGCCTCGGTGCGCCGCACCTGCCTGATGATCAGGGGCCGCAACTCCTTAAGCCCGCATTCAACCTGACTTTGATCCAGAGCGAAATCCGTGGCCGGCTTACGGCGTTTCGCAAGCGAGTTGGGCGGCGACTGTTTCTTCTGCGGTAATTCAATGTGCCCGGCGCGGTGCAACTCAAGCATCAGACTCCGGCAGACCATATCGCATAAAGCGCCGTTGCTCTGCTTCCATCCCCAGGCTTCACAGACCAGGGCGGAAAGCCGACGACGACTGGCCTGCGGATGTTGCGCCATCAGAGTGCGCAACCCAGCGATGTCTTCACGGCTCAGAGAACGACTGCGATAGCGAAAAACCTCATCCATGAAAGGAACGTAGCAGAGCGGAATGTGGAACGCACGTTATTTTTCCGCTTTTCTTTGCGTCGTTCCACTACTCCAGTTTCCGCCATAACGGACCCAGAGTCGCACGGCTTGGATCGCCATTCCACAGCAGCAACTGCAACTCACGCGCTTCCATTCCCGTCAGCGCCCCGGAGTCCCCGTGCTCTGGTCGCCAGCGAAACCGCCCCTTCGACAACCGCTTCTGGCACAACCAGAACCCTTGCCCATCATAGACGAGAACCTTCAAGGATGTTCCTCTCCGGTTCCGGAAGACAAACACGCACCCCGAAAGCGGATCTTTCTGAAACTGATTCCGACAGATCCCCGCCAAACCATCGATCCCGTTGCGAAAGTCGATGGCCTCGACGGCCACCAGAATCCGCATCTGCGGTGTCAGTGAGAGCATGGCGGGTTACGCCCCCAGAAAGGCTTCTTTAATCCGGCACCAGTCCACAGAACCTGCCGACTTCACGCAGATC
>JBAXDB010000324.1:0-1384 GCA_037141135.1 bacterium | reverse complement strand
TCAACGGCTGGCGGCGGTGGATGAAGCCTTGCAGGACAAGGACCATAAGAATGAGCGTGGCGCCTGTGGCATAAAGTCTGCCGAATCCGAACCGGTCCGCCATAAATCCTCCCAGAATGGCTCCCAGCATCGTGCATATCCCCACCACGCTTTCATTGATCGCAACATACTGTGAGCTTCGCTGGGGATGAATCAGGGCATGAAAGACCAGATAGAAGAAGAAACTGCCGGCGTAGACCCCGAACAAGATGGCCCCGGCACAGAGAATCAGAGACGATTGGCCATAACCCAAGGCCAGCGCCCCGACAATACCAAGTCCGCCAAATGCCGATATCGCCGAAGGGCGGTACATCCAGAACCGGCTCCGGCATAATGCCAGTCCCGTCAATCCCTGCGCCACGCTCAATAGACAAAAGAGAAGCCCCTGAAAACTCTGAGTGAGATGGAGATCGACTTCGCCACGGACAGGGAACACGGCGCGGATGAACGTGAGCACGATAACGCCGACGCCGGCACTGATCCAACCCAACCATGCAAGGTCAGTTTGACGCGAATAGTCCACAGGGGTTGATGGCACTTTATTTTCATCCGAATTCTGGAGGGCCAGCGGCCTCGCTGGCCTTGGTTTTTGGGAAAGATCCCTCAGGAAAAAAATGACAATGCCCGTCAGTGCGGACATCCCGGCAGCGAAATAACAGGCGTATTTCCAGCCTGTGCCCTGCCCACCGGGCGTTGTTGACCCCAGTTCCATCAGGAGACCCGAGATAAAAGGGCCGGCGGCAAAGCCCATGCTCCAGGCAAAGGTGTAAAGCCCTGTCGAGTAAGTGATCGGCTTGTCATTTGCCGCATCCACCGCCTTCATGTAAACTTGAAAAGGGAGGAAGAACAGAGCGGTTGCAATCCCGGCCAGAGCCATCAGAAGATAAACCCCGGTAATGCCTGGCACAAAAGTGAAAAGAAGGCTAATGACGGCCAGGCTGCCCATGGATACCACTATCAGGCGGGAAGCGTTGGCGGGGGTGACGAACCGGCCAATGACAGGGCAGGAAATAAGATAGACCAGACTCCAGGTCGTTAAAGTATTGGCTACGATGGTGGCGCTGGCCCCTTGCTGGGAGAGGCGGACCGCATTGATGAACATGAACTGCGCCACCACCATGTCGGCGATGGCTGGCAGGACATAAATGATAAGAGATATGCGCTGTCTTGAAATTTGCATCGGGGGAAGCTATCACAGGTCTAAAAGGGGCGAAAGTCATTTTGCCGGAGATTCAGGGCAGACGCATCTTAATGGTTAATTACAAAGGGTTTTACGCACAAACAGGAATAAGAGAAATCTTTACCACGGAGCCACGGAGGTTTAGGGAGAGAAGAAAATACAAAT
>JBAXDB010000323.1:0-1391 GCA_037141135.1 bacterium | reverse complement strand
TGAGCGCGATCTAAATAATCGAGGATAAAGAGCTGGATTTTGGTCGAGATATGAGATGGAGAGCCATTAGCCTCCATTGGATAAAGTGATTAAAGCGTGATCCAACCTCACGAAGCTTGCAAAAAAGCTTCGTGAGGTTTTTTATTTCCTATTTTTCCCGCCAAGGAACAGAGGAAAGGATCACATGGAGAAGATACTGAAAGACCCGGCATTGATCAAGTTGCTGGAGAAAGTGGATTTGGAATTAGCCAAGGAGGCACGGGATGGTGGGTGCAAACATTGTGAAGCAAAACTTCACTGCGGAAACTATCCGCGCAAATCACGGGGTGTACCGTGCTGGGATGAGCGGATTAGTTTTGATTGTTCGCAGTGTCGGCGGCGGACCACGCCGGTGTCGGTGCGGTTTCTTGGGCGCCGGGTGTATCCCGGAGTGGTGGTGACGCTGGTGGCGGCGATGATGCATGGGCTGAACGGGGGGCGAGTGGAATTGCTGCGTGAGGAGCTGGGGATCGATATACGTACCTTGAATCGGTGGCGGGAGTGGTGGCTGGGCGAGTTCGTGCAAAGCCCTTTCTGGAAGGTAGCGCGGGCGAGATTCATGCCGTTGTTGAGGGAGACGGATATGCCGTTAAGCCTGGTGGAAAGATTCAAGGCTACAGGTTGCGAAGGGCTGGTCAAACTGATGCGATTCCTTGCGCCGATAACGATAGGCGCGGCCAATGGGGGGCTGGGTATGTGAGGGTTTGATATTTCCCGCAGAGGTTGCCGAAAGACAGGACGGAAGCGAAGCGGTAAGACTGTTGACATTGCAAACACAAAGGTGTGCGAGACGCACCGGGAAGGAGTAAGGCGATGTCAAACGGAGGAGAACTGTCTGGAAGGGGCGGTAAGGGCGGCAATGAACGGTGGGCGCATTTCCGGTTTGGGGTGATTGGGCCGCTGCTGGCGGCGCCGCCTGAACGAGGTGAACTCAAGGGTGAGTTGAAGCGTCTGGCCGAGCGGCATTGGCAACATCCTATTACGGGGGCGAGGTTCCGGCTGGGGATTTCGACGATCGAGCGCTGGTACTATCTGGCCGTAAGGGAGCCGAAGGATCCGGTCACGGTGCTTTCGCGCAAGGTGCGGGAAGACTGCGGCGGGCATCCGAGCCTGAGCAGCGTGTTACGTGAGCAGTTGCTGGTGCAATACAAACAGCATCCGTCCTGGAGCTATCAACTGCATGCCGACAATCTGGTGGTGCTGGCCAAGGCCGGAGGGGAGCAGGCGCCGTCCTATCCCTCGATACGCCGGTTCATGAAGGCCCACGGGCTGCTCAAGCGGCCGCGCCGGAGCAACCGGCACACGGCGGGTGCGGCGGCGGCGGAAGCGCGGTTCGAGGCGTTGGAGGTTCG
>JBAXDB010000322.1:0-1403 GCA_037141135.1 bacterium | reverse complement strand
CATAAAGCGGAGGGGCTTCAAGGCGAAGTGGTCGGGGCCGACGTAGGCGGCAACGCCCGCTTGGCCTTGATGGCCCGCAGCGTCATGGGTGAACCCGCTACTGCGGGTGAACTCCAGATTGAGGGACTCAACTGGGTCACATTCCAAAACGATGCGCCGCCATGTCCCTGGTCAGGCAACTAAAGGATAACAGGCAGTCCCGGCGGCGCTCCGGTCCTGCGGTGAGCCTGTCGAACCGTAGCGTAGCCGTTGGCGCGGCGTGTGCGTAAGCAGACGCCGTGTCAACGGCGGAGCGTCGGTATGGAGTCATTCGGATAGCAACCGAATAAGTTCGCCAATGGTCGATGCGTTCTCAACGGACGACTTCAACTCGTCGAAATCGTCTCGCGTCTGCCAACCACTGCTTTTTTTGAACAAGTCCAAAACTAGATTGCGTACATCTACAACGGTCATCAAGAACGGTTCCCCGTCAAAGATCAGATCAACTTTTATCCGTTGGCCAACCATAGGATTGAAGCCCCAAAACAGCCCAACACCATGAAGTTTGCGGGCCGACTTGACGTGGATCGCCTTGCCATTTGAGTCAACCACAAGCATGTTATCGAACATGCCGTTCTTGACCCCTGCGGTTGTCGTCGTAACAAGCGTATCCCAGTCACACCTGATCCTCAAAAGATGGCGATAAAAACAGATGACAGGGAAAGTGATGTCACTTGCAGCCATCTTGCCCCCCACTTCGGAAATCGTTTCCGATTCGACCGTATTCGGAGATCAGGAGGGCTTTGAACCAATCTGGTGTCCCAGACCAAAACCGACCAAACTCGCCAAGTTCGCCCCAGCCGTGAATTGCCTGATGGAGTTCTGCGCTTTCCATCGGCATGAGATTCCAAGGTTGATTCTTGAACCAATCGGGAACGTCCTTACCCCATCCATTTCGCGGAATTGCCCAGTGATGCACTTGTTGTCCCGCTTCAGCCTGGCCAGTTTTACCCATCCATTTCCGCACCGTACTCCAAGCAACTCCGCCCGTTTTCCAGGCACCCTTGGAAACGCCTGTGGCCACAGTCTTGACAAGAAAGAGATCCGAAACAGCCATCACAGTATTGACTGCCCCCCACCCATAATGCCCGGTAGACAGGTCGTTGATTGCTTGACGCCCTGATCCCCAAATCGGAACAAAACTCTCGCCGGTGCTGACTGGCTCGCCTGAAGCCCACCCCGCCCACAATCCGAAGGGATCAACAAAGTTGACGGGGTTATTGGCGCAGAAGACATACTGGTTCATCCCGCCTGAAATGCCGATGGGGTCATTAGAGAGCCAGCGCCCTGTGACGGGTTCATACCATCTTATTATCCCATTGCACGGGTTGGTGTCCGATGAGGTGGCCCCGGTATCTGCGGAG
>JBAXDB010000321.1:0-1403 GCA_037141135.1 bacterium | reverse complement strand
GAGATATTGTCAAATGTTGTGGATGAGCTCCGGAGCGCATCCTGTTGTTGATTGATTTTCATGTCCGAGTTTATGCCGCTTTGAGGACGCCATCGACGAAGATGGATCCTTGAAGGAGCTTAAAGATTAATCCGTGATTATTCAGTTTCCTCCAGTGACTTTCAGCTTTACTTGCCAACTTGAAAACCATCGTCAGCGTGGCGATTCGGGAGCCGCAACCTTTCGTTCGGCGGGTGCGGTGGCGGACGGTGGCGAAAGTGGATTCAATGGGATTGGATGTACGCAGATGAGCCCAATGTTCCGCCGGGAAATCATAGAAGGCGAACAGGGCATCCTGACTGTCCAGGAGGCATTCACAGGCCTTTGGGTATTTGGCCTTATAGGTCTCCAGAAAGGTCTTAAGGGCGCCAAGCGCCTCCTTCTTAGTCTCCGCCATGTACATGTCATGGATGGCACTCTTGGCGCGGCCCTGAACGCCCTTGGGCATCTTATCCAGGATGTTCGCCGTCTTATGAACCCAACAACGTTGAGCCCGTGTGGTCGGCCATTCTTCCTCCATTGCAGACCAAAAACCCAAGGCGCCGTCGCCGGTCGCCAGCAGGGGTGCCTGCTTGAGCCCCCGCCGCTTCAGATCCCTGAGCACTTCTTGCCAAGACGCCTTACTCTCCCGATAGCCGTCATAGACCGCCAACAGTTCCTTGTCGCCCTCTGCCGTGGCGCCAATCAGCACCAGGATGCAGGTGCGGTCATCCTCCAGCCGGACATTGAAGTACACGCCATCAGCCCAGACATACACATAGTGCTTCGTGCTCAGATCCCGCTTCTGCCATTCCTCGTATTCCTGGGTCCAACCCTCCTTGAGCCGGACGATATTCGTCGCCGAAAGCCCCTGCGCCTGGGGCCCCAGAATCGCGCTGAGGGCCTCCCCGAAATCCCCCGTGGAAACCCCATTCAGGTACAGCGCCGGAATCAACGCGTCCAGGCTGGGAACCCGGCGCATATACGGCGGCAGAATCCGGCTGGTAAAGCCCTCGCCGGGTCGGCGATCCTCCACGCGCGGCTGGCGAACCTTAATCGGCCCGATGCCCGTCTGGATCTCCCGTTCCCGTTTCCAGCCATTGCGCACCACCTTCCGATGACCCGCACCATCCGTGATCCCGGAAAGTCTTTGAATGTATTCCGCCACTTCCATTTCAACCGCCGTTTGTAGCATCCGATGGGCTCCCGCCCTAATCACATCCTCCAGCATCATCGCCGCCGGATTCTCCCATTGCGCAGATCCCGTAACCTGTGTACTTTTCATCTCGAGCGTATCCTTTCTCCCTGTTTGTCGCAGGGTGTTGTCGTTACTTACAACAAAGGATACGCTCCTTTACCCAATCCACAACTTTCGGTTATATCTC
>JBAXDB010000320.1:0-1404 GCA_037141135.1 bacterium | reverse complement strand
AAGGGGCGAGGGAGCAGGGGATGTTCCATTCCCTCTCCCCTTGCGGGAGAGGGTTAGGGTGAGGGGATGCAAAAAGAGAGACCACTGAGTGAGTCGCACTGTCGAAGTGCTCTCCTTCTCTCTCTAACTCTCCGCGTCTCCGCGGTAAATCTTCCTCTTGAGATGCGTCTGCCCTGCCGCCCCTAAACCCCGAGCAAGCTCCGCACATGCCGGGCAACAGCCAGTGAGGCCGTCAAACCCGGTGATTCCATGCCAATAAGATTAATGAAATTCGGCAGACCGTTTGCTGTCTCGTGACGGATGATGAAATCCATCACACCTTCACCTTTGAGCTTGGGCCGAATTCCCGCCATGTCGGGCGTGAAACGGGATTCTTCAAGGCCGGTGATGATTTTGCAGGCGGATTTGTAGAAGACCGCCTTTTTCCGTTCATCGACGGTATATTCAAGGCGGTCAACATATTCGGTGTCGGGCCCGAATCGGAGCCGGCCGCCCAGATCCAGCGTGGCGTGGACGCCCAGCCCCGTCAGATTCTCATGGGGCACGGGATAGATGAGCCGGCGTACCGGGGAGGCGCCCGTATATGAAAAATAGTCACCTTTGCAATAATGAAGCCGATACCCGAGGGCATCCACATCCAAACCGGCCAATGCGGCCACATGGTCGGAATGGAGCCCGGCGGCATTGATGACGATCCGGGATAGAAAATGGTACTCATCATCGCCTGCAACAATCTCGTAGTCATTACCATGGCGGGTAATGCGTTTGGCCTCACTGTTGAAGGCGAACATTACCCCCGCCTTCGTGGCCTCGCGATAGTAACTGTCCATCAGGGCGTGTGAGTTGAGGATGCCGGTGTTCGGCGACCATAACGCCTTGAGACCGGGGACACGTGGCTCCCATGCCTGTATTTGCTTCGCATCGACGATGGCCAGATGCTCCACCCCATTGCGGCAGCCTTTTTCGTACAACGCCTGAACCTGCCCGATTTCCGCCGCGGTGGTTGCCACGATGAGCTTTCCCAGTTTCTGATGGGGGATGTTGCGAGAATGGCAGTAGTCGTAAAGCAACCGGGCACCTTCGACGCAAAGCCGGGCTTTCAAGGAATCCTTGGGATAATAAATCCCTGAGTGAATAACTTCGCTGTTACGGCTGCTGGTTTCGCGCCCGAAATGGTCGTTTTTCTCAAGGACGATGATGTCGGAAAACTGGCTGGAAAGCTCGCGCGCAATGGCCAGCCCTATCACCCCGGCACCAATGATTGTGACTTGTGTTTTTTCCATGGTTACAGAGCGTATTGTACGTCTTTTCCTGGCATGGATATACAGGATGCACAGGATAAGAGGAAAGCGAAATCTAGCCATTAACCCCTCGTCCCTCGCACTCGCTCTTCGCCCTAGCCCC
>JBAXDB010000319.1:0-1410 GCA_037141135.1 bacterium | reverse complement strand
CAAAAAGAGATGAACGGCTTGAACGCTCAAGATTCAGTCAAGCCGCTCAATTCTTGAATAGACCGGCCGCTCTATACTTAGAGCGGCGCGTCTACTCAAGAGGCGGCCAGGGAGGAACCAGAAATAAAGACCATGAGCAGAGCGGAGAAATACAAAAGTGCGCTGGCGGCCATCCCTCAACCGGGGATGGGGTGTCACACCGCTTTGCTTGGTGCGGCGAACAGTGGAATCATGGCCGGGTTGAGCGATGGACAGATATTTGAGGATATCCAGGCAGCCATCCCCGCCGGTGCCCGCCGTGTGCCGGATCGCGAGATTACGGACGCCATTGCCAAAGCGCGGCGCGAACTGATTCCCTACACGAATACCAAAATCCATCACCGCCCAATGGCCCACCCGAGACCCAAGCCCCTCATTGATGGGCCAGCGACCCGGGCCAAGTTGGTACAAGCTGGGGCCGGAGCGGGCCCGGCTGACCTGTGGGAGTTGTCACCAGTCAGGCCTGAAGATAAACCCAGTCACCGTGATGCCCTGGCCATCCTGTCGCTCTACCAAGACGAAGAGCATCTCTATATCGGCTCGCCATATGACAAACTCGTCAGGCCGGCATCAGAGTGGCGTAGAATCATTGAGCGGCGTAATGAGGCGCCGTGGCCCCATATTATGCCCAACCCAGTTGACGGGCAGGCCCATGACCTTGGCAATGGGAGATTGTCCTTCCGGTGTGACGCCGCAGTCTCGGCTTTCCGTTATGCGGTGGTGGAGTTTGACAACCTGCCCAAGCCAGAGCAGTTCGCATTCTGGTACTCGATCATCATCAAGGGCCTTTTGGATGTTGCCGTCTTGCTGGACAGCGGTGGAAAGTCATTACATGCCTGGGTCCGGGTGAACCTGCCCGACCGCGCCACGTGGGACAGGGAGATC
Organism: bacterium; assembly: GCA_037141135.1. GTDB lineage: Bacteria > Verrucomicrobiota > Kiritimatiellia > CAIKKV01 > CAITUY01 > JAABPW01. The sequence continues at coordinate 486 of JBAXDB010000319.1, read as the reverse complement.
GGGACGCGGTTCTATGGCCATGAGGGCGTGTTCACCGCCATGGGTGCAGACAAGGCCTGCCGTAATTCATCTAGGCTTTCCCGGCTGCCTGGCCATTTCCGGAGAGAAAAAGGGGCCTTCCAGGCTTTGATATATCTCAAATCAATTCCGGGATCCCAAGGTCACTGAAATGTGATTTTCTGGACACAACGAAGGCATTACGGCATACCTTAAATGGAGATTGAGAATAAGTTCAGCCTGTTGCCCCACCGGGTGGGAGAAACACAGGCGGACGTGCTGAATGAAAGACGGGAGAACACGTACCAATGACCGTTGCCGTTGAAAAACCGAAGCCGCTTTTTGATGATGCCCTTGTTGATCAATTGTTGGGTGCCAGTGAGAACTATCTGTTTGACTGCAAGCGGATCAAGGACAAGTTAACGAGTGTAGTTGAGACAGTTGTCGCCTTCGCCAATAGCGATGGCGGGTTGATCGCCTTGGGGCTTG
>JBAXDB010000318.1:0-1414 GCA_037141135.1 bacterium | reverse complement strand
GCCCTAGCCCCGATCGACTAAGCAGTTGGACGAAGTGTAACCGATTAAGTGTGGGATTAAGTGTGGAGGATGAAGTGTACTTCGCACCCAATGGGTGGCATGAGAGCGGGGAAACAGTTTAGTTGTATCTATATGGATGCGGAGTCATCACGTTTCCGGGGCTGTGGTCCACCAACTATTGTAGTCGGTTCGCTTGGCTAGAAACCTTAGCGGGGAGGATTCGAGATAGGCGAGGATGGCTGGCTCTACAAAATCTTCAATCATCAGGTACACGCCGCGGCCTGAGGCCAGAATTCGCTCTGCGCCTTTCAGAACCGCAATTTCCATCCCCTCAACATCAATCTTCATAATAACGTCATCACATGTCTCCACCTGATCAAACACCAGTTTGTCCAGAGTTTGGCCTTCAACTTCGATTTGCTTGTTGGTGGCGTTGCTGTGCGCCGCGCCACTGCTGCCCGGGGCTGTGGGGTCGAAAAAGATTTGAACCCGTTCGTCCACCTGCTGGCCAACAGCGCAGTTGAATAGTTTTACCCGGCCCCCTTCTTCGTGACCATTCATGCCCAGATTGCGACGTAGGAGCGAAAACTCCGCGGCATGGGTTCGAAGGCGGCTGCCCGCAATGCTGGCGAGGGGAAACGGTTCAGCATCGTGGTGGAAAACATTCCGATGTCAGCGCCGATGTCCAAAAACAACACGCGCCGTCCGCGGGCCAGTAACCGGCCGGTGAGCGCGAGCAGATAGTTGACGTCGCTTCGTTCATAGGCCGGAGAAACGCCGGCCGCATCGGAGGTTCCCCGCTGTATTGCGAATTTCCCGAACCGGGTGACAATCACCTCTTCATGGAACGGATAAGCCAATTGCGAATAGTAATCGAGGAACTTACAAGTCGTGTACATCGCCTCATAAACGGCAAAGTGTAGTCGTGGCTGGCGGACTTCAAGGGGCACCATCAATTTGTGGCCCAGATACGCCATGTAAAATCGTATTTTGGCTAATTTAGAATAGGAGTATTTCATATTTTTCCCACTGGCGTCCCACAGGATGCCGGTTATCATTTGTTGGTTATCAGACTGTTCCGTGCAGATATGCGACGCAAGTGCGGTGCATTTTTGGAGGGCCAGCGGCCTCGCTGGCCTGGCCGCCGAGGCCGGTATTCCAAAGCCAATTGCCGGCAAAATATCTTTATATCGCCAAGTGCCACCATGAGTTGAATGTGCCATACACCGGCCATTCCTGCAATCCTGTTGTTCCAGGAAGTTGGGCTGGGGCGGAAGGCAAAATCATTGAACCCGCCATGAAGAACCCACCCCTGACCCCTCCCCTTCGACATAGCTCAGGGCAGGCAGGGAGGGGAGCGCCGTTAGTCCTTAGATTTCCCATTCAATGTCTTCAATCTGGATCCCCTCCTTGG
>JBAXDB010000317.1:0-1416 GCA_037141135.1 bacterium | reverse complement strand
GGGAACTGACGGTGAAATTGGATTTTGCGGCAAAAAAATCCAGACAGCTTGGCCTATGAAAAGGGCCGGGCTGGTGGAAAAAAAGCATCCGAAATTGAGCGTGAGAGAGCAGTGTAAAATCCTTGGGGTGGCCCGCTCTGCGTTGAACTACAAGCCGGTGGGGACGAGAGGGCGGGATGCGCAGATCATGCGGATCCTGGACGAGATCTACACGATGGATCCGAGCGTCGGGAGTCGACGGTTGCCGACGGTGTTGGAGCGTGACTACGGGATCAAAGCCAATCGAAAACGCATCCAGAGGTTGCGGCGCAAAATGGGGATCGAGACGATCTGGTGTCGGCCCCGGCGCACGAGCCTTCCGGACAACGGGCACCGGAAATATCCGTATCTGCTGAGAGACCGGGTCGTGGAATACGCTGACGAGGTGTGGTGCGCGGACATCACGTATATCCCGATGCCGCACGGGCACGCTTACCTGTGCGCTGTGATGGACTGGCATTCGCGCAAGGTGCTGGGCTGGGCGGTGAGCAATACGATGGACTCCGCGCTGACGGAAAAGGCCGTGGCGGCCGCTGTGGCGCAATGCCTGGGCCTGCCAGATATCTTCAACACAGACCAGGGCAGCCAGTTCACCTCGCCGGAATGGACGGGAAGGCTCGAAGGGCTGGGGATCAAAGTGAGCATGGATGGAAAGGGCCGGTGGATGGACAACGTCTTCATCGAGCGGCTCTGGAGAAGCTACAAATACGAGGATCTCTACCTGAAGGAATATGCCACGCTGGCGGAACTGGAAGTCGGCATCAGGCAGTGGATGGAACGGTACAACACCTGGCGGCCACATCAAAACCTCGGCAACCAAACCCCGGCATGGGTGTATGAGACGAACCGGAAGCCCGCGACCCCAGGGATAGAAATGAAGGAAGCCGCATGAAAACCATCACAGAAACCTCCTCCCCCTTCCGCCATCCGATTTTTTTGCTCTTCCGCTGCAGGCCCGCGCAGGCCTCTGCGCTACGCTCCGAGGCCAGCCGGGCCTTGCGCTCCAGAGCAAAAAAATCGGAAACGCTCTCCAATCGGAGGTTGAAACCTCCACAACCAACACGTAGAGTCCAAATCACGCCCGCATTCCATAGCTTATTTTAAGCTCCTGCTGGTTCGAAAACGGGGTCCACCCCATTTCTCCACCACCTCCGTCCGCCCCGGGATGCCGAACGGGCTCACGGCGAAATCCGCAGGAGCCTTGTAGTAGGCCATCCGCAGGAGTTCGGGCTGGAAAGGGCGGGAGGTCATGGGAGTGGATCCAAAAAAGGGGAGGGAGCGCACTGGCCGGTCTCCCGATGCCGGGTTTATGTTAAGATTTCCTAGCAGCCTGTCGGACTGAAAACCGAGCGGCAAAAGCCGCCGTTTTGTGATTTT
>JBAXDB010000316.1:0-1419 GCA_037141135.1 bacterium | reverse complement strand
TAACAATTATCATTCCTGCCAGATTTCGCTCACCCGTTCTGAAGGGGCCACCATGACGCGGACAAGCGGATGTCCTTTCTTTTTCAAGGCATCTACAACAGTTCGCAAAGCAAGTTCCGGAGAGTTACATTCAGAACTCAAGTGTGCCAGAAAAACCGATTTAAGGTGTGGTCCGGCAATTTCCGTCAACAATTCAGCGGCATGCTGATTCGACAAATGCCCCTGTCGTCCGCTGATCCGCTGCTTGAGATGCCAGGGACGATCCGCATCCTTAAGCATCTGCTCGTCATGATTGGATTCAATGACCAGAACATTACACGCCCGCAAACGTTCCCGGATCAGGCCTGTGACCACGCCCATATCTGTCACAACCCCCACCCTCGTTCCGCCGCAGCGGATGATAAAACCGACTGGGTCATAAGCATCATGCGGAACAGAAAAGGGATCAATGGAGAGATCGCCAATTTGAAAATTCGAACCTGTTGAGAAAATGTTCCACTGCAATTTTTTATCCGCTCCGACTCTGGCCTCAATCCCCTCTATCGTCGCATGATTGGCATAGAGCTTTACCCGCCCACCGCCATGCAAAACAGCCAGGCCGGAAGTATGATCGCTATGTTCATGGGTCACACAGATAGCCTGGATGGACTCCACGGAGACGCCGCATTCAGCCAAACGCAGGCCTGTGGCACGCCCGCTCAAGCCGGCATCAATTAAAATGGCCGTCGTCTCCGACGCCACATAGGTGCAATTGCCACCACTTCCACTACCCAATACACATACTCTCATTGTGCTTTTCGCGATATCTGATATCGTGCCCTCATGTTTTCGGAAATAAAATCGTGCTGGTCATGCCAGTACTGCCAATTGGGTGGCGGAGTTTTTCCATGTGGCTGCAAATGGTTTATGGAGCACGGCAAAAGCGCCGATGTCAAAGACGTTCCCAGCGCCATTGTTGACGTCGGCTGCAAGCTCTGGAAACCCAAACCCTCTCCTTAACCCTTCTTCTCACGTCTCACATCTTCCTCGCCTTTTTAACCTCGGCCGCGTAGGAGTCAAAGCCTTCGCGGGTTCCAATCATCTGGACTCCCAGGGGGACACCATCTTTCAGCACTAATGCCCGAATCAACGTTTCAGTGGACCCATCCAAAATCTGTTCCTCCGCTCCGGATGCGGAAACCTCGCCAATGGCATAAATCTCAAAATTCTTGGACCGGAATGTCAGGGGGATGGTCTCCGGCTTGTAGGCTTGCCCGGCCTTACCCTGCAAAGAAGCAAGCAGGTTGAGTGCCGCTATTTTTCCTTGAGCCGCCGACTCTTTCATAGAACAACGGGTCACTCCCTCAAACTGGATCATGTCGCCAGCGGCATAACAGCGCGGAAACCGGAGCTGAAGCGTTCCATCCACCAATACACCCC
>JBAXDB010000315.1:0-1423 GCA_037141135.1 bacterium | reverse complement strand
GCTGCCTCTGTCGAGCCCCTCCATTTTGGCGGACAATAGCCGCGAAAAGGTCACCATGAACAGGGAGAAGTTGGCGAAATTGCCGACTTGCGTTGCCTTGACGTTCATGAAGTCTTCCAGCCCCCAGTATTGCTTGGCGTCCCTAAAGTCAAACTCGATTTGGAACCTCAACGAGTAGTATTGGATCAAGGTCTCCCCGGCCAGGGCCAAGTCATCGCTGAACAACAACACCTTCGCGCACCGCCCTGTCTTCAGGTTATTTTTCACGATGACGACGACATTGAGCAATTCGGGGAAGTTCTTGTGCCATGCCTGCGCCTGGTAGACGCGGGTTCGGATGTCCTTTTCCACGGCATCCGATTTCAGGTGCGCATCCGTCAACGTTTCCAGCGTCAGCCTCTCGCCGTATTTGCGCCGCTTGCCTTTGCCCGAATACCCGCCCGTGTAGGGGAGGTAAAGCTTGGAGTCATGGCGCAATTTGGAGATCAAATGCAGCCCCGTTTGCGTAACCGCCTGCAGGCCGGCATTGTTCCCCAATGCGCCGTCGTACACGAAATAGACGAGGCTCAAACCCACCCCCACCAGTTTCAATACGGCACGGATGCAGCCTTGCAACTGCGTCTGGAACGGCGATAGTTCCACATCCTTCCTGTTTTTGTTGACGCTGCCCTTGGGCCTGCCCCGCTTGGTGCGTTTCTCCTTGACGGCTTTCGGCGCACTCTCCCGGACCTCTTCGCGCACCAGTTGTTCCGTGATCAAAGGGTGGGACTTGCGGGTTTCAACCTCAAGCAATGACAGGTTCAAAAAGCACAGGCCGGGGAGCGGCTTGTTGTAAATCGAAGAAAAAAAATGCCCAGCCCATGCGTTTCCTTGCCGGACTTGGTCACCACGACCTCATCGCCAAGCAGCAGCCACACCGGCTTGGCCCCTTTCAAATGCTGCTTGATGAGTTGCCAGCGCAGCATCGGCCAATCCATTTTTTCCTTGAAGAAACGCTGCACCGTCCGATAGCTCCCGCCCTTTTCGGTCCAGCGGGACAGGCCCAGCAGGGTGACGCGGCCCGTCATCGCCAGCACGGCCTCAACGATGATGGCGAGTTGGTTCAAGGTGCGCCGATTCAAGTGTGGACTCAGTGTGCCTAGGGTTGATATGATTTCATTCATGGTCAGATTGGGTGCCGAATGCCGGACGTTGTGATGAACTCCGTATTCTATCTTTTCTGACCACCCATCCCTGCACATCTTTCACGCCTTTGCCGTCATTCGGCACACCGTCACCGTTGAATCCCTCTTAGACGCCTTGCTACGGCGAGCCTTGCCGGGTGGCTGCCAAAGCCAAAGCTACTCATGCTGATTGGCGAAGGTATTGTTCACTGGTTTCTAATTTTTGCCCGTCAGCATCGGCCAGCAATTTATCATCCATT
>JBAXDB010000314.1:0-1439 GCA_037141135.1 bacterium | reverse complement strand
TCGACGAATAAGTGGCGAGGTTTATTGAGAAGCGCGTAGGTTTTATGCCGTTTTTTTATGGCGCGTGGTTCGCGACGGCCTGGGCGAAGCGGTAACTTGTCTGCGGCAATATTCGCAAGGAGATCCGACCAAAGCTGGTCATGCATTTTCCGAGATTGCGACCGCGAGAAGGCAATGGCGTATTGCCGGAATGAATCGAGGGCGCCCTTGAAGCTCAGGCGTTCAATATGGGTGTCGTGCCGGAGGGCGGCGTGCGATATAACGCTGCGCATGAGATTATGAGCGATGAGATAGGTCAGGAGTTCTTTTCTGGCCATTGCGGGCGACTTGCACCGTAGCGCCTCCATGCCTAACGTTGTTTTCAAGTCACGCAGACAGAGTTCGATTTTCCAGCGTCGCAGATAAACCGCTTTTAATTCTTCTGCCGGATACAGAACAGGATCCAGAAGCGTCGTTACCAGGACTATATGCTCTGAACGAAATCCCTTTTCGACAATGGTGTATTGGATGATGCGAACAGTAATTTGTTCAGGGACCTGAAGCCATTCGCAAAGCGGGAGATGTTTGGACGGGGCCTTGCCACGAGTGAAAACGTAGAGGTGGTCATGGAATCCCAGAGCCATTCCTTTGCGCCGGTCGGGCTTACGGCTTTGATGAAGCCTGGTAACAACATCCACACCGCGTAGTGGTAACATGGCGAGCGACAAATAGTCGCCAAAGGCACGATCCCCCAGGGAAATGTCACCGGGCTGAAACTCATCCCATAATGACCGGAACAAGCGTAAGTCATGGGCGTGGATGTTGTGCATGACAACTCGCAAGATGGCGCCGGTTTGTAACGAGAACTGAACGAGGAATTTGATGAGCGGGAAGCCGCATCCTTTCTTTTGTGCAGAGTGCTGAGGATAGGCTTCCTGATTTTCGGCAGTGTCGGGAAGTTGTGTTGTGGATCCATCCACAACTTTAATACGCCGACCTTGTAGAGCCGTTGGTTTCGGGGCGCGTTTCTCGAGCGTCTCGCCGGTCAAGCGCATGATGGCTTCAAGACGCGCTTCCTTGAGCTTCAGTCTGCCTTGAATATAGGCGGACGTACCCTCGTCAGGCACAGGCTGGTGTTTCAATCGCTGCTCAGACTGAACGCGCCGGACCACTTCACGGCAAGCCGTGCCGGGGTTCAGCAATTGCCACAGGAAGCATTCAAGGGTCAGTCTGAAGGTGAAGATCCTCGAACGACTGTGATCTTTGGATTTCTCCGGATTGAATGTGTTCGCAGGAACCAGTGCGGCAAGGCGTTCATCGAGTTCCTGCAACGTATTGCCTCGCAACTGCTTAACAGCCTTTTTGCCCATAGGGCCAAGGCGACGTCTCCACTCGCGGAAATAAGGTGTATAGCTCATAGGGCGGTATATATACCGCCCTATTGACAAATATGCTAGATT
>JBAXDB010000313.1:0-1445 GCA_037141135.1 bacterium | reverse complement strand
TGAGGTCCTGATGAATCTGAGTTGGGGCCAAATAGCGAGCCCTGAAGGGAATGGGGACGTTTTTTGACAGACCACAGGCATGGCGAGTAGCACCATCACCTTGAACGGATCTGCCTTCATCAAGCCACTTTCCTTTCAGGCGGGCCTCGGGAACTGGATCGGAACCGAATCGCTACCACTTCGAGCGGCTTTCCGCAATGTGGACAGCGCATAGCGGGCGGAATCGGACGCGTCGGTTTGGGCACAGGAGGTGGGGATGCATTGAACATGCCGGATTCCCCCACAAGGATCTGCCGGGCCTGCTCTAGTTGACGGCGCAAACGATGATGGAACAAGCCATAGTGCCGGACTATCCGCTGCCCTTTGGGCGGCACATGGGTCAGGAACCGGCGTAGAAATTCATGGGCCTGCAGCTCGAATGTCGGGTGCGGGTGCTCTTGCGGGCGCTTATAGGCGATATTCAAAGTATGCCGATCATACTGCTTGATCCGCGATTCCCCGATAGGGCCACGGCGCATATAGGCACCCAGATAGCGGATCGCACCACGGGGATGATCATAGGGGGGATCGATCTGAACATGCCAATCCTGGCGTCCGAATTTATTGAGCTTCATCCTCCAGAATGCCGCCGTCGTTCCGGTCGGGATCTGAAGCGTTCCGGCGGCCAACCCTTCCAGCAATTTGGTGCGGAAGATACCGCGAAACACGGGGCTGAGGGCGCGGGATGGCAAGAAAAACGATTGCCGGCTTTTCACCCATTGGCCGGACTTATTCAATCCGCCTGCGGTAATCAGGACATGTAAATGGACATGCGTGTTGAGCATCTCCCCCCAACTTTGAAAAAAGGCAATCATCCCGGGCGTCGCTCCAAGCCATTTGGGGTCATCCGTAAATACCTGGATCGCTTCCCAGGCCGCCTTGAACAAAAGATTGGTGAAGCCGCTCCGGTTGTAGAGCCACAGCGGATGCAACCCGTCAGGCATCGTGAATACAATCTGGTGGTAGGGACACGGCAGGGCGCGCAGTTCCTGTTCTCTCACCCACTTATCGGTCTCGCAGGTGCCGCAGACGGGACAACCCCGGTGCTTGCAGGAGTTGAATCGTTGCTCCTGGAAATCGCCCTCAACACAACGCACCACGTGATAGCCCTGGACTTCGGTACGGCAGGTCTGGAGTTGTTGCGCCGCCCACTCCTCGCGCCACGACAACTTACGGCTCTGTCGATAGTCACCAAAGTGGTCCCTGAATACCTCACGAATTACTCCCCGCGCCATCCGGCTCCTCATATAGCATTGTGCCAAGGCCGGTTTATTCGTTAATTAGAATAAATGAAAGCTATATTATTACTAAATGCGGGATTGCCAGAAAAATCACGTTATTAACCAAGAGGAGATCGGCGGAACGCTTGGCGTTTTATATTAATTTTTATTAATATTTCGTCCAAC
>JBAXDB010000312.1:0-1446 GCA_037141135.1 bacterium | reverse complement strand
AGTTTGTCGAAGAGTTCCTCCCGGAAGTCGGGGAAGGTGGTGATGGCCGCGTCAACATCCGCCATCAGGGCCGGTTCGACGATCTTCTGGAAATAGGCGGCCTTGATACGCATGAGGTTGATATAGCCGGACTGGCCATCCACCTTTGCGCCGATAAACAGGTCGCGGAGAGCATCAAGGAATCGTTTCTCTTTAGTCATGTGAACCTCGCGGGGGAGTGGTCGTTGGGTATCGTGTAGCGCGGGAGACGGATGTTGCCGTTTTCGCGGCTTCAAGGGGCTTCATGTAAGCAGGTGCCGATTCACGAATCATGGCCGCAGCTTTGGCGGCAGCGGGATTGCTGTTGTTCTCCTGCCAGAACCGGGCAGTGATCCGTTTAGCTTCCACGTCATCAAGAGGGACCCCGAAAAATGTGGCAAGCGCCTTGGCCTGCGCCTCCGTAGGCAATCGTTGCCCGAGCTCAATCTTACTCAGGAGCGTGGAGTCCATCTCCGCAGCAGCGGCAACGGCGCGCAGAGGAAGCGCCTTCGCCTGACGGAGATCACGAAGCCAGGTACCGAGTGTTTCAGGCTGGGCTCCGGCCTTTGACTCTTTGTGTCTAGACATAAATTGGCTTGTAGCATGAGTGAAGGGTGGTGGCAAGCGGAAAAAAATAAATAATGTGACCGCGCAGGTATCCACAATTCAGTATTCAGAATCCAGAATAGCGTTTTCTGGTAGCAGGTACCCGCTGACTTCGTGCGCAAACCTATTAACATTGTTTGCGCAAACGCTTTAAACTCACATCACCAGCACCGCCATATCCGCTGGCATGGGCGCCTCAAAGCGCAGGGGCTGGTCTGTAGCGGGATGAGTGAATTCCAACTCCATGGAGTGCAGGGCCTGACGCGTCATTCGTAGACGACGCCAATCCTCCGCGGTAATGGCATCCGTACAAAACCGCACAAAGATCATGGGATCGGGGCCATAGATCTTGTCGCCTACCACGGGAAACCCCAGCGAATGCAGCGTGGCCCGGATCTGATGGAGCCGGCCCGTGTGGAGTACCGCCTCCACGACACTGATTCCATTAACGCTGCGCAGCCGCCGGAAATCAGTCCAAGCCCATTCTTTCCCGGCCACAGGTTCTGGCGGGGGCAATGACGGGTCGCGCCCAGAATCATCTTTCTCGAAACGTCGGCGCTTATGAACCCCCGAGCCCGGATCAGGCAGCATCCACCCTCCCGCGCGACATGCATCCGGGAAAGTCCCTTCGACCAATGCCACATAACGCTTCACCACTGACCGTTTTAAAAACTGAGCCCGGCATTTGGCCTCAGCCTTTGCATTCTTGGCCACGACCAATAAGCCTGAAGTTTCACGATCCAACCGGTTGACCAAGGCGGGCGATTCAATGCAATGGGTTGTTTTAAGCCAGGCCCACAGGGTGTGGTTGAAATATCGGCC
>JBAXDB010000311.1:0-1447 GCA_037141135.1 bacterium | reverse complement strand
GCCTGGTAATTCCATGGCATCCAGCGTGCCGGGTTGTCGCGGACGTGCTCGATGAACCGGCGTATTGTTGTGAGGTAATGGAACGGATCCTTCCCATTCAGACGGCAGGTCTGGATGACGCTCATGAAGAAATCGCCGACTTTGGCCCCATTGAGCGTTTTATAGAACAGAGAGCAGTCACGGTGTCTGATGGCGGTCTTTAGGATACGTTCACAGACATTATTGTCGATGGGAGCTCCAGCCACGCGCAGGAAGAGTGTCAACTGATTCCAGTGTTTCAACTCATACCTGATAGCCGCACCCAGTCCGCTATTAGGTTCGACTTGTTTGTTTTCGATCTTTTGTTCCATCCAGAGTTTGAGGCCTTCCATGAGCGGGCGGCTATGCTCCTGATGATAGAGCAGCCTCTGCTCCGTGAGCATTTCCTGCTCAGCCGCATCCGCATCGTATTTGTACACCTGCTTGAAGGTGTCGAGCACATGTGCGCATTCAGTTGGAAAGTTGTCGGCTATATCCACGAACTCCCGCCTGCCATGACTATTGCAGTTGCCCCAGACCGTTTTGCTTTCCGGCACATTGCGACTCAGGGCGTCCGACATCTGGATCGGGGCCGGCAAGTCGGCAGGACGCAGGTCGAGCACTTTCTGAAGATTCTCTCCGGCGTGTTCCCGTCCGCTGAAGAAGAGGGCGATTCTCCAGTCGTCTTTTACTGAAACGACGCCGGTGGTGAACACCCCGGTGCGCATCTTCTTGCCATCCGCCTTCGCTTCCTGCTCACGGATTTCCTTCTCCACCGCCAGTATCCGTGCCGGTGTGTCATCGTTATGCATCACGCTGCCGCCAGCCGCCTGGCGCAGCAGTTCCGTGCCGATGATCGGTTCCATTTCATCATGATATTCACTGAGCAACTCCCACTGTGTTCCTATTGGCATCGGAACACCATGCGCCATCTGCATGTCCCTCAGTCTGTTCAGAGGAAGCCCGTATCCGTAGCGCGCCGCAGCAAGCATCGCGGCCACGCTCTCATCGTATTTCTCATGACCGGCTTCAGGTGGTGGAGTCGCGGTAAAGGTTGCCTGGCATGAGTTACAACGCAAAACCCGAAGAACATACCGGGTCGCTTTGACCAGCGGTTGCGCCACGAGATGCACGATCTCAGAGGCCCTTTGCCTGGCACCCAAGCTACCTTGCCCGCAGGCCGGGCATTTATCTCCCGGTTTGAGGGTTTTGTGTTCAACGCAAACCGTCTCCGCTCCTGGATACTCGTCAGCACCCAGCCGACCGTGCCCTTTGCGTTTAGGCTTCCCTGCTTTGCTGCCTGATTCAGTCTCAGGCCTGGCCTTTGCCGGCCGATTCAAAACCTTGTCGGTCTTCTCCGTGCCGGAGCCGAAGATTATCTTGAGCAATCGTTTCACCGATGTTTTGGCCTGTTGATACTGCAATGCGA
>JBAXDB010000310.1:0-1451 GCA_037141135.1 bacterium | reverse complement strand
TTAAGCGCAGAACGCCTCAATTTGAGCTGTAATCCCCTGGCTATCCAATCCACAAATCGCCAGTAATTCTTCGCGTGTGCCTTGTTCAATAAAGCGATCCGGCAGGCCGATATTCAATACCGGCATCAGGATGCGTTGGGCTTGCAGGAAGTTGTTGACGGCACTGCCTGCGCCACCGGACAAGACATTTTCTTCCACGGTGATGAACAGATCATGGCTTTTCGCCAGTTCCAGCAGCAGTTCTTCATCCAGCGGTTTGACAAAACGCATATTGACGACCGTGGCACTGAGTTGTTTGCCCGCAACCAGCGCCGGCGTCACCATGCTGCCCCACGCCAAAATGGCGATGCGACTGCCATGATGACGGATTTCGGCTTTACCCAGCGGCAAGGCAGTCATGACTTTTATGACGGCCACGCCGGGGCCTTTGCCACGCGGATAACGCACGGAGGCAGGGCCTTCATGCAGATAACCGGTGTAGAGCATTTGCCGGCATTCATTTTCATCGGCCGGTGCCATAATCAGCATGTTGGGAATGCAGCCCAGGTAACTGTAATCAAAACTGCCGGCATGGGTGGGGCCGTCAGGCCCCACCAGACCGGCGCGATCCAGGGCAAACAACACATCCAGGTTTTGAATGGCGACATCGTGAATCAACTGGTCGTAGGCGCGTTGTAAAAACGTTGAATAAATCGCTACCACCGGTTTGGCACCCTGGCAGGCTTGACCGGCCGCCAAGGTCACCGCGTGCTGTTCGGCAATGGCGACATCAAAATAGCGCTTGGGATACTGTTCGGAAAACTTGACCAGTCCGGAGCCTTCGCGCATGGCCGGGGTAATGCCCAGCAGACGCTCGTCCTGTTCGGCCATGTCACACAACCAACTGCCAAAGACTTCGGTATAAGTGGGATGCACGGAAGGAGCTGACTTGGGCAAAAAATCCAGGTCGGGATCAAAGGCAGGGACACCATGATAGGCCAGCGGGTCTTTTTCGGCGGGCGGATACCCTTTGCCTTTTTTGGTGACAATGTGCAAAAAGCGCGGCCCGGAAATGGCTTTCAGGTTTTCCAGCGTCGACACCAGCATGTCCAGATCATGACCGTCAATCGGCCCGATATAATTAAAACCCAACTCTTCAAATAAGGTGCCGGGGACAATCATGCCTTTCATGTGTTCTTCGGTGCGGCGTGCCAACTCCCAGACGCTGGGCATTTTGCTGAGGGCTTTTTTGCTTTCTTCGCGGATTGACGAATAAAATTTACTGGATAATATCTTGGTCAGATAATTATTCATCGCCCCGACCGGCGGTGAAATCGACATGTCGTTATCGTTTAAAATCACCAGCAAATTGGCATCAATAGAACCGGCATGATTCATGGCCTCAAACGCCATCCCGCCGGTAATGCTGCCATCGCCGATAATGGCGACCATTTGTTTGTCTTCACCTTTCA
>JBAXDB010000309.1:0-1459 GCA_037141135.1 bacterium | reverse complement strand
GGGCAATGCAATTTCTTTTCTGTAAAAGTGCCGGCTTGATCGGCGGGTTTCACTTGGTCTCCTTTGGTAAATAGGTTTTGGCAGTTGCCCATTCTTCATCGATTTCAGCGAGGACAGCACTCACGAGCCGCAGGAGTGACTCCTCGTTTGGGAACAGGGATGCGACACGGGTGCGGCGCTTGATCTCCTTATTGAGCCGCTCAAGCAGGTTGCTGGTGCGCAAGCGGCGGCGATGTTCGGCAGGCAGATCGAAGATGGTAAAGCCTTCTACGAAGTTTCCCTCCAACCAGGCGCTGAGCTTTGGGGCGGTCTTCTGATACTTAGCCATCGTGGCCAGCAACGCCTCTTGCGCCCGGCTCCGATTGGGAGCATCGAGGATGACCTTGAGATCGATGGCCACCTCTTTTCGCATGTCTAGTTTGGGGACGTAATGCATCGCATTTTGCATTAGATGGAACTGGCAACGCTGCCATGGGATGCCAGGGAAACGGGCTTGCCGGGCCGCCTTGAGACCGGCGTGGTCATCACTGACAATACACTGAACCCCGTGCAGGCCACGGGCCTGGAGGCTCCCCAGGAAGTCACGCCAATGCACCTCCGCCTCGGACAGACTAACGCTGATGCCAAGAATGGATCGTTTCCCCTCCGGATCGATCCCCACGGCGACCAAGACCGCACAGGAGATAACGGAACCACCATGACGGATCTTCTCATAACGGGCATCGACAACCAGATACTGCATATTCCCCAGTGGTCTCTCCCGCCAGGACTGAAGCTCAACATCGAGCTTCTGGGTGGCCTGTGACACCTGTGTGCTGCTGACCTCAAATCCGCATAACGTCTCCATGATCCGGCTGACTTTGCGTGTGGACACCCCTTGCACATACATTTCCGCCATGCTCAGGTTCAAGGCCCGCTCCGAGCGAATGCCCCGCTCCAGACTGGAGGGGTAAAATTCCATATTCCTAGCCTGCGGAACATCCAAGAGGACCGACCCCATTCTGGTTGCTATCGTCTTGGGTTTGAACCCGTTAGCGTATCCCTTGCGTTCTGGAACCCGCTCGTATGGCCCGGCTCCCAAGGCTCTCGTCCGCTCTGCTTTCATAGCTTCATTGAACAGGATTCGCATGGCGGCGGGCATCCCCTCGAATCCCTGTTCAGTAAGAAGTTCCATTAATTCGGTCATTGCGCTACTCTTCTCGTCGTGGGTCATCTCGGCTTCTCCTTATGTTTTGTCTGGACACTTCACATAAGAGACCGGTTTGACCCGCCTTTTCAAGCTCAACTCAATTTACAGAAACAACTTTACACGCCCTTCGAAGGTTCTTCGGGTAAAACACCAGAGCGTGAGTTGAAGCGGTTCGCGGGCCCCCCGCTCCAGGCAGATATCAACGAACATCAGGCAGACCACTCGCGGCAAATGCTTCAACCTCGTTGAGGTCAAATCGGACCTTCCTAC
>JBAXDB010000308.1:0-1477 GCA_037141135.1 bacterium | reverse complement strand
CTATCCGCAAGGTGTATTCCAGAGAGATTGCCGTTGGCGCTGCTACGGCAAACCCTCGTCCCCGGTGACTTGCATGCCGACCGGCAAACCCATGGTTCCGCACAACCACAATCATCTCCGAGATGCCCATCATCTTCTAACGGAAAAATGGCGGCCCGCGCCCTCCAGGACGTCCTTCAAACACCCCCCACGTCCCCGCCAAGCCCTCGCAAGGCCACGAGTGGAGTGAATTGTTCCTAGCGCAAAGCCCCTCTCAACGGCCATGCACGCGCATCTGCAAGGTCTCACAAAACAGCCGGTGTTTCTTCTCTATCATGATGGATAAACCTTTATTCCACAATGAGTTAAGCGTATGGTCCAGCCATGTCAAACATCTCTGGAAGTGATCATCCAAACCCCGTCATCCAGTCTAACAGAACAACCGCTCCACCACCCCCGGCTGTGGTTGACAGGCTTCTCACCGACGCCTTTTTCGCACCTCTGCGGGCCATCGTCGAAACGGCAGGCTTCACCCGCAAATGCATCCGCTTTGACGACCTCGCCTTCGCCCTGCTCTGCGTCATGCGCACCCTTCAGGATTCCAAAACCGGACGCGCCTTCCTCCAAGGCCACGCCATTCCCCAGATTCCCGAACTCACCCGCAGCAACTATTTCGCATCCCTTTCCAGCAAGCGTCGCCTTGCCATGATGCGCGACCTCGCCCGTCACCTGCGCATCCACCAACTGCCGCTGCTGCGCGCCAAGGATGATGCGCTTGCCGTCTTTCCCGAACTCACAGGCTGGGAGGTCTGGGCCGCCGACGGCCACAAAATCGCCCATGCCACCCACGACCTCCGCAATGAAAAGGACCAATACACTCCTATCAACGCCATCTACAAACTCGACGAGCGCACCGGTTGGGCCGAATTGCTCGCCCTTGTCAAACCCACCGCCAGAGGCACCGAACATGAAATCACCACCCTCAAACGCCAAGCTCCGGAAGACCTCCGTTGTGGTGCCACCAAGGGCCGGCACACCCTCTTCGTTTATGACAGCGCCATCATCGACTTCCAATACGCCTACAACCTCAAGCAAAGCAAAAGCACCTACATCCTCACCCGTTGGAAAGACAACCTCGCCCCGATGACGGCCATCCCCCGCACGTTCGATCCCAGCAACCCCGCCAATATTCTTGTCCTCAGCGACGAAATGATTCACTTCAGCAACTACCCCGGTGTCTGGCGCAGGATCACCGCCAAGTCTCCCGACAGCGACGAAATCCATGTCATCCTCACGAATGAAATGACCCTTGCGCCCGGCGTGCTCAGTGAATGCTTCCGCTTGCGCTGGCGCATCGAGAAGGCCTTCGACCAACAAGAGCAAAAACTCGACGAACGCAAAGCCTGGGCCAAGAGTGAAACCGCCAAAGCCGTGCAGGCCATCGCCATCTGCCTCGCCCACAACTTGCTGCAACTCTTTGGCGCCACCCTCAAAACCG
>JBAXDB010000307.1:0-1491 GCA_037141135.1 bacterium | reverse complement strand
GCTTCCCTAGCAGAAACCGTGGGCATCTTCTGGTTCTGGAAGCCTTCCGAGGTTATGATATAAGGCTATTTCCATAGCTTTGTAGGTGCGGAATCCGTAAGAACGTCTGGTCACCACTCGAATTTTATTGTTGAGGCCTTCGACCACTCCACTGGAAACCTCACCTTTGGCCTTAAACCAATTCAGCAAAAGGGTCTCGTGACGACGCAGCATGCGCGCCACCTTCTTCATGGGTTCGAGTCGGCTGCGCATGACGCGCCTTGTCCAATAGTCCAGGAACGCTCCGGCCCAAAGACTCGATTTGTAGTGCCAGAAATAGTGAAAGCATTCCTTGAGATCCCACGCTCGTCCCGTGGCCATCTTGCTCTCCAAAAGGCCGTAAAGCCGGATACGGGCCTGGCCACGAACTCGGCTGCCCCGGCGAAGCAACTTCCAACGCATCTTCTTGAGCTTGGCGGCGATGGGGCTACCTCGCAACCGAGTGCTCTCGGCCCGGCGCACTTCATCTACGGCCTGATTTAAATGCTGCACAATGTGAAACCGATCGAGGATATGCAAGGCATGCCCTGCCTGCTTGGCGATCACCGACAAATAGGGCTGCCACATGTCGCTGCACACGTAACGCAGACCACCCACCACCTCAGAACCCAGCGACTTCAAGCCGCGCAACAGCGTCGCCTTGGTCCGTCGCCGTCCCACCCACAATAACCGCCGGCAATGTTGATCGATCTGATAGATCACCGTCAGAAACTTGTCGGCTCGTTTGCCCTGACCCCAGTGAATCTCGTCAATGCCAATGGAATGCACCGCCTCAAGCTGGCGATGGGCCAAACCCCACTCCACGAACCATTCCACCGAATGATAAACGGACTCCCAACTGGTATGGAACGTTCGGGCCGTTTCCCGCCACGACATCCGGCGCGCCCAACGGGCCAAAAACCCCATCATGGCCGTGGTCACAGGTCGCTTGCCTTGGCTCCAGGGAATGTGCTCAACCCCCACGCCGTGCTCCGGGCATTCTACTCGTCGCGGTGTGTAGAAATAGTAGGTCACCACTCCCCACATCGGCACAAATAGCCAGCGCCGCTCTTCCAGTTGGTCATAGCCCGGACAAGGTTCCTGGCAGATGGAACATTTTCCCCGAATTCCACGATGGGGTTGGATCTTCACCTCCACTCGCAGCGAACTGCCCGATCCCCGAAGGCGGATGCTGTGGTAAACAAATCCCACAAAATGTTGTATCCGGTTCAGGAGCGTCTTAACCTCCATTTGAGTGGTTGGCTGTTTGCTTTTCACACCACATTCAATCATGAATCGGTTAGCAACGGCCAACCGCTTTTTCTTTCCCAAGCAGTGGCAATGCACCTGGTCTATCCTCGCTCCCTGGGCCAAGCCAACGCTGGCCCCGGCAAATCCCCGGCACCAAGCAGCGAGCTAAAACGAGCAGAGCGGCGGCTCGTGAGCCTTAGCTCGCGCCGCTCTGCGGTTGAA
>JBAXDB010000306.1:0-1497 GCA_037141135.1 bacterium | reverse complement strand
TACTGCTCACTGTCTACTGCCTACTGTCTTCTGACACCTTCGCCCTCGGGCCTCATGAGGTTCTGCTACTGGCAAACCGGAACTCCCCTCGCTCCCTGGCGCTAGCCAGGGATTATGCCGCCTTGCGCCATATCCCCGAGGTGAATCTCGTGGCACTCGACCTGCCGGCCAGCCCGGCATGCGAGATGACGCCGGCTGACTTCACTGCAAAAATATGGAACCCTGCACGTCAAGCCCTGCTCGACCGCGGTCTGAGTGATCACATTCTTGCCTGGGTCTATTCCGTCGACTTCCCGATCCGCATCACCGCCACCCCCGCCCTCTCACTTCAGGGACTTACTTTCCTCAAAGGTAAGATGCCAGATAAAGAACAGGTTGAACGCGGCAGCTATGCCTCCCCTATTTTTGCCGGACCGGAAACTCCGCGCATCTCCGGATTCCCAGCCCAATCCCTGGATGTTCAAAGCGCGTGGCTTGGTCAGGATATGCCCGTCCCCAGCATGATGCTTGGTTACATGGGGCCCAATGGCAATACCCCAGAGGAAATCATGGCCTGCCTCAAAAACGGCGTGCAGTCCGATCAGACAAGACCGGGCGGAACCGTCCTGATTTTAACAAACAGCGATATCCGCACCCTTGCCCGGGCATGGGAATTTGAGCTCGCAAAAAACGAATTGGAAGCACAAGAGATCGCCGTCATCATCGCCCCTACGCCCCCATCAACTAAAGGCGAACCCACGAAATTGTGCGGTCTCATGGCAGGGGCTGCAGACCTTCCGGAAATTGCAAGGCACAAGTTCCTGTTCCGCCCGGGGGCCATCGCGGAGCACCTTACCAGTTTCGGGGCTGCCTTTGACAATAACGGGCAGACAAAAATCACCGAATGGATCCGGGCCGGTGCTACCGCCTCGGCTGGCACAGTAACGGAACCTCTCTCAATCTGGATGAAGTTCCCCCATGCGCGGGTCTTCTCTCTTCAGGCGGCAGGCTGCACGATTCTTGAAAGTCTCATCCAGTCCATCCGCTGCCCCTTGCAAATTCTGCTCATCGGCGAACCACTCGCAAGTCCCTGGGCCCCGCGTTCAAACGTGTCCATCCAGGGACTAAAAGAGGGGAAGCTTGATAAAAAAACTGTCATCACCGCGGAAATTTCCGCCCGCGATGGCGAGGTTTTCAACCGGTTCATGTTCCTGCTTGACGGCAAAACCCTTCAGCCACTCGGCAAATCCCCTAGCGCCACACTCGACCCCGCCCCCACAACTCATGGTCGCCACACAGTGCGGGTTATTGCCTATAAAGTCGGCACGGTACGCTCACAAATATTTTCAGAAACATCCTTTGAAGTGAAATAAGAGATTTTACATGGATGTACAGGATAGACAGGATGGGAAAAGACTGAGTTGTTTTAATTCAACTTATCCTGTGCATCCTGTATATCTCCTCCTCAGGCGGATGCGCCCGTGGCGCACATGTTAGAAATTCGGATTTTGGTTCCGG
>JBAXDB010000305.1:0-1514 GCA_037141135.1 bacterium | reverse complement strand
GAAGTGAGGGAGGTATTCCCGGTTCTTCTTGAACATCTCGACGACCATTTTCCGGATCTCGGCCAGAGATAGGACCGAGGCCGTGAGTGGGTCGTTCGCGATGGCCTGGAAGACCAGTTCGGCGTTGCCTGTCAGCGCTCCTTCGACCGCCATCATCTCAACGGTGGCGCTGAGGGAGGTGATCGCGGCGACAGGGAGCGGGAGCGCGCCTGCAAAAATGGGCTCAAAGCCCCGGCGGCTGGCCAATACCGGCACTTCGACGCAGCAACCGGCCGGGAGATTTGTTACCAGTCCCGTGTTCGGCACATTGCCGTTGAACTTGTAGAGCTCACCGCCAAGATAGGCGTTGGTGATCGGGGCGGCATATTCATGGCCGCGCGCCAGAGAGATTGTCGGTTCAGCGAACCATTTCTCAGCATCCTTCTTCCATGAGTTCTTCCGGGCAAGGTATTCCTTGAGGATATAGGCGTGATGCCCGGGATTCCAGTTCGTGCCGGTGGTGCAATATTTCTTGATCAACGCCGGACGCTTGCGGAACCACCAGTTGTACTCGGAATTGTGGCCGCTCGATTCGGTGACGTAACTGCCGAGGGCCAGGAACATTTCGTTGCGGACCTGCTCTGCATTGTAGACCTTCTTGTCAGTTGCCACCATCTTCTTCAGTTTCGGATACAGGTCGCGGCCCTTATGCTCGAGTTTGAGATACCAGGCGAGGTGATTGATTCCGGCGCACAGGTAGTCCATCTCGCCTTCCGGAACCCCGGCCCATTTAGCCAGCATATCGGCGGTGCCCTGGACGCTGTGGCAGAGGCCGGTTATTTTGAGGCCGCTCTTCTGCTGCATGGCGCTGCACAGCATGGCCATTGGATTGGTGTAGTTGAGCAGGATCGCGTTGGGTGCGAGCTTTTCGATATCCCGGCAGATGGCAAGCATCTCGGGGATGGTGCGCAGGGCGCGGAATATGCCGGACGGTCCGCGGGTGTCTCCCACATTGATATCAACCCCGTATTTCTTCGGGATCAGGATGTCGTGCTGCCAGACCGACACATCGCCGGAGAGAATGGTGACCATGACGGCATCAGCGCCTTTCAATACTTCCCTCCGGTTCAGGGAGGCCTCAATCCGGGCTTTATATCCGCCCTGGGTGATGATCTTGTCGACGGAGCGTTTGGCAAAGGCAAGGCGTTCCGGGTCCGTGTCAACCAATCCGATGGTCAGGTTCTCCTTAAGCAAAGGAAAGGTGAATACATCTCTGACCAACCCGCGTGTGAATCCAATGCTGCCGGCGCCGATGAATACGATCTTAGCCATATGAATCAAGCTCCTTGTTTTCTTGTATAAAATACCGATCCTGTTTCAAACAACAGGCTGAGTTTAGTGTATAATAACTATTGTATACAAATATAATAGCGTCGTGCCGACGCTTCTTGTCGCCAACATAGGACCGTCCCCGATCTCCCCCGCATTTTCATGGAAGTGCATTCATCTTTGCGAGGACCGGCTTGAGTGACGGG
>JBAXDB010000304.1:0-1517 GCA_037141135.1 bacterium | reverse complement strand
CATCGCTGACGCATTGCAGGAAGACATATAGCGCGATCTGCTCTGCGCTCATGCGGCGGATGTGTTTCTGGTAAACCAGCCGTCGATCCACGGCACCGAACTGCGCCGGCATCGTTCGCACGCGCTGTGGATCCACGGGCTGCTTGGTGATCGTGTAATCAGTCCTGTACTGTTGCATCGCTTGCCTCCCGCTTGCCCTTGTCAGTCCGGGGTCTGGTGACCAGCGCTTGAACGTCGCGCTGCCTGTAAATGGACAGCCAGGTTGGGATGGTGCGCCAAGTGAAGACACGAGGCCTCCCTTCCGCCTCGCGGAAGGTCCGTTTGCTGACCTCCCGGATGCGGCTCTTGATGCTGTTGTCTGCCCTCGAATCAATGGCGCCCAGGACACGTAACTTCAGATACACGTTTATTCGCTTCATCGGACCTCCTTGCGTTGATGGACGGGACAGTACAAGCCCCTTCGGGAGGAGACGCAGTGGAATTGCGTGTTGCCGGGCTTCCGACAGGCTTGGCGGGCCGGATGGCACTGTGGTATTTTGGCAATGCCGGGTGTGCTTCAGGTGACTGCCAGAAAATCCCGTTGAAAGGACAACTGGTAGGTAGCGATGGGTGATGAACCGCCGAAAACCTCTTTCACGTGCGCCAACACATGAAGGAGGGGCACCCCGGCTTTCATTTTTGGAGGCGGTCCTCTGATGTTGAGTTGAGTGCGCAGGACCGTCTGACACAGGGTCAGTCGCCGCACGAGCTTGTAGGTGTTGCTCAATGAGGTGGGAAAGCCCTTGCGCAAGGTGATCGCCTCCCAGGCGTTCTTGATGGACCGGGCGTCGAGCAGTTTCCGAATGAAGGCCCAAAGTTCATCAGCACTGAAATACCGGCGTGGCAACGTGTTCCCAAGCCGGACACTGGGAGCATGACCGCAGCCCTGGCGGCGTGTGTTGCCCTTGCAACGGACGCGCCAAGCCCGGACGCTGTTTTCCTTCCGTCCCTTCTTCCAGCGAATATACCCGTGCCGCACCAGAGTCCCAGTCGCCCCGCAAACAGGGCAACATAACCCGGCCAGCCTGGACAGAAACAAACCAATCTCCTTTTCTGTCGTGAAAAACACCTGCATCGGTGCAGGGTAAGAACCGTCCACGCCGATCACAACTCCGATTTAGGTCCATCAGGGTAACGAGATAGACGGGATTTATGATCCCGATTTGGAACGAGACTATAACGAGATAGATATAACGAGAATAAGGCAGGTCGCCTTATTGGCCGGTAAAGGAGCAGTAGAGACTGTGGGCGCCCCAATCGCTGTTAATGCTCCTTATAACGGGATGTGCTATTTCGAGGTCAAGCAAAGAAAGAGGCGGACCGTTACCCCGCGAAACAGAGGGGGACCGTCCGGTTAGCCTCGACGTTCAGCAATAAACAATTCTTGAATCATAATGCTATAAGCAATACGCTATCAATATGAATGAGATTAAATTCACATGGGATGAGGAAAAGGCGAAAGCCAATATGCGCAAGCA
>JBAXDB010000303.1:0-1526 GCA_037141135.1 bacterium | reverse complement strand
TGGCACAATCGAGCTTTGAGTGGGTAAATGGCTCTAACATGGACAATTTATAAATGATTTCTGGCTGTTCGATACGGGAGCATTTCATCTTGGAGGAAAGTTGTCCACAAGGTTCCGCCGCGAGAATGGGCCGCTGTCCCGAGCTCGTCGGAGCGGCGGGTTCTTGTGGGCAACTTTCCGGGCTTGGTGTTGCGGATGAAGCGGCTTTTATCTGGATGGAAGAGCCGCAATGGCAAAGGCTCCCGGCCATGTCGATTGAACATCTCTTCACACAGGCGCTGGGCTTGGGCTCACCATGGAATGTCGTTTCAAGCAACTTCGATCCCGTCGGCAAGTCTCTGGTCCTCGGGATCGATTTCGAACGGGGCGCCCGTTTCGCCGACCCTGAAACCGGGGAGCTTTGTCCGGTTCACGACACTGTCCAGCGCAGCTGGCAGCACCTGAATTTCTTCGAGCACCGCACTACGATCAACGCGAGGGTTCCACGCATCAAGACCCCGTCAGGGTCGGTTAAGAACGTCGAGGTGCCATGGGCCAGGCCGAATGGCGGATTCACCCTGCTGATGGAAGCATTTCTGTTAACGATGGCCAAAGTGCTGCCTGTGGCCGAGATTTCGCGACAGACCTCAATCAGCGAAGATCGCATCTGGCACCTAATCCGAAGCCGTGTCGATGAGGCATGGAAGCAAACCGATTGGAGCAGCTTGGAGCGATTGGGCGTGGACGAGACATCCACCCGCAAGGGGCATAGATACGGCACGGTTTTCCTGCAAATAGAAGGCAAAGAGACCGCAGGGGGCCGTGGTGCGGCCAAATCCGCCAGGCTGCTATTCTTCACGCCGGGCAAGGACCAGCAGACCTTCTCACAATTCGTCACTGAATTGGAGCGCCGGGGAGTTCCCACGACCCAAATCAATGAAATCGCCATGGATATGTCCCGCGCGTTCATTGCCGGGGCCGGCGAGCATTTTCCAAATGCCCAACTTTGTTTTGACCGGTTTCACGTCATGAAAATCTGTGGCCAGGCGATCGAGGAGATCCGCAAGGAGGTCGTGAGAGAGCAAGGGAGCCTGCCACGCGGGGCAATGTGGGCGTTGCGCGGCAATCCTGGAAACCTCAAGGAAGAACAGCGCCAACTTCGCGAGCAAATCTGCAAGGAGCATAGCAGGATCGCACGGGCTCTGTCCATCAGGGAGTTCCTCGCCGACATGTGGAACTATCAACTGCGGGAGGATGCCACAAACCACCTGAAGGCAGTCATCTCATGGTGTGTCCGGTCACGGATGAAGCCATTCATCAATCTCGGCCACACCTTGAAAAGACATCTCGATGGCATCCTTGGCTATTTCAAGAACTACACGACTTCGGCGGCAATTGAAGCCGTCAACGGATTGCTTCAACTAGCCCGCCGCAGAGCCCGTGGCTACAGAACATTCCGCAACTATCAAGCTATAGCATACTGGATCGCGGGCGATCTAGATATCGAAAACACCTTCGCGGCCACCCACTAAATGTTCAGGAGCGCC
>JBAXDB010000302.1:0-1532 GCA_037141135.1 bacterium | reverse complement strand
CCGGCGGCGGTTGCCTGATAATTCCAGGGCATCCAGGCTGATGGATGTTCCCGGAGTTGCTGGGCGAATCGCCTCAGGGTTGTAAGATAGTCGAATGGATCCTTCCCGCACAGGCGACAGGTTTGAATGACGCTCATGAAGAAGTCGCCGACTTTTGCGCCATTCATCGTTTTATAGAACAGGGAGTTGTCGCGGTGTCGGATCGAGGTTTTCAAGATTCGCTCACAGATATTGTTGTCGAGTGGAGCCCCCGCCTTGTGCAGGAACAGCGTTAACTTATCCCACCGCTTGAGAACGTAATGGAAGGCTGAGCCCAGTCCGCTGTTGGGTTCGACCTGGTTGCCGCTGAGTTTTTGTTCCATCCAAAGCTTCATGTTTTCCATGGGCTCAGCACTGGTTTGCTGATGATGTAGGAGCCTCTGGTCTGGCGACATCTTTTGTTTGATCGTGTCGGTCTCGTTCTTGTAGACGAGCTTAAGGGTTTCCAGCACCTGTTCGCATTCCGGGGGGAAGTGGTCGGCAATGTCAACGAACTCACGTCGGCCATGGATGTTGCAGTTGGCCTTGATGGTTTCGCTTTGGGGTTCATTGCGACTGAGCCCGTCACACATCTGGATGGGGGCCTCCAGGTGAGAGGGACGATGGTCGAGAATATCCTGAAGGTTTTCCCCGGCATGTTGCGGGCCGGTGGTGTACAGGGCGATCTTGCCGGCGTCGGTGATAGAGACCACTCCGGTGGTGAAGACGCCGGTGCGTAGTTTCTCTCCGGGCTGGGCCTCTGCCTGGCGAGCCCGGATCTCCTTTTCCAGATCCAAAACCCGTCCGTTGGTGTCGTCATTGTGAAGCACGCTTCCCGCTGCGGCTTGTTTCACCCATTCCGGCCCGATCACCGGCCCTATTTCGTCATAACCGGCTTTGATCTGTTCCCATTGAGTGCCCAGCGGCAAGGGAACCCCGAACATGTCCTGGAGATCCTTGATCCGGTTCAGCGGCATTCCGAAACCATAGCGGAGTACGGCCAGCATCGGCCCCACATTGGGGGCGTATTTTTCAAGACCTGCTTCCGCAGGCGGGGAGGCGGTGAACGTTTTGCCACACAAGGCACACCGGAGTTGTTCCAGCACATAGGCCGTCGCCTTGATCACGGGTTGCGCGCAAAACCGCAGCACGACAGAAGGCCGCTTGGTATCCCGAAGAAGACCTTTCCGGCAATCGGGACAGGGCTGACCGGGCCGCAAGAGTTCATGCGCAATATGAACTCTCTCTGCGCCGGGATAGCGATCTGCGCCCAGCCGCCCATGCCCTTTGCGTTTGGACTTTTCCCCGACAGGAGTTGACTCCTGTTTGGGATTACGCTTCAACACCTTGTCCGTCTTCTCGGTGCGGGACCCGAAAATCATCTTCAGCACCCGCTGCATGGAGATTTTCGCCGCTTGATAGTGCGTGCCCAGAAAACGGAGCAAGTCGATCAGGGCCTTGAGTTGCTCGCAATCGGCGTCGGAGAGTTCCCGCTTGTCCAGCTTGCGCTGGAG
>JBAXDB010000301.1:0-1545 GCA_037141135.1 bacterium | reverse complement strand
CCGCAAGGCAACAGTATCGAAAATCGTTGCGGCCCCCCACTTTACCGGATATAAACAGATCCGTTGAAATCAACCTGATCATTAAGCAAAAGGAATATCATTATGAGCAAAGCTTTATTGGTTCTTCTGGCTATTGTGGCCGTTGTTGTCGTGATGGTTATCAGCATTTACAACCGGCTGGTGTCACTCCGCAATCTTTTCAAAAATTCGTTCGCGCAAATCGACGTCCAATTGAAGCGACGGTATGACCTGATTCCAAACCTGGTCGAAACCGCGAAAGGGTATCTCAAGCACGAACGCGGTACCCTGGAAGCCGTAATCGCCGCCAGGAATCAGGCCTACGCGGCCAGCCAGAAAGCCGCCGCCAACCCGGCCGATGCCGCCGCCATGCAGGGCTTGCTGCAGGCCGAAGGCCAGATGGCCGGCGTGATGAGCCGCCTGATGGCCGTCGCTGAAGCCTACCCGGACCTGAAGGCAAATCAGACGATGCAGCAGTTGATGGAAGAACTGACCTCCACCGAAAACAAAGTCTCTTTCGCGCGTCAGGCCTATAATGATGCCGTCATGATGTATAATAACGCCCGTGAAACCTTCCCGAATGTCCTGATCGCCAACAACTTCGGTTTTACTGCCGCCCAGTTGTTTGAAATTCAGGCACCCGCCGAACGGGAAGCGCCGAAGGTACAGTTCTAGTCGTTCATGCCCACCGATCCCATTTGCGGAATGACGGTTGATGAGGAGACAGCCCTTTCCGGCGAGAAAGACGGAAAGACGTGGTATTTCTGCCATGATTCCTGTCGCCGGAAATTCCTCGGGCTTCCACCATTGCCACCCTCACCGGCCAAGCCTCATACCGCCGCCTATTTCTGCCCCATGTGCGAAGGCGTGGAAAGTAACGTCCCTGCAACCTGCCCTAAATGTGGTATGGCACTCGAAAGCAGTGGGCTCACCTCCGAGGAGGACACCTCTGAGTTGGATGATATGTCGCGCCGACTTAAATGGGGCATCTGTTTTGGGCTTCCTCTTTTTATCATTTCAATGAGCCCCATGCTCATCCCCACCCTGCATTCATGGCTACCCCCCCTTCTCTCCCGCTGGGTGGAAATGCTGCTGGCACTCCCGGTGGTGATCTGGTGTGGCCGCCCTTTTTTCGAACGCGCCTGGCTGTCACTGCGAACCCTCCAGTTCAATATGTTCACGCTCATCGGACTGGGCACCGGCGCCGCCTTTTCCTACAGCCTGCTCGCGACACTTTTCCCCGGAATGTTCCCCGATTCATTCCAGCACCATGGCGTCATCCCCGTCTATTTTGAATCCGCTGCGACCATCATCATCCTGGTCCTTTTTGGACAGGTGATGGAATTGGGCGCACGCCGGAAAACCGGGACCGCAATCCGCGAACTACTCAAACTTGCCCCAACCACCGCCTTTGTGGTGAAGGAGGGGGAAGAACGGGAAATCCCCCTGAGTGACGTTCACCCCGGCGACACCATTCGCGTCCGCCCCGGCGGAAAGATCCCGGTGGATGGCGAAGTTCTTGAGGGA
>JBAXDB010000300.1:0-1559 GCA_037141135.1 bacterium | reverse complement strand
AAGTGATACGCTCAAAGGGGGCTTGACAGGTTTGGGGCGGTGTGGTAAGGTGCCCGCATGAATACATCAAAAACCTCTGTTAGAAAGCTTCCACCCGCAGCAATGGCTATGTTCGTAGCGTGGGGGAAGATGGGCGGGACAAAACCCGGGCCGGCCGCATCCGAAGCGCAATACAAAGCTTGGGAAACACGGCGGCGAAAGAATAGGGAAGCGAAACAAGCGGCTGCTCGTGGCGTCCAGCCTGATTTACCTGGGATCGGGGGAAAGGATGCTAGGTAAAAGAAAAGCCCCCCACCTGTTGACGCAGGGAGAGGGGCCAGAATGCTTTGAACTCGTGGGAGAAGCATACCATAGCCCCCCCTTGTCAGTAAAGCGCTTTACTGGGCTGTTAGGTGGCAATGCGGCGAACCCCCCACACACGACCCCGGTTCACTTCAAGGGGGCTTGGGTGGGCGGCGTCGCCGCCCTTCCTTGTCTATATGTGAATAACGTCAATGGGAAGGGGAAGAAAAAGGGGTCTTTTGGACGTAAAAGGAGCAACGAAAACCCCTTTCTTTCATCGGACAGGAAAGCGGGGGAAAGCCTCTTTTTAAACGCTTCTGCTCTGCTGTCTCGGGGCGTGGATCGGTGCGCATTTGTGACCATTACAACACCGCAAAACCTGTCATATTGGACAATGGAAGGATGGAAAGAGGCGCGTAAACGGTTCAGGGGTTGGACGTGTGGCAAGGGCGGCTTGTCGTATGTCTTCGGGGAGGGCTGCGATTGGTGCAGGGTGATCGAACCACAGAAGAGGGGTGCAATCCATTGGCACCTGCTGCTTGACACCGGGCAGGACATCCGCACAGGGTGCGACTTTGAGGCCTTCAATCGGGGGGATTACAGGACGGCTCCCCCTGCGCTTCGGGGGATGTGGGCCAGAATGCGCGAATCCATGAAAGGCTATAAGCTCGGCAGGCCGGAGATAATGCCCGTCAAAAGCGATAAGTGGGAAGCTGCTGCTAGGTACTGCGGAAAATACATCTGCAAGGGCGTGAAGCGGGAACAATGGGAGAAGCTCGCAGACCAGAAGGAGAGACCAGCACACACACGGAGAGTCGGCTTTTCTAGGGGGGGTTGGCGGGTGGCAAACCCTAATTTTGCATGGATCGAACACGGGGAAGAATGGAGAAACGCGGTCGGATGTTTCGCGCGTCGGATCGGTGTCGAGTCATACGATGGGCTGTCAGAATTGCTCGGAAAGAAATGGGCGTTCTACTGTCATGAGGCAATTTGGGACGTATGGGAACAGGAACAGGCCGGGCCGGATCACACCGCCGCCGCTAGTTTGACAGTCGCCGCCGTGAGCGAATAGAGGCCGCGACGCGCTAGCGTAAAAGTCTAAATCCATAGGGGTTCCCTCCGCTCCCAGAGATCCCCCCGAACCGGATCAATCCAGAGCCTCTTCTGTGTCGGGGTGTTGCACAGTGCAGCACTTAGCATCACAGAGCATCTTTTAGATACTAAGTGATACGCTCAAAGGGGGCTTGACAGGTTTGGGGCGGTGTGGTAAGGTGCCC
>JBAXDB010000299.1:0-1574 GCA_037141135.1 bacterium | reverse complement strand
GGCTTTAAGAGTCTTCATCACCCGCCTATTCTTGTTTGGTTGGAACCCCGTCTCTTCAAGGTGATTGTAGAGGGGCTATCCGAATTATTGAATTTATATCACACTCCGTCCCTTATTATAAAAATTATACCATTATCCATCAGCCCACGCAAATGCCGCGCGATAGATTTCCAGCAATGGTAGTTATGGACGCGCCCCCTGCCGGCTTGTCCGGCAGGAGTGAGAGATTGGAGGGGAAAGAGCGCTTTCCCCGCCTAATCTCCCGCTCCCGTGACGCAAGGTCACGGGGGGCAGGTCTTTACTGTGGTTGCAAAGGCTTTGCGCCATCAAGGAATTCCTTGGTGCGTTTGAAATTGCTCTGCCAGATGGTGTACATCACACCTTCTACGCCTTTGATGTCTTTGGCGTCCTTCAGCCAGGCGGTGATCATTTTCGGGTCGCCATCGTAAAATCCGGCAAGTATCTGTTTGTGGCCAAGGTTGGCAAAATGCTCCAGCGATTGACGCCGGGTCCGGGGGCCCATTTGCCAACTCACGACGGTCACTTCTGCGGGGAGGTCTTTCCAGGCTCCATACCATGGCCCGTTCCCTTTCACCAGGTAGTAGGCACCGTCCTTGCGGGCATTAACCAAAACAACACGAAGAACCCACCCCGCCTCGCCCCTTCGGCATAGCTCAGGGCAGGCGGGGAGGGGTTATATCGGGTTACGGGAAGTTGATGTCCAACTGGGCGGTGAGCGTGTTAGCACCCGCAAGCGAGGGCTTGTCCCACATGTCGTAACCGAAGATCACGGATACGTTCTTGGAGAAGGCCCAGGCTGCACCGAAGCTGACGCCGCTGTTGAAGTTGCCGCCACCCATGTAGTCCACCGCGACCCACAGTTTGTCGGAGATCTCGCTCATGGTGCGATCCCAGGAGGCGAGGATGCCATCATTGGCGGCTTCGCCATCTGTTCCCCGCAGCACATCCTTGTTCCCTGAATAGTAACCGACCGAGAACCGGCCCAGGGAAGGAATGGCGCCGAAGGCAGGAATGGTTTGTCCCACTTCGCCGTACACGATATTCTGGTCGGTGCGGGTCGCGCTGCTCTTCTTGGAATTCGTGCCGAAGCCGAATCCACCTACTGCGAGGGCGGGCGAGTTCAAGCCGGCAGAATTCGTATAGAGCGTTCCTTCCGGCACACCAACCTTGGCATTGAAGTAGAACGGGTCGTTGTCATAGGCCGTTCCATTCACCAGGTAATCTGCGCCCACTTCCGCCTTTACGGCGTCAAAAGGGAGCACACCCACTGTAATCCCGGCATCGTAGATGTTCGGGTCACGTTGCCCTTCCACAAAGTGACTCGTAGCCGAGGCCCGTGTATAATTATCCAGCCCCAGGTGCCAGACGTTGAAAGGCTGAATATCCGTTGAGGGAATCCAGATTTGTGTCGAGGGTGTTGCTGGAGCAAGGGTTGCTGAACCCACACAAAGAACACCTGCAATCATTCCTAAAATTGTCTTTTTCATGATCTATTTTTCCTTTTCTTTTTTTGTCTTTTTCCCCTCTTGTCCTATTCCCTCTCCCCTTGAGGG
>JBAXDB010000298.1:0-1590 GCA_037141135.1 bacterium | reverse complement strand
CAAACCGCACCAGTTACACCTATTCTCCTGCCACCGGTCTCCAGATTTCCGTGACTGATGCGGTTACTGGCACCGTGTACAAGGCCTACAATGCCCAGGGCCAACATGTCGCCACCTGGGGCGCCGCCTACCCTGTAGCCTATGAATATGATGAATTCGGGCGCATGGTGGTCATGTATACCCTGCGCGACTCTTCACTAGTCATCTCGAATTACTCATCATTCATCACTCATACTTCATCCTTTGACCGCACGACCTGGGCGTACGATCTCGCTACAGGATTGCTAACTAATAAACTATATAGCGATAATTGCGGCCCATCCTATGCGTACAGAACCGACGGCAAACTCTCTCGCCGCACTTGGGCGCGTGGCGTTACCACAGACTACCATTATGATTTTCTGAACCAACTAACCAACATCAGCTACAGTGACAATACCCCCGCAGTTGGTTTCACCTTCGACCGCCTCGGGCGCCAAACCACCATCACCGATGGCCAGGGCGCCCGCGCCTTCACGTACAATGACGCCCTACAGTTGGCGGCAGAAACCAACGTGACGGGGCAACTGACCAGGACCTACGATTCGCTGGGAAGGAGTTCAGGTTTTCATGTGGGGGCAGATCTTGGATCCGCGCCATATTCCGTTTCCAATTCCTTTGACTCTTTGGGGAGATTTTCAAATCTGTCATCCATGGTTGGCGGCCTTTCAAATTCCTGGAATTATTCCTTCCTTCCCAACTCGGAATTGCTTTCCGGCTGGACGGCGGTTGGCAGTGGCGTTACGGTGTCCCGCAATTATGAGTCAAATCGCAATCTGCTGACGGGCGTAAGTAATGGAGTTGATTCAATCCTGATTTCGAAGTTCGATTATGCGAACGATGCAGTGGGGCGGAGAACTCTGCGAATTGACGCAGGAAGCGCGGTTTCGACCAACGTTTTCGGGTATAATTTGCGATCGGAACTCACAACCGCGCTGATGGGGGCCAATTCGTTTGCTTGGGTGTTGGATCCGATAGGAAACCGCGTGAGCGCCTCCAGCAATTCCGTGACGCACAACTTCACGGCAAATGCGTTGAATCAATATACGCAAATCACGAATGGCGGGGTGCGGACACTCACTTATGATTCCGACGGCAACCTCACGAACGACGGAGCATTTGCATATTCCTGGGATAGTGAAAATCGGATGATCGGCGCCGCCAGCGGAAACACGGATGCGCGTTATTCCTATGACTACATGTCGCGCCGTTATCAGAAAATCGTTAACGGTGTGACAAACAAGTTTATTTGTGATGGCTGGAATCTTGTCTCCGAGTTTGCCAATAATGGATCGCAAATAATCAGCAACCGTTATGTCTGGGGACTTGACCTGAGCGGTACGCTCCAAGGCGCTGGTGGCATCGGCGGATTACTCTCTGTGACACGGAATGGCGTAACCTATTTCCCTTGTTACGATGCGAACGGAAACATTACGGATTATGTGGACACTAGCGGCACGGTGGTTGCGCACCGGGAATATGACGCCTACGGGAACACGCTTGTCGCCAGCGGTTCGATGGTTGATGATTTTAGTTTCTGGTTCTCTAGCA
>JBAXDB010000297.1:0-1594 GCA_037141135.1 bacterium | reverse complement strand
AGATGCCCTCGCGATCCATCGAGGCCAAGTGGTCAAAATCCACATAAGCCTTATCGGGGCTTCAGGGTTTTAAGTGGGTAGCTCCTACAGGTTGTGGAGAGGTGCTGGCCGAGGCACCGCGCGGGTTGACGTTAGTACATGGGCGAGCGTGATGAGCCGCGCTCTATCCCTTCGGGATGAAGAGTTGCTTTGAAGGTGGAAGATGCGGGATGCAAAGAGGTAGACTACTAGGATGGATGTAAAAACACTTTACGGGAAGTTGCTTGGGTTGCGCGGGCCATGGCATGTGGATCGTGTGGAGGTCAATGAATTGAAGCAACGGGTGGATGTGTGGGTATCTCATGAGTCAGGTGTGCAGGTGGCCTGTCCGGAATGTGGTGTGTTCGGGCCGGTTTACGATCACATGGCGGAGCGGGAGTACCGGCACCTGGACAGTTGCGATATGGCGACCTATGTGCATGTGAGGCTTCCGCGATCCGAGTGCGAGCAGCATGGGGTTCGGCAGATTCTGTCCGAGTTTGGTGAGAACGGATCAGCCATGACGTTTGCGTTTGAAAAGCGGATGATCGCGATGTTGGGGGAGTGCAGTCTGAGTGGTGTGCAGCGGCTTTCGGGCATCACCTGGGATCAGGCGTGGGCTGTGGTAGATCGGGCTGTGGACCGGGGGTTGTCGCGGAAGGAGAAGCGTTTACCCGCTCGAATCGGAGTTGATGAGAAGTCCTTTGCCAAGGGGCATAAATACGAGACCCTGGTCTATGATATCGATAATGCGACGGTAGAGTATGTGGCGGACAACCGCAAGGAGGACAGCCTGGCCGGTTACTACAAGCAATTCACCAAAGAGGAGCGGGAAGGCGTGGAGGCGGTGGCCATGGATATGTGGGAGCCTTTCTTCAATGCGACACGGGAATGGATTCCTCAGGCCGACCGTAAAATCGTTTTCGACCGCTTCCATGTGATGGGATATATCACCAAGGCGGTGGATGCGGTTCGCAAACAGGAGCACCAACAGATGTCGAAGGAAGGGAGGGATGACTTGAAGCGTACGAGATATCTTTGGCTTTGGAATGAAGAAAACATCCCCGATTGGCGGCGCGAGGAGTTTGAGCAACTGAAGGCGAAAGACCTGAAGGTTTGCCGTGCCTGGGCAATGAAGGAGAACCTCCGGCATTTGTGGTCATACCGCTCTGAAGCCTGGGCACGGAAGTTTTTCCGGAAATGGTACCGCTGGGTCTTGCACTCGCGGATCCCCGCTATGATGAAAGCGGCCAAGACGGTTCTCACACACCTGGATAACGTTGTGACATTTGCCCGACTCCGCATCACCAATGCGATGGGAGAGAGCTTGAACAGCAAAATCGAGAAGGTCAAGCGTATGGCCTGCGGCTTCAGGAACCGCGAACACTACAAGACGGCCATCTACTTCCACTGCGGCGGCCTTGACTTGCTCCCTGCGCCACCTTCGCAACCGCGTATCAGGTTTTCACCATGTTGACACCACTACATATGGGGGCTACCCACACAAAACCCGGAAGCGGCCTCATAGTTGCTCCTCTTTCGTTCTTCTCGACGCTCGTCAAGTCACAAGTTCTGG
>JBAXDB010000296.1:0-1594 GCA_037141135.1 bacterium | reverse complement strand
TCTTTTATTCGGTTTGCGGGTCTACCGACCAAACAACCATACGGGCTCAGTAGAGCCAGACCAGACCGTAATCCAGTTTGGCTCACAGCCACCATATCATACGCATGATGGCGGCCCAGAAAACACTTGGGTTAGTCCTGATACCACCCATTCAGAAGCGAAAGCGGGCTTGTCGATACGAGATCGAATCCCAGTTTTTTTCGGGCTCGGATCAGGAGTGGATGACCTCATCATTTAAAGCTTTATAATCAAGAGCCCGAGGCGGAGAGTCCCATTCAGAAGCACGGGGATTGCCTGTCGTCCCACGAGAACATAGGGGCTCCAGGTCCCATAGTAATGCGTTCTCGGTGTTGCAGGGGATGACATCGCGGCTTCCCAGTTCAAATATCGGGCTCATCTCCGTCCGGGCAAAATCTTTCAGGCCGCATGGGCAACAAGCTGTTCAGGGTCGAAGCCGGTCCCATTCTGGAGCATGAAGTAAACGGCGCGCGCGAGTTTATTGGCCATAATGGCGTTGCCTTTGAACTTTCCATGCTTGGCGATGAGTCGATCAGCATATGGAGTTAGCAACGGATGATGGCGTTTGCATATAATGGCGGCTTCACCAAAGGCCCACCGAAGATAGCCATTGCCCATCTTGCCGCCTGTGAGGCCCTTGATTTTGCCTGCGCTGGCCACGGAGCCTTTGACGAGTCGAGCGTAGCTGATGAAATCCTTCACTGTAGGGAACCGCTCAATGGACCCGATTTCAAAAAGTATGGTCATGGCGAGGATTCTGCCGATGCCAGGGACGGTAATGAGCAAGTTGTAGTTGCGACATTCATGATGCTTTGCCAGGCGGATAATCTCATTCTCCAATTTGTCGATCTGGGAATCATAGACACGGATCAGATCCATCTGGCATGAAGCCCCGAATCGGTGCAACGGATTGTCGTACTGAGCCGTAATGCGCTCAATCCAGACGTCGCGATTGTCGCCGTTCTTAGCTGCTGGTGTGAGACCTTCAGCGGACTGATTCATCGAAAGGCGGGTCATCAGTGCGGCTCTCTGCGAAACGTAGCTCATGCGTTGCCTCAACAGTGCCCGCATCGGGCGAAACTCGCTTGGATATACATAGGCGGGTGTAATCAGATTCGTCCTTAACAGATGAGCCAGTTTCTCCGAATCGATCCGGTCATTCTTGTTCTTGCCGCCATGGATATGTTTCAAATAAAGCGCATGCGCCAGAACAAACTGAATATTCGCATCGAAGCATGCGTCTGCCAGCCAGTACCAGTTGAAGGTGCATTCGCAAACCACGGTCATGTCATGCCGATATGGCGCAACAAGCTTCAGGAAGTACTGGAAATCGTTACCCCTGATGTTCGTATGCACCAGCTTCTTGCCGTCCCGGTCCATCACGCACACATACATCTGCCTTGCATGCAGATCAATCCCGCAGTTGAATTTTGTCGCCGTTGTGTAATACTTCATCTCGCTCCTCCTTGTGTGTCATTACTTTGGGACACGTCGCCCCGTGCGACGCGAACCCGTTTCAGTATCGCACCTTGGAGGAGCCTCTACTCCCCAAAAGGGCTTAGAGGGTATTC
The DNA here is from genome assembly GCA_037141135.1 of bacterium. Classification (GTDB taxonomy): domain Bacteria; phylum Verrucomicrobiota; class Kiritimatiellia; order CAIKKV01; family CAITUY01; genus JAABPW01. The sequence continues at coordinate 5 of JBAXDB010000296.1, read as the reverse complement.
AGAAG
>JBAXDB010000295.1:0-1606 GCA_037141135.1 bacterium | reverse complement strand
ACTCTTTGGCAGATCGAGAAGGGAAACCCCAGCGTGGCCTTCGGCGCGTATTTTCTTGTCCTATTTGCGCTCGGTCTCGAGGAGGATCTCTTGTTGGTTGCCCAAGACGACAGGCTCGGCAGGAAACTGCAGGACGCCAAACTTGTGAGTCGCAAACGTGCGGCGAAAACGGAGCGTGTGGTGTCGCCATGAGCGGCTCCCCTCGACAGGTTCGTGTGTATGCTGACTGGGTCGGAATGAGCGTGTCCTTTCGGCAACAGTGCATGCGTCTGAATGCGGCGACCTGATAGCTTGATTGCCATAGAAGGAGGCAATCAATGAGCAATAGTAATGAGTTTCTGGCGGAGTTGGAACCGATTCGCGAAACGCTGGCGGCCTGGCGTGGGAATCCGGGAAAAGAGAGGAAGATTCCCGGATCAGTGTGGGATCAAGCGATCATTCTGGCAAAGAAGTATGGCGTACAGGCGGTGAGCAAGGAACTTAAGCTGAGTCATGGCGATCTGAAACGGCATGTGATCGGCGTCGCTGGCCGCCCACATCGGGAGACGGGATTGATGCCGACTTTCATAGAGGTAAAGCCAGAATCGACAGCAGAGGAACTTGGCTGCGTCATTGAACTGACGAAGGGCAGCGGGACTCGGATGCGGATCAGCCTGAAGTCGGCGGGTTCTGTGGATTGGTGCCGGATTAAAGAAGCCTTTCTGGGGGCGTAGCCAGCCATGATTTCATTGACACCGCAGATGCGGATTTTGATGGCCGTCGAGGCCATAGACTTTCGCAACGGCATAGATGGTTTGGCGGGGATATGCCGGAATCAATTTGAAAAAGATCCACTCTCGGGGTGTGTGTTTGTATTTCGGAACCGGAGAGGGACATCATTGAAGGTTCTCGTCTATGACGGACAAGGGTTCTGGTTGTGCCAGAAGCGATTGTCGAAAGGGCGGTTCCGTTGGCGACCAGACCGTAGCACCTCCAAGACGCTGAAGGAAATGGAGGCTCGTGAATTACAATTACTGCTATGGAATGGAGACCCTGGCAGAGCGGCGATGAGTCCGTTGTGGCGGAAACTGGGGTAGAAAAACGACGTAAAGAAAAACGGAAAAATAGCGTGCGTTCCAAACACCTCTCTGCTATTTTCCTTTTATGGATGAGGTGTTTCGATATCGCAGTCGTTCTCTGAGCCGTGAAGACATCGCCGGTTTGCGCAATCTGATTGCGCAACATCCGCAGGCCAGTCGTCGACGGCTGTCCGCTCTTGTGTGCGAGGCGTGGAACTGGAGGCAGAGCAATGGTGCGTTATGCGATATGGTTTGCCGGAGCCTGATGCTGGCTCTGCATCGAGCCGGTCACATTGAATTGCCGGCCAAGAAGTTTTCGCCGCCAAACTCTCTTGGGATGAAACGGTGTAATCCGGCCACAGATTTCGAACTGGATCAAAGCCCGATAGAATGCGGGCTTAAGGAGTTGCCGCCGCTTGCGATCAGACAGGTGCGGCGCACTGAGGCGGAACGATTATTTAATGGGTTGATCGAGCGATTCCATTATCTCGGGTATACCCACCCCGTGGGTGAGCAACTCAAGCAAATCATCTATGCGGGGGATCGGC
>JBAXDB010000294.1:0-1606 GCA_037141135.1 bacterium | reverse complement strand
CATGAACATATGATCCGGTTCTAACTTTCCGCGGTTCAACCGCATGAATTTCCCCCAATCAAGCCCGAGCATAGATTTAACCTCGGACATTGCCCCCGCCAGATCGCCAGCACGCAACACCCAACGCCGAACATCAGCCATTGATTGCCTTGAGCACCAATATCTTTTTTTGTTGAATCGCCCCGTTTCCGCGAACATCTTAGAAACATACTTTGAGATGTAGGAAGCAACCCGACTCGATCGCTCAAGACCCGCCCGCACCTTGATATGTTGAGCATCGACGTTACCCTCACCACGGCCACCGCAACACGCCCACCATATCGGCCTAATCACGTTTAGATTGATCCGACCACACCACGCTACATGAAGGTGGAAGTTTCCTTTTTTGTGACGCTCAAGAATCGCCACATAGGGGAATGATCCGATCACCCGCTCAGCAGACCGCCGCAACCTATCCCACGCCTTCCCCCAATCATCAGCAGTCCAGAACGCCGCCGGATCACTTTCACGCCGCGTGAACGTCGCTAGATGAGTTGCGGCCATGTTTTTAACGAGATGGCGCACTTGCCGCCGAGCTCGTCCAGCCGCCCGCATGACGTGCTTATGTTGTTGCTCCCTTTCCTCACGTTTCCCGCGACAACCGCCGAATTCCATCACCCGACCGATTCGGGCTAAATCCACCCGTCTGATAGTCGCCTCGTATCCGCCATGTTCGAACTCTTGGATTTTGAGCAATTGGGCTTGTCCATCAACCCCAGGCCCATCCCAATCCGTGGGAAAAGACCAGTTTTTAACCAACACCCCAGCAGAAAAACCGGGTCGAAAACTAGACCCAGCTTGAAAGGGGGGGGAATTGTCCGTTAAGTGTCCTTCTATCAAGTCTAGGGGGCGCTTCGCGCCCCCGCCCGCTCGTACCTCGCTGGGGGGGGGCGCAATATCCCCTCCATGACCACCCACAGGAGGCCACAGGCGAGCCATATCCGACTCGGCAATACTAGGTGTAGTGTTTGACACCGCGAACCCTACTAGGGCTAGCGGATTGCGCTTCTAGCGCATGTTCCTGTATCATTTTCATATCGGTATTGCTCCGCCTAACACGACAGTACCGGCCATGGCCCCAGAGGATCGCCATCCTCGTGGGGCTGTTTCTTTTCTCCCTCCTGCTACTCGGGGACACCTTTTGCATGATGTCCGTACAGCTTGGCCTGGAGTAAGGCCCTTGCGGATTCTCACCGCGAAAAGAAACAACCGCCCCTGCCCGAAGGCATTAAACGAACCTTACGCCCGCAAAGGCATACCGTCAATCATGGTTTTGACTACAGGGAGGTGTCCAACGAACACCAACACCCAATGGGGCGCAGGCTGTCTGTAGGTCGCGGATACGGTTCTATGCATCTGTGAGGCCGTACCCGCGAATTTGGAGTCCTCACAGATTGTCCTATCGCGTCTATATGGGGCGCTAACGCCCCCATACCCCCGTGATTAAAACGGTGGTGCTCCCGCATGGATCTCGGGCAGAAAATTGAACCAGAGGCCGCTACCATCCGGAAACATGAACATATGATCCGGTTCTAACTTTCCGCGGTTCAACCGCATGAATTTCCCC
>JBAXDB010000293.1:0-1637 GCA_037141135.1 bacterium | reverse complement strand
ATGGCGCAGTTCCCGCTGGATCTCAAGAAGCCGGTCTTCCAGCCGATTCAAATCGCCGAGACCATTTTTGATCTTCCGGAGTTGAACGAGAATGTAAATGGCGAGAATGGTGAGGACGATTGAGAAGGGTTCATTGAACATAAGCGTTTATTCCCTCATTTCATTCAGAACAGAAATGACCAGTTCCTCCAGTCGGCCCGCTGTCAAGCCGTCCGATTCCGGCACTAACTCATTCCGGGTATGCAGTTTGAGCAGCCCGAGCGCATTTTCAAAATGCCGCTGGGCTTCAACATTTTTTCCAGCGATCCTCTCTACATTTCCCATGGCAAATTGCGCGATAATGAATTTCTGGTCAAGAAACAATGTTCGCCGCAACGTTTCCCTTGTTTTGTCCAATTCACCGCGCTCCTGGAGAATGGTGGCTTTGAGGTAATGGTAACGGGCGTTCACCTTGTCATGGGCGATGGCCTGGTTGCACCAGTCCAGCGAGTCTTTCAAATGCCCAAGATTGGCGTAAAGACGTGCCAGAAGAGCCATGTTTTGGACGTCATGGTCAGTGGCATAGTGTTTCTCCGCAAGTTTAGCCAAGTCATTCAGTAGAAGAGCAATCGCCTCTTCATAACGGCCCTTGTGATAGAGGCTGAGGGCATGTTTGCCAACTTGATCAGCATGAGTGACTTGGAGTGGGGCCGACGGCGGCGGGTGGGGAGTGTGTGGGCGGACTTCAGAAAGGGGCGTCTTGATTTTGGGAGCACGCCTGCGATAGCAGGTGATATGTTCCTCCTCGGCGGGCCCGAACTCGGTCTCCTGATAGATAAAGGTATCCGTGGGACCGACGAACAGCCATCCGGTTTCCAGCAGCGACCGGTAGAATCCGGAGGCGACGCGTTTGGCATGAGGGGCATCGAAGTAGATTAACACATTGCGGCAGAAAATGATGTCCATGGCGCTGGTGTTGTTGACGAGGGAAGGATAGGGATCTTCCGCCAGATTCAGATGCTCGAAGACAACCATTTCACGGATGGCGTTATTAAGCTTCCAGTGTCCGCTATTGTGGCGGCGAAAGTAGCCCTCTTTGAGCCAGGGCGGGGCGTTCCGGAATGACCATTCGGAATAACAGGCGTTCTCTGCCTGCTTCAGGAAGTGACCATTGATGTCGGTGGCCAGGATGGTGATTTTCCAGTTTGCGAGGTCGGGGAGGGCGCGCTTGAGCGAAATCGCTACGGAATAAGGTTCTTCGCCGGTACTGCAACCGGCACACCAGATCCGGAGGCGCTTTTCATCTTTTGCCTTCTGGTGGATCAGTTCGGGGATGACGCGATGCTCCAATAATGTGAACTGTTCCGGGTTCCTGAAGAAATACGTTTCTCCAATCGTCAGGTGTCCCGCCAATTCCTCAATCTGGAGTTTGGACAGGGGGGTGCTCAATAACCAGGCGACATAGTCCTCCACATGGCGCTGCCCACGTTCCCTGGCGGCGGCATGCAGGCCCCGTTCAAGATCTGTGCGTCGCTCAATGGGGAAATGCAGCCCCATGCGCTCGTTCACGAACGCGGTGACCTGATTATAAAGCGCGTCAGGCAGGGGTGGAGAGGAGGGGTGATGATGTGAGTGTGCTGTCAATGAGTTTCCCTTCG
>JBAXDB010000292.1:0-1649 GCA_037141135.1 bacterium | reverse complement strand
CAGCGCAAGCGGACGGCCAAGTAAACCATCAGTCCCTGGGCGATGAGACCCAATTGTATGTGGCGCTCATAGGCGGCGAGTTTGCGGCGAACCCCTTGACGGTAGCTTTCGGATTCGCGATGCATGTGCTGGTTGCCCTTACCCCGGCGAATGGGGGTCATAGCTTGCATCCAAAAGTGATAGGCATAGGTGCCCAGTGTGTGAATGGCCTGCTTGAAACCGACCTCGATTTTGAATCGCCAGCCGTAGAGTCGAATGATGTCCAGCGGGTTCATGGAAAGATCGGTGCAGAGTATAATGAGTCGCCCCCGGCTGGGATGAATGACCCAAACGAAACGGACCAATTGACCCAAAGGACGCCACAGCAAATCGCGGCTGTAGTAGAGTAGTTGCACTCGTTCCTCGCCATAGACCGGGCTGGCTGCTTGGGTAAAGCGGGCTTTGAGGCGGAACCAGTCGCGCAGGTGAGTTTTGCGCCCGTATTTCTTGGGGCGTCCCCGGCGTTTGGATGGGGCGGGAGCAACGGGGAAGAAGGCGATGGCGTTGGAGCGAACGCGCGTGACCAGGTGATGATCGCGTTGGCGGAGACAACGGGCGAACTTTCCGGCGGCATAATAGGCATCGGCCACGACGGTGACCGGTTCGGGCCAGGGTAAAGACAGCAACAAGGCACCGAGTTTATCCAAAAGGGAGCGCCGGTCCCGGTTGGACCAGACGACGCCCTCGTGAATGCGGGCGGCTACGGGCAGGGCAAAGGCGGTGGTCGATCCGCGCACCAGCAGGGCCACCGCCTGAATGCTGTGGCCCATGATGAACTCGGCCTTGGAGTTGGAGCCCGATTCCTGATGGAGGGATTTGACTCCCGGCATTTTGAGTCCCTCCTTAGGACGCTTGAGGCCATCGACCAGAACCACGGGGCGGGCCCCCACCCGAATAATATGCCGGGGCAGCAACCGCCACAGCCCCCGGCACCAGAGGCATGTGAGCGCCTCCAGGTTGAGGGCGTCGGAGTGGAAGAAGTGAAGGAGACTGTAATAGCAGCAACGGCGCAGGCCCAAGGCCCGCAGCAAGCTGGTAACTCCGGCCAGGTCGGGGCGGATGCAAAGGGCGGCCACAACGGCGGCCAGCCAAAGGAACGTGGCGAAGCGAGCGCAAGCGGGACGCAGCGGTGACATGGCACCCCACCAAGCCGACCAAAGAGTCAGGGGGAGGCGCAAGTGTTTTGGGAAGCAAGAGGTTGACATAGCCGACAGTATATATATACTACCGGACATGAATGACACTAAACCCGTTCAAAAATACCAACAGAATATCGCATCCCTTAAGGTTCAGCTCCTGCGTCTGGACCGGATGCGCCCAGGCAGCCTCTCCCGCCAATATAATGTTTGTGGCAAACCCGGATGCCGATGCAAAGACCCACAGAAGCCGAAACGGCACGGCCCCTATTACCAACTCAATTATGTGTTTCGGGGCAAAAAGAAATCCCAGTACATCCGCGCGGTAGATGTGGTGACCGTGCGCGCCGAGTTGGCCAACTTCAAGAAGTTTCGCCGGCTAACCGACCAGTGGGTGGGGTTGGCACTGCAACGTGCCGATTGGGAACTCAAGTCAAAGGCTTGATTGTCTCCCGAGAACCTTCCACTCTCCAG
>JBAXDB010000291.1:0-1666 GCA_037141135.1 bacterium | reverse complement strand
GGGTTAGGGGTGGGTTCCGGGCGTAGAGAGTCGTTAGCTGGAAACTGAAAAATTAATTGTGAGATAGTTCATAATGCGATTTGCTGACGAGGTTGTGAAATGGAAAAATCCCCTCGCCCCGCCGCGGGAGAGGGTTAGGGTGAGGGGCGTTATCTGGACGTTGAAGAAGACCCTTCCCTGCTTTCTCACTCCTCAATGACAACAGAGGTTCCCACGGGCACCATCTCGAAAAGCTCTTCAACATCCTCATTTTTGAGGCGGATGCAACCGGCGCTTTCGGATTTGCCAATCGAGGCGTCATCCCAGGTCCCGTGAATACCATACCCCTTGATTTCAGGGGTTGCGCCGGTAGCCTTAATGGCCAGCCAACGGGTACCAAGAATATTCTCCTTATCGCCGAAGGGGATGACTTTGCCGTCTTCACGATGCCACGGTGGCTCCGGGATACGCTCAACAACACTAAACGAACCTACAGGGGTCTTTTCATAACGGCCGGTGGCCACACGATACCGTTTAAAAAACCGCCCATTCGCTGTCAACAGAAGGTCATGACGGGATTTGCTCACCACCATCTCCATTTTCCCGGTAAAAACCTTTAAACGCTGGCCTGGCCGGATAATATCTGGCCGCTTGAGTTCATTCCCCTTTACAATCATTTCAACCGTGGTTCCGAACTTGCGGGCAATGAATTTAATGGCATCATTTTCCTGCACCACATAGTCCTGCTTCTCCGCCATTGGCCAGGGCAGACGGATCATTTCGGCATTCAGCTTGCCCAGTTTCTCCTCCAGCACGGCACGCAAGGGGGCCTCTGGACTGGCCACCAACGCCTTGAATAATGTCTCGCGGGCAAGATCCTTCTTGCCAGCGGCAAGAAGCGCATCGGCTTCAGTCGCAAGTGCAGAAGCATCCGGCTTGGGCGAAACAATATCGGACGGATTTGGCGAAGCAGACGGATTCGTAACAACGCTAACAGCCTGCTGCAAAAGGCCTGTGGCCGGCGGCACTCCATCACCAAGCACCATCTGGTCCCCTGTATTTTGGAGGGCCAGCGGCCTGCCCTGAGCAACGTCGAAGGGCCTCGCTGGCCGTCCCACCGGGTCAACGACCAGGACATCATCCTTCTGCCAGCGCATCCACCCGAACACTCCAACACCCACCAAAACAACCAGCCCCAATCCCACAACCAAAGGCCACTGACGTGGCTTATCCACTCGTTCTAATCCATTCATAATATTTATCCAAACCCCATTTTTCCAGCTTCAATTCTGCAATCCCGAGGATCAAATAACAAAAGATAAACCAACTAAAGCAGTCCTAGAGAGTTCTTTTTTTCCAGGAACTCAATATCCACAATATCAGAGGACCGGTTTGCCCGCTTCTTACTCTCCAACAAATCGGCTCCGGCCAGACAACGCACAGGCACGCCATCCTCTGTAAAATGTGTCACCGCACGCCGCTCGGCATCATCAAAAGGAGGCAACCCCGGGCCGGTCAAATGAAACTGTAAAATGCCCCATTGCGTCTGGTAGGTCTGCACAAAGTTCTCACCACGGGGCCCCAGCGGAATCAATGGCATATCAAGTTCTTCTCCCAACACCTGATTAATACGATCCATATTGGCGAGATCACGGCTCGGAATGTAAACATCCCAATCCATCGAAAA
>JBAXDB010000290.1:0-1682 GCA_037141135.1 bacterium | reverse complement strand
TCCGGTAGTTGTGGCAACGGCGGGGTGACGCCCCTGTATTCTGCGATTATTGGTGTTAATGCGGCTGGTGCCGCCGGCTTCAGTCTTTCGCTCGGGGCCTCAATCACGCCCGGCGGCCTGAGTGGCGGCACGCTGTTTTTTCAGGTCAAGACGTTGAGCGGGGACGGGATACCGCTTTCCGCGCTTCAGTATTCCCTGGCACCTGCAAAACCGGTTATTCTGCCCACTGGACGGGTTTTGCGGACCGACCAGTGGAATGAACGCCACGATTATGCCCCTCCGGTGAATAACGTGCTGAAGGCCGTCAATCCAAGTGATCGCACGTCGTTACGTATGCTGGATGCCCAGGGCCAGTCCGTGACGAATGCACCTGCTTCCATTGACCTGATCAATGCGGCGGGCGATAGGTTGCGTTATCGTGTGGGCAATACCAATCTCCCCGAAGTGGCGGCTCTGCCGGAATACGCAATATACAATAACAAGCTCGGTATTTGGCGGAATCCCGCTGAGAGTGGCATTGCCACGGCCCGAACTGCCGATGGCTTTCTATCCGAAATCGACACCCCGGCGTCGGTAACTAAAATTGTTCCGGTCAATACCTGGACCTTTGATGTGGCGGTGTATCCTCCGGAAATCAAGACTTCAGCCGTGCCGCCCATCGTTACCTATCGGGTCGCGGGCGAACCCCCTGGCGTTATTCACTTCTCCGCCGACCGTGCGATGTCGATCACAGAGATGCGCGCCGGTTTCACCAATATCTCCACGTTCAGTTATAATCCCCTGAACCAGCGCTGGCAGCTTATCCAGGGCAACGGTGAACGGCGTCTCAGCCGGTTGGCTACCAGCACGCCGCCATATGAGACGGTGACCATGGATTTACATGACGGGTCCGGGCGCCTGCTGGCGCACCGGGAGGATATCCGCAAGTCCTACGCCTGGGGTTATGAGACCATCAGCACCACACTGGGGACAGGGACCTGCGCCACCGTTACAGCCAACGATTTCTACACCACAAGCAGCGAGGTGGGGCGCTATGCCCGGCTCAAGTGCATCACCCAGTCAGATGGAAGCTGGACCAAATATGATTATGACGTTCAGGGGCGAACCATCAGGGAAACCCGTTCCTGGAAAAACATGCCTTACTCCGCCGGCGATTCCACGACCAATGCCTTTGATATTACGTATGATTATGGGGCGGATCCCCTGAATGTCTGGCCCCTCGTGACTACTGAACGCATTGAGGGAATAATGGTCCGCAGGACTTACCAGGCCAACACGAAGTACGATGTGTACACGCTTGTTTACCCGTCCGGCCCGGTGGCTGAGGTCAAGACGGAACAAGCCGCATCGCCCGGATCCCTGCCGGGGTCGAATTCCAATCTTGTCACCCGGGAATTATACTATGGTGTCGGTGCTGACCCGGCCAATGCGGGCGCGATCAAGGCCAGCACTCATGAGAATGGCACGCTGGAAAGCTACGAGTACGCCTTCGGCGTTTTTCTTGGGACCAATAATCCCTGTTTTACCGTCGGGCCAGGCAATTTCCACCGCACCATCAAGACGCGTGGAACAGTCCAGTCCTCCAGCGGCGTCGCCTTTAAAACCACTCGCGACATAACCATTCGTGACCCCAAGGGCCATATTGTTTTTGAGGAAACCCAGGTCTATACCGGCTCCGGCTA
>JBAXDB010000289.1:0-1686 GCA_037141135.1 bacterium | reverse complement strand
TATCCGCTGCGGCCAGACTTTCGCCGCCAGCTTGGCGCGGAGGGACATGGCTAAAAGCGGGGCTCCCCAAGTGGTTGAACTGAGCACCGCCCAACTGGAGGCGTTGCTGGTGAAGTTGGCCGGGGCCTTGCCGGCGGAGACTTACCAACTGGTTGAAACGCTCTTGCGAACCCTCCAATGGGTCACCGGAGCATTGGCAGCCAAGAACACCTCGCTAGGCCGACTGCGGCGGATACTCTTCGGAGCCAAAACTGAAAAAACTCGCAATTGGCTGCCTCAAAGCGACGCCACCACGCAAGCCTCCAAGCCTAAAGCCAAAGGCCACGGGCGCAAAGCCGCCCAGGATTATCCGGGAGCCAAGCGCCTGCCAGTGCCTCACCCCAAGCTCCACCTGGGAGACCTCTGTCCCAAGTGCCTCAAAGGCAAACTCTACCGGCTTAAAACCCCGGCCCGGATCGTGCGCATCGCCGCCCAGCCCATCTTTAACGCCACGGTCTTTGAACTGGAACGGTTGCGTTGCGCTTTGTGCGGAACGCTCTTCACCGCCCCGGCCCCGCCAGAAGCCGGGCCGGGCAAATACGATCCCAGTTGCGGGGTCATGTTGAACCTCCAGCGCTTTGGAGTGGGCCAGCCCATGTATCGCACCGGCAAATGGCAGAACCATTTTGGGGTGCCCATGGCTGCCTCGACGCAATGGCAGTTGATGGCGGCAGCTTCCAAAACCCCCGAAGTGGTTTACGAGGCCCGGATCCAAGTCGCCGCCCAAGCCGAGCTTCTTCACAACGACGACACCCCCATGCGGGTGCAAAGCTTGCGGCGGGAAATGGCGGCCAGTCCGGACCCAGACTCGCGAAGGGGCATCTTCACCACCGGCATCATCGCCCGGATCGGCCCAATCTCAGCGGCCTTGTTCTTCACCGGCCAGAACCACGCGGGGGAAAACCTCAACCAACTGCTCAAGCGCCGGGCAGCCGACCTGGCCAAGCCCATGCAGATGTGCGATGCGCTTTCCCGCAATGAGCCCCAGGAGTTTCAAACCCTGCTCTGTAATTGCATTCGGCACGCCCGAAGAAATTTCATCGACCTGCGCGAGAGCTTTCCCCAGGAGTGCCGCCACGTCATCGAAAGCCTGCGGGACATTTACCGTTTTGAAGCCCAGGCCAAGGAAGGGAAACTCTCCCCCCTGGAACGGTTGCACTTTCACCCGGAACCGAGCCAGCCGGTGATGGACCAACTCCAGGAGTGGATGCAAACCCAGTTAGATCAAAAAAAGGTTGAACCCAACTCCGGCCTCGGCGATGCCCTCAACTACAGGCTCAAGCGCTGGGAAACCTTGACCCGTTTCCTCTCGGTCCCGGGCGCGCCGCTGGACAACAACATCACGGAGCAGGGACTCAAGACGGCCATCCTTCATCGCAAAAACTCGTTGTCCTATAAAACGCTTGCGGGGGCCAGAGTCGGTGACATCCACATGAGCCTGATCCACACCTGCGAACTCAACGGGATCAACCCCTTCGACTACCTCATGGCCCTGGAGCAACACGCCGAGGAGGTGACCAAGGCGCCGAGCGATTGGTTTCCCTGGAATTACCGACAGACTCTCGCGGCGGTCAGCAGCGCCTGATTACCCCGAGGCCCTCCTCAATCCCAGCTTTTGGCGGCTACGCACGCTTACCGAAGCAACAC
>JBAXDB010000288.1:0-1710 GCA_037141135.1 bacterium | reverse complement strand
ACCCGCGACATGGCGATGCAGGAAGTTGCCAACCCGCCATCAACTCCATTTACAGCCGCTCTTAACGGTGGCTCCACAGCAGTGAACCTCAACTGGGGCGTACCCACGGGTAACTATGAACTCATCTATGATGACGGCATTGCTGAAATCACCACGGTATGGGCTGCAGAAAACAACCTGAACGCTGTTAAATTCACCCCTCTTGCTTACCCGGTCAGCGTGGTTGGCGGAAGCGTGAACATCGGCGCCGCAGCTGATTACCCCTCGGGCACAGCCCCTGGCTCAATCCATAACTTCATTGTACAGGCCTTCGATGCCAGCGGTCCCGGCGGAACACCCGGAACTGCACTGGGACATCCTGTTACAGTAACCCCGACTTCGTTTGGCTGGAACACATTCACCCTTACCGATGTATCTATCGCAAGCGGTAATTTCTTTATCGTGATGACCCAGAAAGGCACACCTCCTTTGGCTGCCCGTATTGGTGTAGATACCACGGCTACCCAGCTGAGGTCCTATTCTAAATTTGTTACCGGCGGTGGCCCATGGTTACCAGCCAATGGTAACTTTTTGATGCGTGCCGTTGTTAACGGCGTAGGTGGTCCCACCGATTTCCCCGCAAGTGTTACCGGATACCAGGTTTTCCGTCTGTTCCAGACCCAGGAAGGTACCCCCGCATTGTGGACTTCAGTATCAGCCCCCACCACAACCAACACGGTTGACCCGAGCTGGCCCTCATTAGCCGACAGCGCTTACCGCTGGGCCGTGAGAACCCATTACTCGAACAACCGCTGGTCGACCTATATTTTCTCAAATGTGATCGGAAAGAACAGGACCGCCAGTGTCACGGTTAATGTAACCTATACCTGCGATTCAGTTCCCAAGGCCGGAACACTGGTAAGATTAACCTGCACCGTTCCCGGTGTTGACTCAAGTTACACCAAACTCACCGACAATACCGGTACAGCCGTGTTCCCGACCGTATGGAAGGGCGCCTACACACTTGCAGTGACCCGTTTTGCTTTTGCAAACTACACGGCCAGCGTGAGTATCTACGGCAACCGTACCTTCGGTGTCAACCTTCTGTATACCAGACCGGCTCCAAATACTATGACAGCTGACGGAACCACCCTGCTTTGCACCTGGATTCCTCCGAAGATGGAAACCCCGTTGTTCTTCGATAATTTCTCCAGTGGATCATTTGCAACCAACGCATGGGTGGCTGATGCATCAAACTGGCTGGTTTATGGAGCCTTCGGAAACCCGGCACCTTGTGCCAGGTTCAACTGGTTACCCCAGGTAACGAACTATGATTACAGCCTTACCAGCAAGAACATCACGGGACTTGGTTCCCGCGGGATGATGCTGAAATATGATATCTACTATTATATGTTTTCTTCGGATCCCAATATTACCATGTCGGTCGATATCAACGATGGCAGCGGCTGGGTTTCGTTAAAACAATATGATGGCGGATCAAACATGGCCTGGACTACCGAGGAAGTAGACGTTTCGGCCTATACCAACAAGACGTTCAAGATCCGTTTTCGTTCACAGGGCGATGATACCATGCCGATGTGGGATTGGGATATTGACAATGTAGGCGTTTATGCAACCGAAAATGTTGCTTCCTGCCTCCTTGGATACAATGTATACCTGAACGGTGTTCTCGATGGAGTAACCGCCGACACCTCGTATACCATACCCGGT
>JBAXDB010000287.1:0-1721 GCA_037141135.1 bacterium | reverse complement strand
AGACGCATCTAATTTCTTATTTTCTGGCCATTTTGGTTCCTTTTTTTGATTTTTTTGATTCCTCACGGGTCTTCTGGACGATGAGGTCGACGTAGTTCTGGGTCAAATCCATGAACTGCTTGTAGCCCTCAATACTCTTACGGATGGTAGGAGCATCCGTCGCCGGGACATAGCGAACCACATTCTTCCCCTTCTCCCATGATTGGTGGTTGAAAAATCGCCCGCCCTGCATCGGGCAGATCTTCCCACGCTCCATGCGCTGGATTTTGGCCATCTGATCAAGAATCGATTTTGGGGTTGACATAATGGGGCGAAATATATAGGTTCCTATACATTATGTCAACACCTATTGTGCCGCCTCATGCGAACGGATCCGTCAGCCTGTTGGAATGCCTGAAGCAACTTCCTGATCCCCGGTTCCACCGAACCCAGGATCACCGCCTGATCGACATTCTGGTGATCGGGGTCTGCACCTTGTTGTGCGGAGGGGAAGGGTTTAATGATATGGAGGACTTTGGCGAGGCCAAGAAGGACTGGTTGAAGACTTTCCTGGAGCTACCCAACGGCATTCCCTCGCACGACACCTTCAACCGGGTCTTTGCTGCTTTGAATCCGGCTCGGTTCATGGAATGTTTCCTGCAATGGACTCAAGGGTTGCGCACGGCCACGGATAAGGAGATCGTGGCCATGGATGGCAAGGCCCTGCGTCGGGCCTTGAACAAGGGGCAACCCCTGCCATATATCGTTAGCGCATGGGCGGTGGAGAATGGCCTGGTGTTGGGCCAGGTCAAAGTGGCCGAAAAATCCAACGAAATAACAGCTGTACCTGAACTTCTGCGCGCCTTGGAACTGGCTGGCTGCATCGTCACTCTTGACGCCATGGGTTGCCAGAAGAAAATCGCCAAGGAGATTATCGAGGCAGATGCCGACTATGTTCTGGCGCTCAAAGGCAATCAGGAAAAGGTTCACGAAGAGGTAAAGAGTTATCTGGATGACGCGATTGCGCAACTAGAGGTCACTCCAACTATGTTCACGGCACAGCCTTCACCGCTGACGTTCCACCAGACTATAGAGAAAGATCATGGGCGCATCGAGATCCGCCGGTACTGGCAAAGTCAGTCGCTGGGATGGTTTGCTGATCAGTCCAAGTGGGAGGGCCTGCGGAGTGTCGGCGTAGTCGAGTCCGTACGCGACATTAATGGGCAGGTCACCACTGAACGACGGTATTACCTTTCCAGTCTGCCTCAAGATATCCATTGCTTTGCGCGCGCCGTGCGATCCCATTGGGGTGTGGAAAACAGCGTCCATTGGCATATGGATGTAAGTTTCGGGGAGGATCAGAGCCGTGTCCGCACCGGTTTTGCTGCGGAAAACCTTGCTATCTTGCGTCGGTTGGCCCTGAACATGCTCAAACGCGAGAAGACCAAGAAGAGAGGCGTCCGGGGTAAGCAGAAAAACGCAGGATGGGATCACGCCTATTTGCTCCGACTGCTCGGCGTTTCCCTCGACTAAAACCCTCACGCCATCGTCATACAACCAAAAACCGCATGCCGGAATCACTCCGGTGCATCGCCTTGTTAATCACTGGCCTCATTTTCGACCTTTGGCCCATTCTTTTGGCCCATTCGCCCAGAATCAAACGTCGACGCCTCTCGTAATTGCCTCAGGAACTTACCGGAACCAATTATGACAGAATTAAGAAATTAGATGCGTCTGCCCTG
>JBAXDB010000286.1:0-1724 GCA_037141135.1 bacterium | reverse complement strand
CAGGGCAGACGCATCTAATTTCTCATTTTCTGGCCATTTTGGTTCCGGTTTTTGATTTTTGTGTTTCCTTCCGGGTCTGTTTGACGATGAGATCGACGTAATTCTGGGCCAAGTCCATGAACTGCTTGTAGCCCTCAATACTCTTGCGGAGGGCAGGAACGTCGGTCGCCGGGACATAGCGAACCGCATTTCGCCCCTTCTCCCAAGTTTGGTGGTTGAAAAATCGCCCACCCTGCATGGGGCAGAGCTTGCCACGTTCCATGCGCTGGATTTTGGCCATCTGATCAAGAATCGATTTTGGGGTTGACATAATGGGGCGAAATATATAGGTTCCTATACATTATGTCAACACCTATTGTGCCGCCTCATGCGAACGGATCCGTCAGCCTGTTGGAATGCCTGAAGCAACTTCCTGATCCCCGGTTCCACCGGACCCAGGATCACCGCCTGATCGACATTCTGGTGATCGGGGTCTGTACTTTGTTGTGCGGAGGAGAAGGGTTCAATGATATGGAGGACTTTGGCGAGGCCAAGAAGGACTGGCTGAAAACCTTCCTGGAACTGCCCAACGGCATTCCCTCACACGACACCTTCAACCGGGTCTTTGCAGCATTGAATCCGGCCCGGTTCATGGACTGCTTCCTGCAATGGACTCAAGGGTTGCGCACCGCTACAGATAAGGAGATCGTGGCTATGGATGGCAAGGCCCTGCGCCGGGCCTTGAACAAGGGCCAACCCCTCCCGTATATCGTCAGCGCGTGGGCGGTGGAGAATGGACTGGTGCTGGGCCAAGCGAAAGTGGCCGAGAAATCCAATGAAATCACGGCCGTACCCGAGCTTCTACGCGCTTTGGAGTTGACGGGCTGCATCGTCACTCTTGACGCCATGGGCTGTCAGAAGAAAATCGCCAAGGAGATTATCGAGTCCGATGCCGACTATGTTCTGGCGCTTAAAGGCAATCAGGAAACGGTTCACGGGGAGGTGAAAAGTTATCTGGATGACGCCATTACGCAACGGGCGATCCCTTCCGCCGAAATCCCCCCTCGTCCTTCCCCGCTGACATTCCACGAGACTGTCGAGAAAGACCATGGCCGCATCGAGACCCGCCGATACTGGCAAAGCCAGACTCTGGACTGGTTCGCCGATCGGGGTAAGTGGGAGGGCCTGCGGAGTGTCGGAGTGGTGGAGTCTGTGCGCGACGTCAACGGCCAGATCACAACCGAACGACGGTATTATCTCTCCAGTCTGCCGCAGGATATCCTTTGCTTTGCTCGCGCCGTGCGATCTCATTGGGGGGTGGAAAACTCCGTCCACTGGCATATGGATGTCAGCTTCGGGGAAGATCAAAGTCGGGCTCGTACGGGATTTGCCGCAGAAAACCTCGCCACCTTGCGACGCTTGGCCCTAAACATGCTCAAACGTGAGAAAACCAAGAAACGGGGCATCCGGGGCAAGCAAAAGAACGCAGGGTGGGATCACTCCTATTTACTCCGCCTGCTCGGGGTCTCCCTGGATTAACCTTCGCTCCCCTCCAATAACCAAAAACCACATGCCGGAACCACTCCGGTGCGTCACCTTGTTGATCAGGGGCCACATTTTCAGCCTTCACGCCTATCCCCACTGCCAAAGCGCCCTGTAGCAAGCGTCGCCGCCTCACGTAATCGCCTCAGCAACTTTCCGGAACCAGTTTTGACAGAATCAAGAAATTAGATGCGTCTGCCCTG
>JBAXDB010000285.1:0-1728 GCA_037141135.1 bacterium | reverse complement strand
CTAGCAGCCTGTCGGGCTTAACCACAAAACGACTTGATAAAATCGTGTTGACGACTGTTTCGCCGGTAATGGATGAAAAATAATCATGGTGACTTCCGGAAAAATGTTGAAATATATATTGCATAACCATTTGCGGCGCAATATAATGCAACGCATGAGCACACGTTTAGTTATGGTTGATCGCGATACACCGATGTTGCTTCCGCCCGATTTAAGGGACTGGTTGCCGGAAGGCCATTTGGTTCATTTCATTGTGGATGCGGTGGCGGCGTTGCCGTTGCAGGGCTTCCAAGTCAATGTGAGAGGGACGGGCAGTGAGCAATATCCGCCCGCGATGATGTTGGCTTTGTTGATTTATTGCTATGCGACCGGGCGAATGGGGTCGCGTCAGATTGAGGCGGCGACCCATACGGATGTGGCCGTTCGGTATATTTGTGGGGGTGACCTTCATCCGGATCACGATACGATCTGCACGTTTCGGCGGCAAAACGGGGCTTTGTTTTCGGAAAGTTTCGTCAAGGTGTTGGCCTATGCACAGGAGTTGGGCGTGCTCAAGAAACGGGGTGGCGTGAGTGTTGATGGGACCAAGATCGCAGCGGATGCCAGCAAACATTCAGCGGTGAGTTATCAACGGGCCGGAGAAATGATTGCGGAGTTGGAGAAGGAAGTTCAGGAGTTGATGACGCTGGCTGAATCGGCGGATCGTGCGCCCGAGGCGGCCAAGTTGAATGTACCGGCGGAAGTGGCGCGGCGGAAAGATCGCCAGGCGAAATTGGCGCACGCAAGAGAGGCCATCGAAGCCCGTTTTGAGGAGCGGCGCAAAGAACAACAGGAAGACTACGAAAATAAAAAGGCGGCCTATGAGGCCAGGCGTGCGCAACACAAACACGCAGGCCGGGAGCCTCAGCCCCCCGCGAATCAGCCTGATAACAAGGCTCAACACAATTTCACAGATCCGGAAAGCCGGATCATGAAGGCGGGAAGCGGTGAACATTTTGAACAGGCGTACAATGCCCAGGCGGCGGTGGATACGGAAGGGAGCATGTTGATTCTGGGTGTTCATGTCACCGATGCCGCCAATGACAAGCAACAACTCATTCCGACGATTCAAAGTGTGGATCCGATGGCCCGCGAGATTACCGAGGCGTTGGCGGACACGGGCTACTTCAGTGAAACCGCCGTGACAAAAGTGGAGGCCAATGGAGGTCCCACCATCTATGCGGCCGTTGAGAAATGTTCTCATCATCGAGGCGTCAGTGATCTTCTTGAGAAGGAGGATCCTCCCCTTCCGCCGGACACGGCAACGGCGACAGAGAAGATGAGCCAACGGTTGCGCACCGCCGCAGGCAAAGCAAAGTATGCGCTTCGCAAACAAACGGTGGAACCGGTCTTCGGTATCATTAAATCCGTCATGGGGTTCAGGCAATTTTCACTTCGTGGCCAGGTCAAGGTGTCCCTGGAATGGACCTTGGTGGCGTTGGCGTACAACTTCAAACGGTTAGCTCGCCTCGTTCACCTGATGCGCTCGCCGAATCCTGATGCACTGTGTGCTTTCGCATCATGAAAAGGATTATCCAAGATCTGTGGCCTGAAATTCGAGATAAGATTGGTGCATAAAACAGGAAATTCGGTTCACAAAACCGAAAAAGGGCGAGGCTGGCTCCAAAAGTGATGATGATAACCAGATTTTTTAGAGTCGTTGAATGGTTAAGCCCGACAGGCTGCTAG
>JBAXDB010000284.1:0-1739 GCA_037141135.1 bacterium | reverse complement strand
GCACGTTCGCCTGGTACGCGCCCGCCTTGCAGGAGTCGCGCCGGTTGCCCCCTGAGCATTGTTATCCTGTGATGATCTTGGAAATGTCCGGATGATCGCTCAGGGCGCAGCCCGTCACGCCTCCTGCACGTACGTTCGCCCCGGCAGGCGGGGCTCATGGCCGAGGTCGCACGCCGTCGATGTTTAGGCCGGAAGAAGGGGTGCCACTCCCCTGATCAATCTGTAAGGGGTAGCCTTACAGGCCCGTCGGGAACTCCCCGACTAGCCGAAAAAGTCTCATCCAGGTAAATTTTCTAAATTGGTGAGGCATTCGGTTCTTCCCATAATGGTTAAAAGGGGTTACTAATCAAGGGGCTATTGAGCGATAAACCTTAAGAGAGGGAAAGCATGAAAGTAATTTTTGTTGCGTGTTTGTGTATGCTGGCTGCCGCTGTTGACGTAAATGCGGAATTCAAGATGCCCAAGCGTGTATACCGGATGAATCAGCTTGGTAAGGCACAGGACGAGGCTGAATTGAAGGGGCGCGCCATTTCCTTTGTCTACTCGCAAGAGAGCATGTCCTGTCCGCTCAGTTCGGGGGCCAGCCTTAACGCCGCCGAGGTGCTTGGCCGGAAGACGGTTGTGGTTTATGCGAATTGTGAAACAGAATGGACGAAGCTGCCGCCTGCCGTTCAGAAGGCGTTCCGTTTACCTGATTCTGGTAAGTTTATTCCGAAGATAGCCATTCTTGATGCCGCGCTGACCAATATTATCGCAGTTGTGCCGTATGCCCAGGGTGAGGAGCAAAACCGATTGCTAAAGAAAGCCATAAAGAAATTGCCAACTATTCAGCCGAAGTCTGGCCTTGCAAGTAAGCCTGCATTGTCCGCCACGGCCTTGGCATTTAGTATTCCTCTTGCCGATAACCGCGAGTCGAGACGGTGGCAGTCTGCGTCAGGTAATTCCGTGGAAGGCTCATTGGTCCATGAACGCAATGGAAAAGTCACTCTCAAGAAGAAGGGCGGCTCCACGATCGAGTTGTCAAGTTCGAGCCTCGGCAGTGACGATCAGGCTTACCTTGATAAGATCAGAGATGGGGCGGCCAGCGCTTTGGCTGAAGTTGATAGCAAGTAGCTTTTGAAACACTCCATGATTTCAGTGCAGGTGGGTGTCAGGTACGGGTCTTCAGTAAAACGCGAAGCCCTCATATTTTGGCCTTCAATTCCAATGGAAAAGTCGCAATAGGTGGATGTTAAAATTATCAAGCGCATCGGCATTCTGATCTGGCTGATTTCTGTATGTGTGCTGGGTGGTCATTTGGCCCTGGCATCAGATATCATGTCCGCCCCGGTTGATTCCCCCATACTCGCTGTGAAACCCGTGACCGTCGAGTTTTTCAATGAACCCGGTTGTGAAGAGTGTGCCATGGTGAACGACCAGATCCTTCCAGAACTCGAGCAGCGTTACAGTGGCTACTATGTCCTGACCAGACTGGATCTGGGGGTGATGACCAACTATCTCCGCTTGGTGTCGTACCAGAAGCAACTGGGCGAGGTGAATGCCCCCGTCTATATGGTTCTGGACGGCCGGAAGATTTTCAGCGGATTCAAAGACATTAAGGCGAACCTGTTTGCAGCCATGGATCAGATGGTCGCCGGGCAGATGGAGAGTCCGCCGGCAACGGTAATAACCCCAGCGATATCTCCCAATATGCCGGATAAACCCGGGATGCAGGCGGTTCTGACCAGCCGTATCAAACA
>JBAXDB010000283.1:0-1746 GCA_037141135.1 bacterium | reverse complement strand
GGGTCGAATCATAGCATAACCGACCTTTTGTTAGCAGAGAGCCGAAAAACGGCTTCGTACCGTGGATAAGGATGGATATTATGGATGCCTATGCAGTAGTTGGAACAGGCGGGAAGCAGTATCTGGTCAAGGCCGGCGACACCCTTAAAGTTGAACTTCTCGAAGGGGAAGCGGGTAGTACTGTTACTTTGGAGTCAGTGCTGGCGCTCTCTGATGGTAAAACCCTTACAGTAGGGACCCCTTTTGTGAAGGGTGCCAAGGTAAGTGCCGAGATTGTGGAGCGCGTGAAGGCGCCCAAAGTCGTGGCGTTTAAGAAAAAGCGTCGCAAAGGATATAAGCGGAAAGTCGGTCATCGTCAGCAGTTGACCGTGTTGCGCGTGGCCAGTATTGGCTAAAAGGAGTTTGAGATATGTCGAAAGCAGGCGGCAGTAGAGTAAATGGTCGTAACAGCCGTGGGCAACGCCTTGGCGTTAAGGCCTACGATGGCGAAGCAATTAAAGCCGGCGGCATCATTGTGCGGCAGCGCGGTACCAAGGTCAAAGCGGGACTCAACGTCAAGCTGGGCCGGGATAACACGTTGTTTTCCTTGGTCCCGGGCAAAGTCAAGTTTGTGCGAGAAGGCCGTTCCGTATCAGTTGTTGCGGACCCGGTCACGGCGTAAGCATGGAATTTTAAATAATCCGCTTTCATGCAGGCCGCGCCCTTGGGCGCGGCTTTTGTTTTGAGTCACCATGAAAACACGTAAATTTATCGATTCGATGGTGATCCTGGCCTCAGCCGGTGACGGCGGGAATGGCTGCCTTGCCTTTCGCCGGGAGAAATACATTGCCAAAGGCGGTCCTGATGGCGGGGATGGCGGCCGCGGGGGGCATGTGATTCTGCGGGCCGACCCCAACACCGATAGCCTGATCTCGCTTTTTTTCAATCCTGAGCAACGTGCTGAAAAAGGGCAGCATGGCATGGGAAAACGCATGCATGGCCGGAATGGGGAGGATTTGGTGGTTCTCGTTCCCTGTGGTACGGAGGTTCGCGAAGCATCGTCCGGTCATTTATTGTGCGATCTTGTCGAGCCTGGCGCCGAAATGATTATTGCGAAAGGCGGCAGGGGCGGACTTGGGAATCCCCATTGGCAGACCTCCACCCATCAGACGCCCTATGAACACACTCCGGGCGAACCCGGCGAAGAAAAGAAGATCCAGTTGGACGTCAAACTGCTGGCCGATGTGGGCCTGGTTGGCTTCCCGAATGCGGGCAAATCCTCGATCCTGAGCCGCATCAGTAATGCCCATCCTAAAATCGGGCCTTATACCTTTACGACCATCAATCCGATCATCGGAACGGTAATGGTTGGTGAGGATTTTGAGACAACTTCGTACCGGGTGGCTGACATCCCCGGAATTCTCAAAGATGCCCATAAAGGCGTCGGGCTGGGTATCGATTTCTTGCGGCATATTGAGCGTGCCACCTGTCTGGCGATTGTGATTGATATGTCGGGCAGTGAGGGGCGTGATCCTGTAGAAGATTACAAAGTCGTGTGCCACGAATTAAAGATGTACAACGAGGCGCTTCTGGACCGCTCCACTCTGGTGGTCGCGAATAAGATGGATTTGCCTGAATCGGCTGAAAACCTGAAGGTGTTTCGCCGGAAAACCAAAACCAAACCCCTGCCCGTGTCTTCTGAGACCGGTGAAGGTTTAGATCTTCTCAAGGCGCGTCTTTATCAGATGATCCACCATGTGGCGTAAG
>JBAXDB010000282.1:0-1750 GCA_037141135.1 bacterium | reverse complement strand
AACGTCAAAAGTCCATCCGCGGGCGAGATTGAGCTGGCGTAGGAAAAGAAACTGAAGAGCTTATGCCCGTCGGATGCGACGAATTGTTCGACTTCTTCATCTGTGGTCGTCGATAAAGTCGGATGGATCAATGATCCCTTCCTCCTGCATTACGCGGAAGGCTGCTTCCACATCCGATTGACTGATTGACGGACTTCGGTTGCCCGCAAGGCCGACCTCGGGACCGTAGTACGCGTCGCCCGTTGATTTAGGCCAAAGTGATCCCGAAACGTTGAACGGCTTGTTCCGCAATTCAAAGTGGAGGTGTGGCGGCAAGGCGGAAACCGCGCCGACAACGCCGATAATACTGCCCTTGGTGACGGGCTCTCCAACCTGATACGTGAATTCACTCTCGGCTCCGATGACGCCGCCGTTGTTATTTGGTGCTATGTGGACATAGAAACTATCCACAGAGTCACCGTTGGGAAGCCAATGACGGATGACGACCGCATAACCTGAAGTGCTGGGAATTCCGGAAGCCCCGGCTGGGCGAATTTCGATCACCTGCCCGTTTGCAATGGCGCGAACATTCTCACCCACGTCGTTCGCTTTGTTCCAGTCCTCTCCCGGATGCAAGCCCTCCCACAGCCATTTGCCTTGGGTCTCCGAATACTCCGCATAGTAACTTCCAACGTCTTGGGCGTTATACCAGTTGCTGGTGACCGGCGCGACGGCCTCTCTGTCTGGACTGCCGACTGCGCCGCCCGGATAAAGCGTATTCCGCTCGGGCGTAATCTGCTCAGGGACGCTACCGGACCCAATAGGGTAATCAAACGAATCAGCAGCCGATACCCCAGTAGGCAGGTAAGTTGCTCGGTAAAATTTTGACGGCTCTTGAGGAAAATCTACAACCTCCGTCCCCGCAGTCGTCGCATTGAACTGGAGCAACGGAAACCAT
The DNA here is from genome assembly GCA_037141135.1 of bacterium. GTDB lineage: Bacteria > Verrucomicrobiota > Kiritimatiellia > CAIKKV01 > CAITUY01 > JAABPW01. Next base: position 813 of record JBAXDB010000282.1, on the reverse strand, counting down.
TGACGCAAGTTGTTCGTCCACGAGATGTGACAAATTGATCCTGGATCAGCAGTCGAAAAGATAAAAGAGCACTGCCCCCCAGGAGTCATTTGGAAATTCTTCACTGCCTGCCGTCCGTCGGCTGGGTCGGGCTGGTAGTCGGGCAGCGTCCGGGCTGAAGGGTTTTGGGCAATGATTGATACGTTGTCGACATAACTCGAATTGTCATCCCCGCCTGACGTGCCGACAAAGCTTAAGCGCGTGGCCATTGAATTTGCCCGAAAGGTGAAAGTGCAGAGCCTCCATGTGATATTCGATGATGCCGCTGGCGGCGATAGCGTTTTGTTCAATAATGAACTCGCTCCAGTGACTTGAACATTGATGGTTGGCGCAGGTGGCGTTTGACCTGAGGCACCAATATAGAAGGAAAGCAGGTAGGATGTCCCTAGCGTCGTGGGGAAATCCTGAAGAATCGTCCCGTGCGGCGGCCCCGAGCCACTTAAGTCCAAGTAGTAGACCCCATCCTGAGCGGACACAAAGGTCGAGCCAACTATTCCTATGTCAGGGCACTTATGGAGAAACACATCTCCTGTTCCCCCAATAGTCCATCCAGCAATCGCAGCAGACGGTGCGACGTACTGCTGCCGACCAGGACCGTTGTTGCCATTCACAAATCCAGGTGATTCAAAACTGCCGTTTAGAATTAGATTCTGTGCTTGGCTCTGTGCCGCAACGAGGACCACGAATGATAAACCAAGCTGAAGAATGATTGGCGTGTGTGCTTTCATAGTGCAGGTCGTCCTTCTCATATGAGTTTCCGTTTCTTGTCGAACG
>JBAXDB010000281.1:0-1752 GCA_037141135.1 bacterium | reverse complement strand
TAATTTCTTCACTTTGGCTGGCCGACCCGCCGACAAACGTCCGTCATGACTGGCTTGCACTGCGCTGTAGTAAATGGCACAGGTGGCTATTTGGCATGTCGCCAAAATCGGTTGAGCTGTTGACGTGTACTGCGGTGATGCAAATCGCTATTTGGCTTTCGCGTTGGCTTTGGCCTGGATCGCTGGCCATTGCTTTAGGAATGTTTCGGCCATGATCGCGTGACCGCGGCCGTTGGGGTGAATCGCATCGCCGCCGTGAGTCTCTTTGATCTGGGCCAGCATCGGCGTACGAATGTCCACAACACTTACCCGGTCGCGAGCGTCGAGGGTGAGCAACCATTTACAATAGCGTGCCAGCACTTGGTCGTAATACGGGTAAGCCGAGCGGTATCCAAACTTTTTGGGATCTTTCTCCGCCGCCGCCTCCGCCTCCGTATTGGCCTTGGCGAGCAATGCCTCCTGGGCGGCGGCATCCGTGCCAGGTGGGAAGGGCGGGCCTGCGGAAGCAAACGGCGGCGGCGTGAGGATGATCAAGTAAGCTCCGGCGGCATTGCTCTTCTTGATAAGGGTTTCGATGCCAGTTTGATAGGCTGCAAAGCGTTTCTCACTGAATGGGTGATAGATGCCATCATTGATGCCATAGCAGACGACTACCCAGTTGGGCTTTTCGGCAAACACAGCGTCAACCCAGTTGAGCACGCATGGGCGGCGGCCGGGATGATAGGCCTCGCTCAGGTTCGAGACGGTTTCGCTCATGTGGCCAAAATTGTGGATCTGCGGCGGATTCTTCGGGTTCTGCTTGATCAACTCGCCCTTGATGATCCGAACATATCCGCCGGCCTTGGTGATGCTGTCACCTAGGAAAAAAAACGACTGTGGCGACGCTTGCGGTGTGGCTGGCTCTGCTGCTCCCAAGGAACCGAAAAAACCAAGACCGATAACGCTAACAAGGAGGGTGAATTTCATAGGTTGTACTGTCCCAACTTGCTGTAGGGCTTGTCACCGCCGTTCAGCATGGTGGCACCACTGACGCCGAGATTAGTGACTTGCCATTTGTTCCCCAGGGCATTCTGGAGCATCGACGGATAGGGCCCGCAAGTAATGCTGTCGCCGATGCAGGCTAGGCGGATGGTATCCTTGTATGCGGCAGCAGTGACGGGCTTCGAGTCGCCCGCTCCATAGGCCATGGTGATGAAACTCAAACACGCGACCGCCGCAGCCAGCTTCACTATATTCCTCTGCATCAGATCGTCCCCTCGTCTAAACTGATTTTCCACATAAGCATCCGCTCGGATACGTTCCGAGCAGCAACAGTCTCCCTATGATAACAGGGCGGCTAGCGACATTCCAGTTGGCATGCCGATTTCCCCTGTGGTGTGCAATTCTGGCAATGGGGTATCCCCTTGACTGGCGTGACCACAACATGTAGTGTTTCAGGGTATGCAGGAGTATCCCGAGACGCTGATGGAGTTCGAGAGGCAGTTTTCGACGGACGAAGCTTGCCGCGAGTACCTGTTCCGGCTCCGGTGGCCCGAGGGGTTCTCGTGTCCACGGTGTGGCCACAGGAAAGCTTGGCCGATGGAAGGGACATTGTTACGGTGCGCGAGCTGCGACTACAAGGCATCCGTGATAGCAGGAACAGTTTTCCAGGGAACCAGGAAACCATTGACACTGTGGTTTCGGGCAATCTGGTGGATCGGGTGCAATCCCATTTTGCAGTAGCGGAAGCTAGCTGTCAATAAGTACGGATTG
>JBAXDB010000280.1:0-1796 GCA_037141135.1 bacterium | reverse complement strand
CTGATAAAACGTATTGCGCAAACATTCAAGCTGATTATTTTGCGGATAATTTGTCTGTCCCTAAAGGCTCTCTCTGCCGCTGTGGCGACATATTGCCTATCCCCGCGCCCTTCACGTTTTGGCAGGTCTCATGATCCTATAGACAGCATGCCCCTCCGCCGCACAAGGCACTGCGGGCTTTATGGGCGGCAAGCTGGCTAGATTCTTCCGCTTAGCCTGTTTCTGCTGAAGATCGTCAAAAATCGCATCAAGGTCATAATTGAACTTCCGAGCATGGGCCTCGCGAAACTTATGAATCTCAGCAACGATTGGATCCTTTCTCATGGTGACTCTCCTTCAAGTAATGCTTGGGGCGTACAGAGTACAGGCACCGCATAGCCCAACTCCAGCAAGACTGTCGCAATTTTGGACTGCCAGTGTGGATTTGCGATATGGGCGCAATTCCAAGTAAGTAAATAATCCATGCCATAGACAGCGGCCAGTGTGATATGGACGAAGTCGTCTGTAACTCCCTGCGGGAATCCGGTTTTTGCGAGTAGTTCACGCGCGACATGCTTCACAGTATCATTCAGCGGCAACTCCTCCAACTCAGTCACCACTGCTGCTCTTTTTGCAGCGGCTTCGGGATCACCACCCAAAACTTCCTGCAAAACTAACTCTGACACATAGCAGTCATAGCGCGAACGATCCTTCTCCCACCAGTCCTGGGTCGTTTGTTGCATCGCGGCCGCAACAAGATCGCGTGATGGACGCGAACACAGGTAACTAATCACGCTTGTTTCAATGTAAACCTTTTCCTTCATATAATTCTCCAATGCCATCAGAATACTCTGTCTCCCATTCGGCGGCAAGCCCTGCCATATGGCTGTCAAGCTCCATCCCCGCCAATCACGTGCGGCCATGACGGGAAAAGGAAATCCCTTCGTCACCCTCGATCTTCTGATCCGGGGATTGCTCGCGATCAAAACCAAGCCCCGGAAACTGGCCTCAGTGCGGTGGATCAGATTCTTGTGCCTGAGGCGGTGGCGCAGGAACTTCCGGCGTTGTAACGACGGGAGGCGGTTCTGGATCTGGAACCGGTGTTGATGGCGGCGGCGTCACGATGACTGGCGGCGATGCGGGGTCCCTGGCCTCAGGCTCAGACACCGAGGTGGATGCCGACGTCCCGGCGGCATTCGTGCCTGATAGGTCCTCACTGTTCGCTAATGCCGCCGAGACGTCGGCATCCACCTCGGAGGCCAAAGGCGTGAATTCGACTACTGGCGGGTTATCCATTGACGGCGTGGACACGGGTTCAGGAGGCGAGTCCGGTGTGATACTGGGCGGCAAGACCGGGGGCGGCTCTGAAGGTGGCATCACCGGCGCGGGTGGTGGTTCGGTCATCGGAGGCGGTGTCACCACGGGAGGTGGCACAAAGGCCGGAGTGGACACCGGCTCGACTTCTACAGGCGTGACCACCGACACCGGTTCAGGATGCGGGTCCGGGGTGATACTGGGTGGCAAGACGGGGGGCGGCTCTGAAGGCGGCATCACCGGCGAGGGTGGTGGTTCGGTCATCGGAGGCGGTGTCACAACGGGAGGCGGCACGAAGGCCGGTGAGGACACCGGTTCGACTTCCACAGGCGTGACCACCGCCACCGATTCAGGAGGCGGGTCCGGTGTGATAGTGGGTGGCAAGACCGGGGGCGGCTCTGAAGGCGGCATCACCGGCGCGGGTGTAGGTTCGGTCATCGGAGGCGGTGTCACAACGGGAGGCGGCACGAAGGTCGGTGAGGACACCGGTTCGGCTTCCATAG
>JBAXDB010000279.1:0-1816 GCA_037141135.1 bacterium | reverse complement strand
TTGCGTAAAGCGGTGAAAGCCTACGCCAAAACCTATCGCTGTAATCCACGGGTGGTGTTGGTGGGCGGGTTGGGGATGTTCGCGGCAGGCGATGATATTGCGCAGGCCACGACCACAAGGCAGGTCTATACTGATGCCCTTAAGATCATGGCGGGAGCCGCGAAACTGGGCGGCATCCAGTATCTTCCCGATGCCCAGCGCAAGTTTATTGAGGCCTGGGAAGTGGAGTCCTATCGGCGCCAGATCGCCAAGGCGGGGCGCAAGGCGGGGCGTGCCGTCGGCAAAATTGTTGTGGTGACTGGTGCCGCGCAGGGCTTTGGCTTGGAGATTTCCAAAAATCTAGCGGCTGAAGGGGCGCATGTGGCGCTGCTGGATTTGAATGTCGGCGGTACGGTGGCGGCGGCGGAAGGGTTGACCCGGCAGTTTGGGGCGGGGCGGGTAATCGGCGTCGCCGCGAATGTCACCAATGCGACTTCCATTGAGGCGGCCATGCATGCAGTGATCCGCGCCTTTGGCGGGTTTGACGCATTTGTATCCAATGCGGGAGTCCTTAAAGCGGGTAGTGTGAAATCACTAAAGCCCGAGGATTTCGATTTTGTAACCTCAGTGAACTACAAAGGCTATTTCCTGTGCGTGCAGAAAGCCGCCCCGGTGCTCGCGACGCAGCATCTGGCCAGTCCGGAATACTGGAGTGACATCATTCAGATTAATTCCAAGTCCGGTCTTGAGGGCTCCAATAAGAATGGGGCCTATGCCGGCAGTAAGTTCGGGGGGATTGGCTTAACCCAGTCCTTTGCGATGGAACTGATCGAGGACAACATCAAGGTTAACGCCATTTGTCCGGGAAATTTCTTTGATGGTCCGCTCTGGTCTGATCCGGTAAATGGTTTATTTGTCCAGTATCTGAACACCAAAAAAGTGCCTGGCGCCAAGACCATTGAGGATGTGCGGCGATTTTATGAGAACAAGGTGCCGATGCGTCGCGGCTGTATGGCTGAAGATGTGATGAAGGCTATTTTTTACATTATGGAACAAAAGTATGAGACTGGCCAGGCGGTTCCCGTAACCGGTGGTCAGGTGATGTTATCTTAACAAAAAGGAGATACCCATGTCCGCAACTGTTCTTCCCAAAACCCAATATGCCGTCCAGCTCATTAGTCCCGGTGAGCTCAAAATCAACCCGGCCAAGCCCGTCGTGGCGCCCGGCCCCCATCAGGTGCTGGGACAGATCGAATCAGTCTGTCTCTGTTTCTCCGACCTGAAACTGCTCAAGCAGTTCGCCCAGCACCCGCGGAAAAGCGAGGTGATCGGCGGCCTGTCGCAGGATGTCCTGAAGGAAATTTCAAGCTATGTCCCCGGTGACAAACCCACGGTGCCGGGCCATGAAACGGTGATCCGGATTGTGGCGGTCGGCGATAAGGTGAAGCACCACAAAGTTGGAGAGCGTTGTCTGGTTCAGACCGATTACCGCCCCTTTGTAACAGCGGGTTCAAATGCGGCGTTCGGCTATAATTTTGAAGGTGCGCTACAGGAATATGTGGTGATGGATGAGCGTGTGATCATTGATCCCGCCACAGGCGAGCGATATTTGATTCCCGCCCCTGAGAATCTGAGTGCCTCGGCCATTGCGCTGGTTGAGCCCTGGGCCTGTGTTGAAAATTCGTATGTCACGCCCGAGCGGCAGACGGTCAAGGCGGGCGGTAAATTGGCGGTGGTGGTTGATGGGGATCACAGGATGGCGGGGATTGCGGAGAGCCTGTCACCTAAGGGATTGCCGGCTGAAATTGTGGCTGTCTGTGCAGATCAGTGCGATAAA
>JBAXDB010000278.1:0-1831 GCA_037141135.1 bacterium | reverse complement strand
GGGTATTTCGCCGTATAGTATGCCGGGTTAGGGACTAGGTGGCGTTCGCCGTCCCGGCGAACGATTCTATTTCCAGATCAATCAGCCGCCGAGAACGTCGGCTGCCACCTAATTTCATTGCAATTCACGATCTGAAGCGCTTCAGATGAGAAAACCAAGAAAACGAACATCGAACATTCAACAGTCAACGCCGAACATCGAACGGGGCTAACGCGGTTTTGTTCAACGTTGGAAGTTTAGTGTTGATCATATTTGGATAATTATCATTGACCAAATATAGGCGTTTAAATATCCTCTAAAAACATGAAAGACGAATTCCAGATTCATAACCTGTTCAGGGAGTCTCCTGAACGGTTCTTACGCGAGGATCCGCATTTGCGACGTGCGGCCTTGCAACCCTTTTTTTATGTCTCTCCGTTGATTAATTCCTTGGAATTCCTGCAACCTGGCATTCTCATGGTTACAGGCGGGCGGCAGGTCGGCAAAACAACTTGTCTGAAGCAGTTCATTGCGAAGGTGTTGAGGGATGGGCTGGTGCGGCCGGATCATGTGTCGTTTATGACCGGAGAACTGATTCGGGACGATATCGAACTGCGGCGGGAGATTGTGTCAGAACTGGAGGGAAAGAGCGGCTGGCAGGTGATTGTCGTTGATGAAATCAGCTATGTGAAAGACTGGGACAAGGCGGTTAAGTTCCTGGCCGACGCCGGGAGCCTGGAATCGACCACACTCATTTTGTCCGGGTCTGACAGTGCGATCCTGCGCGAGGCCATGAAGCGCTTCGCCGGTCGGCGGGGCCGGTCGGCTCAAGTGGATTTCGTCTTCCACCCGCTCGGTTTTGCCGAGACGGTAACACTCAAAGTGCCCGGGTTGAGCGGATTGGTCGCCGCTTGTAAGGAGGCGGACACTTCCATTGATTTGCCCGACTATCAGGAACGGCTGCCGCAACTTGAAGCCCTGTTTGATGAGTATCTCCTGCATGGCGGCTATCTGACGGCGATAGCGGACATGCTCAGGGGCGGACGCATCGAGGCGGCGACGTACAGAACGTATGCGGAGTGGCTACGTGGCGATATCCTGAAACACAACAAGCAGGAGAAGTATCTCCTTGAAGTGCTAAGAGGGATGATGAAGACCTATGCTTCGCAGGTTTCCTGGATTTCGCTGGCCAAGGAGCTTTCGATTGAACACCACAAGACGGTGAGTGACTATGTGGCGATCCTCGAAGACATGCATGCGGTGATCGTCCAGGAGGCCTTGGCGGAACATACTCTGTCGGCGGCGCCGAAAAAGGCGAAGAAACTGTATTTTGAGGATCCGTTTATCTTTCACGCCGTAGAAACAATGCTGGGGAAAATGACTGCGGAAAGCACTCCGGCCTTGGTCGAGACGGTTGCTGCGGCGCACTTTTACCGGAAATACGGGAAGACCTATTATATCAAGGGTGCCAAAGGCGAGGTTGATATTGCCTATTTGCATAATGAGGCGTTTTTTCCTGTCGAAATCAAATGGACCACGCAGATCCGGCCGGAGGAACTAAAACAGGTCATGCTCTATAAAAACAGCCTGATTCTGGGTCGGCAGCGCGCGCCAGGGCGTATCGGTCATGTCCAGTATATTCCACTGGTCAGGTATTTGTTGGGGCTTTAATGGTCAATCAGCCGCCAGGACGTCGGCTGCCACCTAATTAAATGGTAATTCCTGATCTGAAACGCTTCAGATGACAAAGGAGCGCGAAGGGACAGGCAATCTATCTACCTAATTTCCCTGTAATAGCGATCTGAAGCGCTTGAGATGACAAAACCGTGTCAGGAAATCTTTCCGCCATTCC
>JBAXDB010000277.1:0-1850 GCA_037141135.1 bacterium | reverse complement strand
CCTCCGCACCATAGGATTCCATCTTCCGACACTCCTGAAGCAGAACATCCCCCGGCGCCATGTGGCTCATCATCAGCACGCCATAGACTTCTTTGCCATGCTCCCTCGCGAAACCAATATGACGCTGCGTTGTATCGGCCTCGGTGCAATGGGACGCAATGCGAACAACATCCGCCCCAAGTTCCAGCGCAGGACGCAAATCCTTATTGATCGTGGCAAAACCCGGAATTAGGAAAATACCCAATTTGCTGGTAGTGAGATTTTCCCGTGCTGCTTTCAGCATCGCATTATCCTCAAGCAGGCTCTGCCCAACCTGCAGGGAGGAGGCACCCAACCCATTGCCATGCCCCACCTCCACAATGGGCACACCCGCCGCATTCGCCGCCGCCGCATAGGCGGCGACCTGCTCGATGGTCAACTGGTGTCGCACCGCATGGTTCCCGTCGCGCAGGGTAGGATCACTGATCAGGATTTTTTTCATCGTCTTGCAACTCCGAAGTATTAATCTTACCGGACACCACTACGTTTTACTCTGACGTGCTTTCGCGAAGGCCTCTGCCGCTGCAATGGCCGCGCAGTTAATGATATCGAGATTCCCTGCAAACATGGGCAAATAGTCTCCCCGCCCCTGAACCTTGACCATGATCACTACCCGCCCGCCCTCACGGGTCGGCGGCAAGATGAGCTGATAGCCAGGAACGTATTTCTGGACCTTCGCCACCATGTCCATAACCGAAAGGGTTAGTTTATCCATATCAGGGTTGGCAATCTTAGCGAAAATGGTGGTCTGCATATCAATGCAAGGCGTGGCGGGATTCAAGATCAGGATAGCTTTGGCTTTTTTACACCCGGAAAACGACTGAACGGCACCCTCTGTGGTCTCAACGTACTCATCAATATTCAGCCGTGTGGCGGGACCCGCACTCCGCGAGGCGATGCTCGACACCACCTCAATGTATTCAGCATTGGGGTGGATCGAGCCGATCTGGTGGGCCAGCGGAATAGACGCCTGCCCCCCGCAAGTGATCATGTTCACATTCTGGCTTCTGAGACATTCCTGAAGATTGACGGCGGGAACACACATCTTCCCGATTTTCGCAGGAGTAAGATCCACCACGGTTTTCCCCAACTCCTTGAGAATAAGCCAATGCCGTTTGGCATCTGCTGCTGAGGTACAGTCAAATACAAGATCGCAACACTCAGGCTCATTGATAATGGCGTCAATACTCCGGTCCGAAATGCGGATCCCGAGCCCCGAGGCCTTGACAATTCCCGGTGAGTTGAAATTGCGCCCGATGAATAAAGTACACTCCAAATAGGGAGAACGGAGGGATTTCACCAACAGATCCGTTCCGATGTTCCCGCTGCCAAGAATGGCAACTTTAAGTTTGGAGGTAGGCAGGGTCACAATATTTTCTCCCTTACACAATTGGCGGCATATTCCTCGCGTGACAGAAAGGGATACATATCGTCGTATGGCATCGACATCATGCTGCCGTCATCCCGCTTCTTCGACGCTACCCGCGGGATTAGCAATTGCTCCGCAGGCGACATTACCTCACAGATCACAGGCCCATCCTGGTAGTCCAGAAGTTCGGCAATCTTGGCATCACATTCGGATAGAGTTGATATTCTCAAATAATGAATACCATAAGCTTTGGATAATTTTTTAAGATCCGGAAAACTAACTCCTGTCTCAGAGTGTGTCCCGATGTAACGCCCATCTTGAAAATTTTTCTGTGTATGGCGAATGAGCAGGTATCCATTATTGCTGTGAACAATCAGCTTGGCGCGGTAGTTGTTATGGACTAGCGTTTGAAGCTCCTGGATATTCATTTGCAAGGATCCAT
>JBAXDB010000276.1:0-1858 GCA_037141135.1 bacterium | reverse complement strand
TAATTATTTTGCGCAGCTTGACGGATATGGTGCATAAGCGCTATGATACATGGTGTAGAGAGGATGATGCGGGGTAAAATTTAGAAGTGTTAATTTCCCCTGCCTTATTCGTGTATGGGCTGAAATCTCTAACCCGATAATAAGTATCCGGGAGTTTGAAAACTGTGGAGCCCGCAAGCCCGTCAAGTACGGGATTTGGAAACCACAAGATAAAGCTCCCACCTCATTAACTGAGGCTTGGAGATCGTGCCCCTACGGTAAGGTGGGGGTTATTTTTAGAGGGTTTTTGGTAAATGGATCTTTTCGAAAGTGAAGAGCCGCTTGATGCGTTGCGTTTTCAGCCGCTGGCCGCCCGTATGCGACCCCGGACATTGGATGAGGTTGTCGGACAGGATCATATCCTCGGTAAAGGCAAGCTGTTACGGCGATCCATTGAGGCTGACCGGTTGGGCAGTATTATCCTATACGGTCCGCCGGGCTGCGGTAAAACCTCGATCGCTGAAGCCATTGCCTCCGTTACAAAACGTCGCTTTGAGCGTACCAGCGGAGTTCTCGCCAACGTGGCCTCCCTGCGGGTGCTTCTTGCTGCTGCCGAACATCGGAAAAAAGCGGATGGCATTGAAACCATTCTGTTTATCGATGAGATCCACCATTTCAGCAAATCCCAGCAGGATATTCTCCTGCCGCATGTGGAAGATGGCACGGTCACCCTGATCGGGGCCACGACGCATAATCCCTTTTTCTTCATCAACAGTCCTTTAACCTCGCGCTCCCAGGTTTTTCAACTCAATCCTGTCTCTGAGGAGTCCATCATCACGATTCTGAAACGGGCGCTGGTGGATGAACGCGGACTGGGCGGACGCCCGGCTGATGTGGACCCGGAAGCACTGGCCCATCTGGCCCGGGTTTGTGAAGGGGATGGCCGGCGTGCGCTCAATGCGCTTGAGATCGCCGTGATGTCCACCCCCCCGAACGAGCAGTATCGCATTCATGTCACGGCGGCCATCATGGAGGAATCTATCCAGAAGAAAGCGGTGGTGTATGACCGCGATGAGGATGGGCACCATGACACCATCTCCGCCTTCATTAAAAGTGTACGCGGCTCTGATCCCAATGCCGCGATCTATTGGCTGGCCAAGATGATTTATGCGGGAGAAGATCCGCGTTTCATTGCGCGGCGCCTGGTGATTCTGGCCTCGGAAGATATCGGAAATGCGGATCCGCGCGGGTTGATGGTGGCTACTTCCGCCATGGAGGCGGTGGCGTTTGTGGGCATGCCCGAAGGCCGCATCATTCTGGCACAAGCCACTACTTACCTTGCCACGGCCCCCAAAAGTAACGCGTCCTACCTGGCGATTGATGCGGCGCTTGCCGATGTGGAGAAGGGGCGGGTGCTGCCGGTGCCGGATCATTTGCGGAGCGCCAGCTATAAGGGGGCTGAGCAACTGGGGCATGTGGGTTATAAATATGCCCATGATTTTGATGGGCATTTTGTGGATCAGGAATATATTCCTACCTCCGCTGTTTACTATACACCGACCACGGCGGGGTATGAAGAGGTGATCGGCAAGCGGATGGCCGAATGGGACGCACGGCGTAAAAAGGCTAAAGCTGAAAAGAAGAGTTAATCGACGAACCACGCGAAAGACGCGAAAATGTTGACAAAAGATTCCATACGGAGCGTGATGCGAAAACGGCGGGCAAGCCTGGATTCTGGTTGGGTGTTGGCTCAAAGTCGCGCGATTACCGCACGGGTGATCGTTTTACCGGAATTTCAGCGGGCCGAGGTGGTGCTGGGCTACCTGTCACTGCCAGGGGAAGTGAACGTGGACGGGATTCTCGCAGCCGCCTGGAAGGC
>JBAXDB010000275.1:0-1873 GCA_037141135.1 bacterium | reverse complement strand
CTTTCTATTACCCACAACTTTTTGACCAGGGATCAGTTGATTTCTTGAATATCTCGACATTCAAAGCCATAAGCTGGTCGATAAGCTTGCGTAACAGCCTGTGATTCGCCAGTAACTTGCGAATCTCCGGCAGCCTGCTTTTAGGCACATATACTATCTTGGTCTTCTGCAGGGCGTCCTTATAGGTCAATCGATAAGCCTTCCCGGATGACTTCGTGGCACAAATGCAATTTGCCCGGTTGCATTTGCTGCAGACAGAGGTGATTGATCCTCTGACAAAATTCCCGTTTTCAAGGATCCTGGCCAGAGCTTTTTCCCGTTGCGCGACAAGTCTTTTCATTGACAGTCCTTTCTGTTTCGATTAATAGATGTATTATATACGTCTATTTATTGCAAGCAAAACCTTTTAAGCGAGGCGGGAAAATGCAGCAGGAGAGTAGTTGGGCCACGACAGAATTCGAGAACGTTGACCTGGGCGATACAAGACTTAACGAGAGGCTTGCTGGCCTATGCAGCCGGTTCTCAGACTCGCCCGAGAGTCCGATCAACCAAGCCTGCGAGGACTGGGCGGAAACAAAGGCTGCCTACAGGTTTTTCGGCAACACCAATGTCTCCGCATCCGCCATCACGAATGCACATGTCCATAAGACGGCCGAACGGGTAGCGGCACACAAGACGATCCTCGCCATTCAGGATACGAGCTACTTTATTTATACAAGCCACCTCAAGACCAAAGGGTTGGGGCGGCTGGCTTCAAAAAAAGGGAAGAACGTGGACGACATCCCCAGCACCGGTTTGCTTATGCATGCCTGTCTTGCGGTTGCAACCGATGGAACTCCGCTGGGCCTCCTGGACCAGCAGATCTATTCCAGGACATATGATGTCTGCCGACGGACGGAACCGCATGTATCCATTCCGATCGAGGACAAGGAAAGTTACCGGTGGTTGAGCTCGTTGCGGCAAGTCAACCTTCACGCGGAAGGGCCCAGGATCGTGACTGTTTGCGATCGCGAGGCAGATATCTATGAGTTTTTCGAGGAGAGCGCGGGGCTCAAGGCTCCGGTACTGGTCCGTGCCCGAATAGACCGGACTATCAGCAAGGGGGATGCATCAATTACGTCCGGAGGAACAACATTGTGGCGCCACATGGCCGAACAGCCCATAGCCGGATCCATCGCGATAAAGGTCCCGCTAAGGCGAAAATCAAAACAGCACCAAGAGCGGGCTCCTCGCACAGCGCTCATATCAATCCGGTTCGGCTCATTTCAGCTCATCCCTCCGCGAAACCTCGTGTACAACAGGGACAAAACACCTCCCCCTTTGCCGATGTTCGCCGTTTATGCAGTTGAAACCAACCCGCCGGAGGGCGTCGAGCCCGTGGAGTGGATGTTGCTGACTAACCTCGCTGTCACAACTTTTGATCAAGCGTGCGAGAAAATCCGCTGGTACTCCCTGCGATGGCGAATTGAAATGTACTTCAAGGTCTTGAAATCAGGCTTCAATGTCGAAATGTGCCGCCTTGAACATGCGAACCGCTTGATAAAATACCTGGCCGTCATGAGCGTCGTAGCCTGGCGGTTGTTCATGATCACACTTATCGCCAGAGCTACCCCTTGTACACCATGCTCAGAGCTCCTTGCGGATCATGAATGGAAGATCCTGTTCATGAAAATCAATAAATCCCACAAACTTCCCGAGAAAGTCCCGACCATCGGCGAGGTGGTTATCTGGATAGCAAGACTCGGGGGATTCTTGGCGAGAAAAGGAGATGGGATGCCGGGGACCATCACTCTTTGGCGAGGATGGAAGCGTCTGATGGATCTGGCAGAGGGATGGAGCTTGGCTAGCGAGAGAATTTGTGGGTAATAGAAAG
>JBAXDB010000274.1:0-1884 GCA_037141135.1 bacterium | reverse complement strand
AACGTTGCCCTTGAGCCGCGCCGCGTGAGCGGCGTCGCGCTCGGAGGGCTGGTTGGGTTCAGATTTCGTCTTCATTAAGATCGGCAATCTTCATGAGAGCATGCAGAAGTCCGATTTTGAGCGGTTGTGATCCATGTATGGGGATCACAATGCGCTCTCGTCGTCCATCCTTCAGGAAGATGTGGTGGCTTCCTTTGACACGAGAGAGCTGCCACCCACGCCGCTGGATGGCCTTTGCAAGCTCCTTGCCCGTGATCTGCTTCACACGGCAAACTCCAGAACCCGATCTTCGGGGCGGGGTCTGGTCACCTCTTGCCCCGCCTCCAACCAGAGTTCAACGGCCTCCTTCAGGTTCCTTTTGATCTCGGCCAACGTCTCGCCCTGCGTTACGCACCCAGGCAAGGCAGGCACTTCAGCCCAGAAACCACCTTCTTCTGCGTTGTGGATAATTGCTTGAATCTTCATATCAACACCCTACCAGATATTACATTATCACTCAATCATTCATCTGAGTTCATGCAACCCAACGTTGGTCAGCAGGCTGAATGAGCCCGCAGGGCGAGTTCTAGCCTGGCTGACCTGGTTGGGGTCATTTTTCTTCGTCCTGTTATTGGACTGCGGTGGCTCGACACCGCTTTCCCATGGCCCGGCTTGACGGGCCTCCCGTTCACCCGGCGCGTCAAGCCGCGCCTTTCCAAAACGGCATCAAGCTGCCGCACTCCATATTTCCGTCGCCATCAGGCGGCGGTTATCATCTATCTTCATTCCCCCAACGACCGGCGGTGAACCTCGCCGCGGTTAGCGGCGTAGTGTTCCACCGCCTTGTTCGGCGTCATCGTCGATCAGTGTCTTGGTTGAGTACATACAGCCGCCCCATTCATCCGGGTGAATTCCCGTCCCGTCTGACACATACCCAAGTTTTGGGTAGAGACTCTGGGCAATTGCATAGTCAGGCGTAACCCCGACGCCAATCCCGATGGCTCTCCTCCCGGCTTTGCGGACGAGTTCCTCGGCCGCCAGAATCATCCGCGTTCCGATTCCGTTCTTGCGGAGACGGGTAACGGTGTTCATGTCATTGATCTCTGGAACGTTGTTTTGACTGAAGGGCTCATAGTCCGGTTCCCAGATGACATTTGTGTATCCAACCACGCGGCCGTCAAACAGAGCGACAAGCGTGATTCGCTTTCCCTCGACATTCTCTTTCCAGTACCGCTCATACTGCTTTGTCGTCTTGTTCATGTCCGCAAACGCTGCCGCAATCGCGGAAGGGTCATCCTCCAGCATTCGCCGAATCAATAGTCTTTGAAGATCTATCATGTTTCTTCTCGCCGAACGTTGCGGCTCACTGGCGACGAGCCCGACAGGGCGAGGCGTACAGTGCGGCCGCTGGTTCGCTGTCCTTCATTTTGATTTTTTCAAGCTCGTTTCTCTTAAGAAAATCCCTAATCTGCATGCGCCCCATGAGATTAGGCATGGCAGAACAAACTTCATTGTCATCCGCAAAATCATTTCCTTAATTGACATGCTATGTGTGTCCGGACGGACTAGTAGCCAAACCGCAATCCAGAGTCCTGGGCTAAAAATGATCGAATGCAGGTTTGGATTGGCAGACGCAGGAAGTATGCAGCCAGTCACAACACCACCGATAAACAATGAAGTCACCCACCAGAAAACGGTCCAAGAGATGCTCCCAAAAACAAAACTGGGATATTCCCCCATACCTAGAAACCATGTAATTTCATTCCACGCCGCAACGAGAATAATGAATACGACAATTCCGGCCAGTGTGGCGCCAATGAATTTGATCATTATTTTCATCTAATTATGCGAACGTTGAAAGTCAGGTTCCGAGCGGAACGCGAGGTAACCTGGACTTTCTGGTTC
>JBAXDB010000273.1:0-1903 GCA_037141135.1 bacterium | reverse complement strand
CTCGCCTTAGGTCCCGACTTACCCAGGGCGGATTAGCCTGGCCCTGGAACCCTTGGTCATTCGGCGGACGGGTTTCTCACCCGTCATTCGCTACTCATGCCTGCATTCTCACTCGTGTGGCGTCCACGGCTGGGTTAC
Source organism: bacterium (assembly GCA_037141135.1). GTDB lineage: Bacteria > Verrucomicrobiota > Kiritimatiellia > CAIKKV01 > CAITUY01 > JAABPW01. The sequence goes on along the minus strand of JBAXDB010000273.1, from coordinate 1,765 downwards.
CCCGCCGCTTCACTCGCCACACGACGCTCCCCTACCCATCCATGCTCCTGGATGCTTGCGCACCGGGATAGTACATGAATGCCACGGCTTCGGCGGTATGCTTGAGCCCCGCTACATTGTCGGCGCGGAATCACTTGACCAGTGAGCTATTACGCACTCTTTCAAGGATGGCTGCTTCTAAGCCAACCTCCTGGTTGTCACTGCGACTCCACATCCTTTCCCACTTAGCATACGCTTTGGGGCCTTAGCCGGTGGTCTGGGCTGTTTCCCTCTCGACAATGGAGCTTATCCCCCACTGTCTCACTGCCACGCTCTAGCTTTCCGGCATTCGGAGTTTGGTTGATTTCGGTAAGCTTGTAGGCCCCCTAGACCATCCAGTGCTCTACCTCCGGAAAGGAACACGTGACGCTGCACCTAAATGCATTTCGGGGAGAACCAGCTATCACGGAGTTTGATTGGCCTTTCACCCCTATCCACAGGTCATCCCCCCAGTTTTCAACCTAGGTGGGTTCGGTCCTCCACGTCGTCTTACCGACGCTTCAACCTGCCCATGGATAGATCACTCCGCTTCGGGTCTAGAGTGTGCGACTGATTCGCCCTATTCGGACTCGCTTTCGCTACGGCTTCCCCACACGGGTTAACCTCGCCACACACCACTAACTCGCAGGCTCATTCTTCAAAAGGCACGCTGTCACGGAGACCCTAAGGTCAAGACGCTCCAACGGCTTGTAAGCACATGGTTTCAGGTACTATTTCACTCCCCTCCCGGGGTACTTTTCACCTTTCCCTCACGGTACTTGTCCGCTATCGGTCACCAAGGAGTATTTAGGCTTGGCGGGTGGTCCCGCCGGATTCACACGAGATTTCTCGGGCCCCGTGCTACTTGGGATCCCACTCGAGAGTTCGAAGCATTTCGGCTACAGGGGTCTTACCTTCTGTGCCGGCCCTTTCGCATGGCCTTCGCCTATACAACGAATTTTTGACTCTCTGAAGGGGTACCAGCCCCTTCTGAATGGTCCCACAACCCCGATACTGAAACGCCTGGTAGCTATCACGCAGTATCGGTTTGGCCTCTTCCGCTTTCGCTCGCCACTACTCACGGAATCACTGTTGTCTTCTCTTCCTGAGGGTACTGAGATGTTTCACTTCCCCTCGTTCCCTCCGCACGCCCTATGTGTTCAGGCGTGGGTGACTGGGCATTACCCCAGCCGGGTTTCCCCATTCGGACATCCCCGGATCACAGCTCGGTTGGCAGCTCCCCGAGGCTTATCGCAGCCTCCTACGTCCTTCATCGGCTCTTGGTGCCAAGGCATCCACCATGTGCTCTTAATAACTTGACCACAAATATGATGATGCTCGCGTCCACTGTGCAGTTCTCAAGGTACGGGCGGTGACAACCTCATCTAGTCGCCTACTCCAGTACCGAAAATCTTCGGCGGTGGAGTGGTACGAACCAGAGGTGTCCCGGTCGTTACCTGCTCTCGTCCTATCGACGAGTAGCGGGCCCGAAGGTAGTCGCAAGCGACCGTTCCTTCAGGACCCAACAGTGTGCCTGGTTTTACGGATTTCCATCATGCGGTCCACGCTTGCGCAGTACTGGCGTGATGGTAAGCCGATCGTCCATGTCAATGTTCCACTCCGATGAGCGACCTCTCAGGGGCATTCGCCCTGAGCAGGCCTATGGACGCCCCCGCAGAACGGGTGCGCCATGTGCTCCTTAGAAAGGAGGTGATCCAGCCGCACCTTCCGGTACGGCTACCTTGTT
>JBAXDB010000272.1:0-1911 GCA_037141135.1 bacterium | reverse complement strand
CTAGTGTGCCCAGCATGGGCATGAACTTGTCATATGAAAGGAAATGACCGGAAAGAGTGACGAAAACCGTAGCGAAAGGCAAGGTCGAGCCCGCAAGGGAACGGCACGAAAGAAGCCCGTAGCAAAGACACGACCGTAGGAACACGAACAGGCAGTGAGGCCCGATGCGGGCGATGAGTGTGCTAGGAAACACGAAATCCAAAGAGTCACCGAAAGACGCATGGGGTAGAGCCTGACGGCGCGGGTCGAAAGTTCATGCACCTTACCTGGGGAGACCTCGGCGGCGAGAGTGGCCGAGGAGTCAGCAGAGGCCGTAGTAGTGAGGAGAGCCGCTGAAAGGCGGAAGGAGCGAAGGGCCGAAGAACGAGTAATGTGCGATCAACCAACGAAATCCCCTGAAAAGGAAGGCAAGCAGGACTGCGAAACGGGAGGGCGCAACAACAACGGTAGCCACCCTGACGGCAAGAGGAAGATGACCGGATGGAAGCCGGCGACAACCTCTTGGGCAGACCGAGTCACCAGACAGGCGGATGAAGGCGAAAGACGATGCACAACGAGGAGAACACGGAGACCGTAACGCTGGACGCGATACTGTCGGAAGAAAACCTGAAGACGGCGTGGCTGGCGGTAAAAGCCAACCAAGGAGCGCCGGGCGTGGATGGGCGGGACATCGAAGAGACCGAGGAGCACCTGAACAAGCATTGGGAATCAATCAAACGGAAACTTCTGGAAGGGACATACCAACCGGGAGCAGTACGAGCGGTTGAGATTCCAAAGCCAAACGGGGGGAGCCGGAAACTGGGAATACCCAACGTGCAGGATCGGATGATCCAGCAAGCCATCCACCAGAAGTTGTCTCCGGAATGGGAGAAGGACTTCAGCGAACACAGCTACGGATTCAGGCCGAACCGGAGTGCGCAAGACGCCATCCGGACGGCCCAGGGCTACATTAAAGCCGGGAAGACGTGGGTTGTGGATATAGACCTGAAAAGTTACTTCGACGAAGTGGATCACGACATCCTGATGCGGGAAATAAAGCCGAAGATCGGGGATAAACGGCTGCTGAGGCTGATCGGGGAGTACCTCCGTGCGCCGATGCAGGCGGCAGATCGAAGCAAGACGAAGCGGATGAAGGGCACGCCTCAAGGCGGGCCGCTAAGCCCGTTGCTTGCCAACATCTATCTCGATCCGCTGGATAAGGAACTGGAATCGCGAGGCCTATCGTTTGTGAGATATGCCGACGACATAGCGATCTTTGCTTCCAGTGAACGAGCGGCGGAACGCATCTTGGAACGAGTGATTAAATGGATTGAAGCGAACTTGAAGGTTCCCGTGAATCGGGAAAAGAGCGGAAGTGGACCAACAGACAAGAGTGCCTTACTGGGATTCAGGCTACATCCCGACGGTAGTGTGGGAGTGAGCCCGAAGACGGCTCTGAAGCTGAAAGCAAAAGTGCGGGAGTTGTGGGATGCCCAGCAAAGTCGGACGAGTGAAGAACTGCGGGATCATTGGAAGCAATACATCCAAGGGTGGTGGAACTATTTCGGCATAACCGAAAGGCCGGAAGAATTGCGACACATCGGAGGATGGATACGCCGACATATACGCAAGTGCTTCTGGATACGGTGGAAAACCCCGAAAGGACGACTGAATGCCCTGAGGAGACTCGGAGTCAAAGGCCGTTCACTGGGATTAGCGTACACCGGAATCGGTGCATGGGCCATGGCCAAGCACCCAGTCCTGCAACAGGCAATGAAGAATAATACGCTCAACAAATATGGGTTTATCGTTCCGTGGGAACTCATGGGGGCAAAAGCATGACCCCTGTACGTTCAACCGCCGGATGCGGAAAACCGCATGTCCGGTGGTGTGGAAGGGTTACGGGGATGAGCCCCGTAACCCCATCCGATC
>JBAXDB010000271.1:0-1935 GCA_037141135.1 bacterium | reverse complement strand
TCCTGCGCCTTCTGGTTCATCGGGAAAGCAATGACCTCGCGGATATTGCTCTCGCCGGCCAGAAGCATGACTATACGGTCCACACCAGGCGCAATACCGCCGTGGGGAGGCGCACCCAGCTTAAAGGCGTTGATCATGCCGCCAAACCGCTTATCCACCTCCTCCGGAGGATAACCGGCGATTGTAAACGCCTTATACATGATATCCGGACTATGATTGCGTATCGCCCCGCTGGAGAGCTCTACGCCGTTGCAGACGATGTCATACTGGAAAGCCAGGATATCCAGTGGATCCTTCTCGCAAAGGGCGCTCATCCCCCCCTGGGGCATGGAGAAGGGGTTATGGGAGAAGGTAATGCTGCGGGTCTCCTCGTCAAACTCAAACATCGGGAAATCAACAATCCAGCAGAAACGGTTGACGCCCTTCGGAATCAGTTCCAGATCACGGCCCAATTTTGTGCGCAGATCCCCGCAAATCTTGTTGGCGACCTTGGCCTGGTCACTGACGAAGAACATCACGTCCCCATCCGTCATGTTGGCACGTGCGGTCAACGCCTTCAGTTCATCCTCAGACAGGAATTTCAAGATGGGGCCCTTCACCACGCCGCCCTCCCACACCAGATAGGCCAGGCCTTTTGAACCCAAGGACTGGGCATACTCAACCAGCTTGTCAAAGAAGCTGCGGGGCTTGCTGGCAATTCCCTTCACGGGAATGGCGCGGACAACGCCCCCCTTCTCCACAACGGTACGGAAGGCATTGAATTTAGAGACGCGGAAAATATCCGACACATCCTGCATCTCGATCGGGATTCGCAGATCCGGCTTATCGGTCCCATATTTCACCATGGACGTCGCATAGGGAATGCGCACGAAAGGCGGCTTGTCATTCGCCACTTTCGAGAACTCTGTGAACACGCCATGAATCACATCCTCGACCACGGCAAAGACGTCATCCTGGGTTACAAACGACATTTCCATGTCGAGCTGGTAAAACTCGCCCGGCGACCGATCCGCCCGCGCATCCTCATCGCGGAAACAGGGCGCAATCTGGAAATAGCGATCAAAGCCAGCCACCATGAGAAGCTGCTTGAATTGCTGGGGCGCCTGGGGAAGCGCATAGAACTTGCCCGGATGCACGCGGCTGGGCACCAGATAATCGCGCGCCCCTTCGGGTGAGCTGCTGGTCAGAATCGGCGTTTGAAACTCCGTGAAACCATGCCCGATCATGCGGTGACGCAGACTGGCAATAATCTGGGAGCGAAGCAGGATGTTTTTGTGCAGGCGGTCACGTCGCAAGTCCAGAAACCGGTATTTCAGGCGGGTCTCCTCCGGCCCGTCTTCCTCGATGGTAATCTGGAAAGGCAGCGGCTCCGCCAGACTTTCAACAACGAGCGATTCGGCGAGCACTTCGATTTTACCCGTCGGCAAACCCTCGTTAATCGTATCCTGACTTCTGGCCACCACCGTACCGGTAACCGTGATGACGCTTTCCAGCCGGACCTTCTGGCATTCCTCGAAAAACGAGCGATTGGGGGTAATCACGACCTGGGTCTGGCCATAATGATCACGCAGATCAATAAACAGCAATTGTCCATGATCCCGCTTCCGGAATACCCAGCCGGAAAGCCGGACAGTTTGTGCGACATGGTCAATCTTAAGTTCACCACAAGTATGTGTTCTATATTGGTGCATTCTCTATTCTCCTGCTGAAATTCAAGGGACGAACTTTACCATGGAAAATCGAAGAAGGAAAGACTTCACCACGAGGTTGCAGCTATTCTCATTATGGCCACCTAATCATTGTCCGATCACAGAAATGACATTTCTGGAGGCCGCTCAAAAGCAACCCACCCCTGACCCCTCCAAGGAGGGGGGCTTGCTAACTAGTTTCAACCCAACGAGTTCCCCTCCTTGGAGGGGTTAGGGGTGGGTTCCG
>JBAXDB010000270.1:0-1946 GCA_037141135.1 bacterium | reverse complement strand
ACAACAACAAGGAGGCGATCAATGAGCAGTGACAGCAGCGATGGTTTGGCGACGGAGCTGGAACAGGTTCGGGGAGCGTTGATGGCATGGCGTGCAACACCGGGGAGAGGCCAGAGGATTCCCGATGCAGTGTGGCGTAAAGCGGTGCGTGCAGCAAAGAGACACGGACTGAATCCCGTGAGCAAGGGGCTGGGGCTCGACTATAAATGCTTGAAACAACATGTCGCCGAAAGCGGTGTGGGCGGGAAGAGGACAGTAGAACTGACGCCGACGTTTGTGGAGGTAAAGCCTGAGGCACCACGAGAGGATGTTGCCTGCGTTATCGAGATGGAAAAAGGCAGCGGGACTAGGATGAGGATCTGCGTGAAGTCGGCAGGCTCAGTTGACTGGTGCCGGATAAAAGAAGCCTTTCTGGGAGCATAGGTAAAGATGCTCTCATTGACGCCGCAGATGCGGATTCTTGTAGCGGTGGATGCCATAGATTTCCGGAACGGAATAGATGGACTTGCCGGGATATGCCGTAACCAGTTTCAAAGAGATCCCCTCTCCGGGTGCGTGTTTGTATTCAGGAACCGGAGAGGAACATCGGTAAAGATCCTGGTCTATGACGGGCAAGGGTTCTGGCTGTGCCAGAAGCGATTATCAAAGGGACGATTCCAGTGGTGGCCAGTTGGTAGCGCGGCGGTCGGACCAGAAGGCGCAGATCATGCACTGAAGAAAATTGAAGCGCGGGAGATGCAGCTGGTGTTGTGGAATGGAGATCCGAGCCGCGCAGCAATGGGGCCATTGTGGCGAGGACTGGAGTAGCGAAACGGAGCAGAAATAAAGTTGAAGAAAAGGCGTGCGTTCCACGCTTTCTCCTGCTACTTTTTCGCAAATGAACGAGGTCTTTCGATATCGCAGTCGGTCTCTCAGCGCTGAAGACATCGCTGGTTTGCGCAGCCTGATAGCGCAAAACCCAACGGCCAGCCGCAGGAAACTCTCCGCTATTGTGTGCGAGGCGTGGGGTTGGCGGCAGGACAACGGTGCTCTGTGCGACATGGTATGCCGAAGCCTGATGCTTGCGTTGCATCGCGCCGGGCATATTGAACTGCCGGAGAAGCGGTGTTCTCCCCATAATGGAATTACGCAGCGCAGCCGACCGGCCACTGATTTTCTTCTGGATCGGAGCCCGGTCGAATGTCCGTTTAAAGAGCTGCCCTCTGTCACAATCCGGCAAGTCCGCCGTACAGCAGAGGAACGTCTATTCAATGGGCTGATCGAACTTCATCACTATCTCGGCTACTCGCAACCTGTCGGGGAACACCTCAAGCACATGGTGTTTGCCGGAGACCGGCCAGTGGCCTGTCTGGGCTGGAGTTCCGCGCCCTGGCACATCGGACCACGCGACCGGTTTATCGGCTGGACCCCGGTGGTGCGACGAAAGAATCTGCATCTCATAGCCTACAACACCCGGTTCCTCGTCCTGCCATGGGTAAAGGTCAAGCATCTGGCCAGCCACATTCTCGGGTTGGCAATGCGGAACATAAGCAACGACTGGCAGAAGGCATACGGCCACCCGATTCATTACCTTGAGAGTTTCGTGGATACGGAACGTTTTGCTGGCACCTGCTACAAGGCGGCCAACTGGATATGCCTGGGGCAGACAACGGGCAGAGGGATAAAGGACAAGAAGCACATCGTGAGTCTTTCACTGAAGGATGTGCTTGGCTACCCGCTCTCAAAGGACTTTCGCCGAAAACTCTGCGGAGGTGAAACTCCGTGAAGGGTCTGAAACAGTTGGAAATGGATGAGTCGCGACTGGATGAACTCAGCGGGAAGCTGGAGACCGGAAACCTGTCCGAGGACGACCGCAGGATTCTCAAGGCGCTTGTTGACACGTTCCGGCAACTCGCATTGCAGTATCAACAGGCCAAAACATCGGTGAAACGATTGCTCAAGATAAT
>JBAXDB010000269.1:0-1951 GCA_037141135.1 bacterium | reverse complement strand
ACCTGCCGATTGAGTGGAGCCGATGGAGCGAAGATGGGACGGGCTAAAAGCCCGCCCCCACAGCAGTCAGTTTGCCTGTCACCCTGTTTTACTGGGAAGACGTCCTTAACCCGATGTGATTCCAGGTGGGGGCTGCCATTCATGGCAAGTCACACCGTCAAGGTGTTTCGCATGTGGTTTCGACCTCCATGCTCATGACAGTGTAAGCGACGATTTCGCGGCTAACACCATTGACATAGCCATCAAAGCTATGCATACTATCCATAAATGATTCATTTATGGATGTACGATTATGATCAAATACGAAGATCTTCTTGAGCAGAACCCCTGGTGGCAAACAGCACAATTCCCCGAAGAGGCAACCCTGCCCCGCAGGGCATGCTTCGACACCATTCAGAAAGGTCTTGAGCGTCCCTTTGCCCAGGTCTTGATTGGAATACGTCGCGTTGGGAAAAGCACCGTACTCCGGCAACTCATTGCCGATCTTCTGGCGCATAAAACAGATCCGCGTCATGTGCTATTTTTCTCCTTCGACCGGTATGCGGTTGAAAAAACACCCGCCGCCCTTGAGACAGTGCTTAAACTCTACTTCGAGCGTTCTTTGAAGGTGAAACTCCACGACCTTCATATGCGCTGCTATATTTTCATCGACGAAATCCAATATGTGGACTACTGGCAAGACATCGTAAAACGATTTTATGACCAAAACAAACGCGTAAAGTTCGTCTTAACCGGATCTCAAAGCACAAAACTCCAGGGCAAGTCCAAGGAAAGCCTGGCCGGCAGACTCATGGAATACCATGTCCCACCACTGTCGTATGGGGAGTACCGCTTGTTAACCGGCAAGCCGCCATTAGTCCTTCCCCCGGTTTTTGAACTGAAGGAATCGGAATGGTTTGCCTCGTTGCAGGAATTCAAACACAAGCATGGAGCGGAAATGGAAGTGCAGATGCCTTCCTACCTGTGTTTTGGCCAGTTCCCCGAAGTGGCCGCTGAACCCATCCTGGAGGTCAGTTATCAATACATCCGCGAGTCCGTCCTGGGCAAGATACTGGAAAACGATTTGCCCACCCACTATGGCATTGAACACACGGAGGCTTTCAAGGCCATGGGCTACCACCTACTGACCAATAGCAGTTCATTGTTTGAACTCACCAACATCGGGAGTGAACTCGGCATTTCCAAAGTTACAGCCGAGAAATATCTTGGCTACCTTCGGGACAGCACACTCGTCAACGTTCTGCACAACCTGACGCGCAGCGCGATCAAGAAGGGCCGCAGCCTGAAAAAAGCCTACGCCGGCTCGACGTGCTTCATCAGCGCCATCAATAAGTATCCCCCTGACTACTACGATAAGGCGCCGGAAGTCTTCGGCAAACTCATCGAGACCTATGTCTGGGGCCGCATGACACAGCGATATGATGAGGTGGCCTTCTGGCGCCATCGCCAAGATGAGGTGGACTTCGTTGTGACCGAAACCGCCGGCACCCGAATCCCTCTTGAGGTCAAATTCAGCGCAAGAATCCGAACGGGTGAACTCCGCCCCATGCTGGGATTCATGGAGCGACAGAAAATCGGGCGCGGTTTCGTCCTGACCAAAAACACGCTCGACTCCCTGTCTATAGACGGCCACCGTATCGACCTGATGCCATACTACCTTCTTTGAAAAGGTAACAGGGTGACAGGCTAGAATGGCACTTCACGGTGTGGCCGTGGCGGCAGGTTTCCAACCTGCCGATTGAGTGGAGCCGATGGAGCGAAGATGGGACGGGCTAAAAGCCCGCGACGAGGACGTCGCGTCTACAGCAGATGCGGCGTCATTGGTGGCTGCGGCGTCCCCGCCGCAGATTGTTGCGGCCAAGGAAGCCCGCGACGAGGACGTCGCGTCTACAGTAGCTGGCGGCGGCAAAAGCCCGCGACGAGGACGTCGCGTCTACGGCAGATGCGGCGT
>JBAXDB010000268.1:0-1984 GCA_037141135.1 bacterium | reverse complement strand
AATATGCCGGATGATTCATTCTGGATCCTGAATTCTGAATTCTGAATACTTGAATCGTCTTGTCCGTTAGTCTTGTTGTAATATGCCGGATGATTCATTCTGGATCCTGAATTCTGAATTCTGAATACTTGAATTATTACCTATGGCAAACATTCGAATTGTTCTGGTGGGTCCCTTGTATGGCGGGAATGTGGGGTCGGTTTGCCGGGCCATGGCGAATACGGGGCTGTCGGAACTGACCCTGGTATCGCCGGCAGCCACTCTCGATTATAATGAAGCCAAGATGATGGCGGTGGCTGCAGGCGACATCCTGGCGCAGCGGCAGGAGGTTGGGACCCTGGAGGAGGCGGTGGGCGATTGTGGCCTGGTGATGGGGACAACCGTACGGCCCGGGCTTTACCGGCAGCATGTGAAAACGCCGCGGGAATGGGCCCCTGATATTCTCGCCTCCGCTGCCGGCAGCAAAGTTGCCCTGGTGTTTGGCCGCGAGAACTGGGGATTGACCAACGAAGAACTGGCCATCTGCACCAATCTCATTCAGATTCCGACCTCACCCGACTATCCCTCGCTCAATCTATCACAGGCGGTCTTGATCTGCTGTTATGAACTCTATGTGGCGTCCGGCACGTTTGAGCCCCCGGTGGAAAAATCGCAGGAATGTTCCACCAAGACCCGTGAACACATGTTCAGGATGTGGCATGACATGTTGATGGAAGTGGGGTTCATGAATGAGCAGAAAGCCGGGCACATGATGCTGGGTGTCCGCCGGATATTCTCGCGTTCGCCCCTTACGACGGATGATGTGAACATTCTCATGGGGATTGCGCGGCAAACGCTCTGGAAAGCGCGGCAAGGGGTTGGGATCAATCCTCAAGATCATGAGTGAGCCTGCCTCAAATGCCAAATCCTTAACAACCGGCTCAGTATGGAAAGGCCTGATGGGCCTGGCCTGGCCGATGTTCGTCAGTACGACGCTTCAGAATCTGCAGAGTGTGATTGGCTTGTTCTGGGTTGGGCGACTGGGCTCTGAAGCTGTGGCGGCGCTGGCGATGAGTGGCACCATTTTGATGATGCTGTTTCCCGTGGTGATGGGTCTGGCGACCGGCACCATTGCAATCGTTTCACGGAGTGTGGGGGCCGGGAATCAGGCCGAGGCGGCCGAGGCGGGCGGGCAATCGCTCATGGCGGCGTTGATCTGCGGGGTCATTGCCGGTTTGGCGGGATGGTATTGGGCGGGTGATTTATGTCGCTGGCAGGGTGCCACCGGCGAAGTGGCCCGGTTGGGGACCCAGTACCTCCAGATTTCATTTCTCGGGTGTTTCACAGTATTCATTCTTTTTATAGGCAATAGTATTCTGCAGGCCTCGGGGAACACCGTTATCCCGATGTATGCCATGGTGCTTGCCACGGTGCTCAATCTGATTCTGGATCCCATTTTTATTTTTGGTTTGCTGGGCATGCCCCGGTTGGGAGTGGAGGGGGCGGCGCTGGCCATGGTGTTGGCCCAAAGCGTGGCTGTGGTGGTTGTTCTGCGTGCGCTGACCCGTGGTGGGAGCGGGGTGAAGGTGGGCTTGGCGGCCTGGCGTTTACGGGTTGAGCCGATCTGGCGCATTATGAAAGTGGGTATTCCCAGCTCAGGGCAGATGTTATCCCGCAGCCTGATGAGTGTGGCGTTGATGTGGATTGTGGCAAAGTATGGAACCGTAGCCGTGGCGGCTTACGGGATTGGCGTCCGCTTCCACATGATGGCGCTGATGCCGGCCTTTGTGCTTGGGAATGCCGCCGGAGCGATCGTGGGGCAGAATCTGGGGGCTGGCCGTCCGGATCGCGCCCAGCGGGTGGCCTGGCTGGCTACGGGGCTGGATGCGGTCATCATGTTGGTCCTGGCGATCCTGCTTACCGCCTTTGCAGCACCGCTGATCCGGTTATTTGATGCTTCGCCCGAGGTGGTCAAGACGGGGGCCAGTTATCTGCGGATTGCCTC
>JBAXDB010000267.1:0-1984 GCA_037141135.1 bacterium | reverse complement strand
CAGCAGTTCCGAATTAGATAATTTTCGGATTGAGCCAGCCTGCCCGGCGGCCCGGAGATGGCCGATCAACCTTCCCTGCGCCGATTGTGACCAGTCGGTCGCATTATTTTGCAAAAACAATCTTTTCGGACGCGTTTTTTTGTTGCCTGATATCACTAAGTAGTATAACTTAGTGATATGAAAAACGCCAAAACAAGGACGAACAGGCATGAAACCCGTCGGAATCAGGCTCTCCAGCGGATGACGCATATCGCCCCCTTCATTGAAGGGTCGTTGTGCCGTGTGAAGCGAAAGGGCTGTCAGAAGCCGGGATGGCATCTGACCTTCAAAACGAAGGGAAAGACACGGACGGTCTATGTGCCTGTGGCCATGGCGACTGAGGTGACTGCATGGACGAAGGAATTCAAACAACTCAAGAAACTGATCCGAACTGTGACCCGGCATTCCCTGGCGCTCATCCGCCGACACGTCGCAAACCAGCGGGTCGAAAGCCGAAGCCGTGTATCGATATCCACCAAGCTGCGCAAGGCGCGGCCGGTGGGCTCCGCAAAACGTTCCCGTGGCTGAATCGGCGCTTGGGGGCTGTGAGCGATCCGCGTGTGCCGGAAATGTGCGTCTATTCCAGTGCGCACATATGGTGGACAGGGGAGTTGTATTTCCTGACGCGGGCAGGCTCGCGCAACGCCTTTGACCAGACCCGCAATTCAGGCGCGGCACCCCATAACATGGGCGCTTTTTGTGGTCAGACCGCCGACGACCTGAGATTTGACGGAGATGTCCGGATCACCTGCTCCGATAACGTGGCGCACCACCTCGCACGGGTGAATGCCGCCGAGATCCAGGATATCCCTGCCGAAATGTGCCGGGATTTGCTGGTCCGCCGCTTTTTTGATAGTTCCCGCGTTTTGGAGTGTTGGCATACCGTCGTTTTCGACGGCACGGTGCAGGAACTCTGCCGGAAAGGCTTTGACGAAGGCGGGAAAAGTGGTGGAAACGGGGGCGCGCCCTACCGCTATGTCCTGCAATGTGGTCTGTTGGGGCCTGGCAACACCTTCTTTCCCTTGATGCATGAACATGTCGATCTGCACAACCCCGAGGTCGAGAAGGAGGATTGCGAACTCAACGCCTTCCACCGATTAGCCCGTCGACTGAAGAAAATGTTCCCGCGATTGCAGTTCTGCGTCGTGGGAGACGCCCTTTTTTGCGTGTCAGCGGTGGCGGAAGTGTGCGCCCAATACAACTGGAAATACGTTCTGACTCTCAAGGAAGGCCGACAACCGGCCCTTTGGGATGAACTGCTCACCCTGCTTCCTCTCTCTCCTGAAAACCGGTTGCGCGTTTGGACGGGGCAAGACGCACGGAAAGGCCTTCGTGACTTCCGCTGGGTTGAGAACCTGACGCTGGGGAATCGTCCCTGCACGGCGGTCCTCTCCGGGGAATACGTCGAAAACGAGGGCAACCTTTACGCCTATGCAACCAATTTCCTCATTTCCCGTGATCGGGTTCTTGAGATCATCGCGGCTACCGGCCGGGAGCGGCATCGTATTGAGGACTATTTCAACACAGGGAAAAACAACGGGATCGGGCTCGAACACGTCTTTTGCGCTGACGCCAATGCGTCCAAAAACTTCTTCACCCTCATGCAGATGGCCGCCATCCACTGGGCCCTCATCTACCATGGCTTCTTAAAACGCGTCTATGATTGGGCGGCGCGGGCAACGGAAACTTCCGTGGCCCGCGCTATTGCCGAAGGGATGCGGGCCATTGCTTTCCCCGCCATCCTTCCTGAACCAGGCCAATTCCGATTCGTGACGTAGCCTGCCGCGCAAACAGACGCTCGACTTGCTTCCCCTTGATCCTTCCCTGACATCCTATCCCGGCAACCGGCGCATCAGCGCACGGATGCTCCCGTCTGCCGCTGTATCGGCTCCCCGCCGTCACTCAACAATCCACGCTCCGCCCTCCCCCATATTCGGAACCGCCG
>JBAXDB010000266.1:0-2016 GCA_037141135.1 bacterium | reverse complement strand
GCTCTAAAGCCTGGACATGCACATCCAACCACACTACCGGCGCATTCGACACCGCAAACAGTTGACAGACATTCGCTGGCGTATCATCAGATTTGATCCCCAATGCTTGCGCACCTTCGTACACCTTGTTGGTCTGTACCAAAGATGCACCAAGCGGAGTCGCCGACCAGTGATTCTGTCCGTTCAACTCTCCCAACATCACCGTATTGGTCTCAAAACCTTCAATAAATGGCAGTTGAGTACAGGTATTCGCCACCCTGGGATCGCTCCCCATTCCCACTTCCGGGCCGTCATCAATCCCATCATGATCCGAATCCCCAAGGCGCGGGTCAGTTTTATGCTGATACTCCGCCAGATTATTGAGCCCGTCGCCGTCAGTATCCTGCAGTGCATCCAACGCGTTGGTCGGGTTAAACCCGTGGGCAAGTTCCCACCAGTCCGGCATGCCATCCCCGTCAGAATCTGGATCGCTAAGCGTGATGTTGATCCCCGACACGTTGGTATGCAGTACTACCGGGTTATTGGTAAACACACCCTGCGCCTCCCAGAAATCATTTGAGCCGTTACCATCCGTGTCACGCCAAGCCCTGACCCAATAATTTGAGTTCGGCGGCAAGTCGGCGATCACATACCCGCCTGTCCCCACATTAATCACTTGGCCAGCAACCGGAAAGCCAGTCGGCGACGAACAGGCCGCAACCCAGATCAGTCCTGTTTGCGGGCCAGTGTAGGCAACTTTACCAGTAATGCTCCAGCAGTGGCTCGCCGCATTCCTAGGATCGGTACCTGCCACATATTCCCCCACATTTGACAACCCATCGCCGTCAGAATCCAGGGCCGCATCGGCGGCATTGGTCGGGTTAAGCCCATGGGCAAGCTCCCAGCCATCCGGGATGCCATCATTGTCGGTATCGGGATTGACGGGTGAAGTTCCTCGCAGGAATTCTGTCTGGTTGTTCACTCCGTCAGAATCAGCGTCGCCACTGTCTGTCTGGTCAAGATTACCAAACTGGGCTAATTCCCAGTCATCAGGCAACCGGTCACCATCCAATGAAAGGCCGGTCGGCTTGTTGGTGCTGATGGAAAGGGAATCCACGCCGCTCTGCCCTCCGACGAATGACACCATGGTGAACTGGCTCACGGGTGTTGCAAAACCCAACCCCTCGCCAGCCAGAACGCCGTTAACACATACCAGCCACCGCTGGGCGCTATAGTCCAGTTTCGTTGTGAGCCGTACCCAAGCCCCCGTGGTCTCGCAGGATGGCACATTGGTGAGCGTCACCCACTTATTACTGGACACGTTCAGTCCATCGTAGGCCTTGAGGAACCCATTGCCATCAATAAACATCACTGCGCTACCCGTGGCGGCATTCGTGGGGACAGAGCATGACAATGCCTGAACACGCGCGTCCAACCACACTACCGGTGCATTCGACACAGCAAAGAGTTGACGAACATTTGCCTGCGTATCGCCTGATTTAATCAGCATGGCCTGCACACCTTCGTAGACCGTATTGGTCTGTACGCAAGCCGCACCAAGTGGAGTCGCCAACCAGTGATTCTGGTTGTTTATATCCCCAACATGAACCGTGTTGGTTTCAAATCCTTCGATAAACGGCAGGCGGGCGTAGGTGTTCGAGGTCAATGGGTCCATGCCCAGCATCAGTTCATCTGCATCCGACATACCATCCCCATCGCTATCGGGATCAGACATCACAATCACCACATTCCCGGTGTTGCTACCCAGATATAGGGATACCGGAACCGCAGTGCCGAAGGGCTCCCAATAGTCCTTTGTCTGGTTATCGTTCACATCGCGCCAGGCCCGGGCATAATAGGGACGGCGAAGGGGAAGGCCGGGAAGCGTAAACGGGGCGACGTGAGAGGCGGGAGGCAAAGACATGGTAAGGTAGTAGGCTGAAGCCCAGTCGTTGGCATTGGTCGCAGCCAGAACATGGATCACACCCGATTGGACCCCGGCGTAAAAAACCTGACCGGTGATGGCGGCACAGGGAA
>JBAXDB010000265.1:0-2023 GCA_037141135.1 bacterium | reverse complement strand
CATGCGCATATATATACCTTTATTTTACGTATATACGCAAATACATAAGGTTGTCAGCTTGCTAAACTAATAACCATGAAACGAGCACTCATCACTGGAATCACAGGGCAGGACGGATCGTATCTGGCTGAATTGCTGCTGGCCAAGGGCTATCAGGTTCATGGCGTCATCCGCCGCTCGTCATCCTTTAACACCGGACGGATTGATCATCTCTACTGTGACCCGCATATTGCAGAATCACGCCTGACGCTTCATTACGGCGATCTCGCCGATCCTGTCCAGATGGTGCAATTGGTGTATGAACTTCAGCCGGACGAAATCTACCACCTCGGCGCCCAGAGTCATGTGCGGGTCTCTTTCGATATCCCGGAATATACCGGCGACATCACCGGACTGAGCACCGTGCGAATACTGGACGCCATCCGCCGCGCCGGCTTGCAGAGCAAAACCCGTTTCTATCAAGCCTCCTCTTCAGAGATGTTCGGTCAGACCTCCGAAATGCCTCAAACCGAGCAGACGCCCTTCCATCCCTGCTCCCCTTGTGCTTGTGCTAAAGCTTATGCATATTGGCTGACAGTGAATTATCGCGAGGCCTATAAGCTCCATGCCAGCAACGGCATTCTGTTCAACCACGAATCCCCGCGGCGGGGCGAAACCTTTGTGACCCGCAAAATCACCCGGGCAGCCACCCGCGTCAAGGTTGGACTGCAAAACAGTCTCTTCCTCGGCAATCTGGACAGTCAGCGCGACTGGGGCTTTGCCGGTGATTACGTGGAAGCCATGTGGCGGATGCTCCAGCAGGACAAGCCTGACGATTATGTTATCGCCACAAACGAAGCTCATTCGGTGCGTGAATTCTGTGACGAAGCGTTCAGTCTTCTGGACCTGGATTGGAAGGATTACGTACAGCACGACCCCCGTTACGAGCGTCCCTCGGAGGTTGTCTTGATGCAAGGTAACCCGGCTAAGGCCAAGCGTATGCTCGACTGGAAGCCCCGCATCCGTTTCAAGGAGTTGGTCTCCATGATGATCGAAGCAGATCTCAAACTGGCCATGCGCGAACTGGCCGCCGCTCAGGTGAACGAAACCACCCCCACGCCAATGATTCCCACACCTTCACATGCTGCATTTCAACAAAAAAAGGTTCACAGCGGAATACTCAAGGAGCGAAGCGCAGGTGGCAGCCGACGTCCCCGGCGGCTGCAGGGCTCTGGCGGGTCATCTAAACGGCCAATGCGTTCGCCGGGGACGTCGAACGCCACCTTGAGCAACAGCACCCAACAATCTGTCACAAAGAAAGAAGGAATCAAACCATGAACAACCCAACACCTCTGACATGCTCATCCCGCGTTTATTTAGCCGGCCATCAAGGCCTGGTGGGTGCCTCGCTACTGCGAGCCCTGAAAAAACGTGGTGTAAAACAGATTCTCACCCAAACCCGTGCTGAACTGGATCTGACAGATGGTCCCAGCACCAAGGCCTATCTGGAAGCCCAAAAGCCGGATATCGTGATTGTTGCCGCGGCCCGTGTCGGCGGCATCGGGGCCAACAGCACTTATCCCGCGGAATTCATTTATCAAAACCTGGCGATGGCCATGAACCTCGTCCATGGCTCGTGGCAAACCGGTATCCAGCGCCTGCTCTTCCTGGGAAGCTCCTGCATCTACCCTCGCGAAGCGCCTCAACCCATGAAGGAGGAATGTTTGCTCAGCAGTCCCCTTGAGCCGACCAATGAGCCCTACGCCATCGCCAAAATCGCAGGCCTGAAATTGTGCCAGTATTACAGGAAACAGTACGGGGTGCTTTACCACTCTCTCATGCCGACCAACCTGTACGGACCGGGCGACAACTATCATCCCTACAACGCCCATGTCATCCCGGCGCTCATCCGCCGTTTTGACGAAGCCCGCGAAGCCAACGCCCCTGAAGTCGTCATGTGGGGCACAGGCAAACCGCGTCGCGAATTCCTGTATGTGGATGATCTGGCTGACGCCACATTGTGTCTGCTGGAAACCTCGAATCC
>JBAXDB010000264.1:0-2056 GCA_037141135.1 bacterium | reverse complement strand
GAGTCCGCTCAAATTGTTGGGAAAGCTCTTCGGGATGGGCTGGGTGCAGGACTATCGGTTGGAGACGCAGTGTGTTTGCCCGGACTGGGTTGGCGGCATGTTCATGCTGTTTTCGCGAGACGTATTTGTGCAACTCAAGGGGTTTGATGAGCGCTATTTCTTATATTATGAAGACGTTGATATTTGTGCCAGACTGAAACTCCTTGGATATCAAACGATGATCTGTCCTGCGGCCAGTGTGACGCATCATGCGCGGCGCCAGAGCCATCGGGAGCTCAGGTATTTGAAATGGCATTTAGGCAGTATCGTGCGATTCTTCCTGTCGGCCGCGTACTGGAAACTGCAATTCCTTCAAAAACCATGAAACGGCTATTCGATCTGCTGTTGTCTGTGCTCGCAGCTTTGCTGCTGTTGTTGCCACTGACCTTGCTGGCTCTGGCAGTGGCGATCACCTCAAAAGGGCCTGTTCTGTACTGGTCGGATCGGGTTGGGCGCAACAACAAGACATTCCGCATGCCCAAGTTTCGCAGCATGCGAATCGGCACACCGGTGGTGGCTACGCACTTGTTGAGTAACCCCGATGTCTACCTGACTCCCATTGGCAGTTTCCTGCGCACGAGCAGCCTGGATGAATTGCCGCAGCTATGGAGCATATTCAGGGGTGATATGAGTTTCGTCGGCCCTCGACCCGCCTTGTTCAACCAGCATGATCTGATTGAGTCGCGTACCCGCCACGGCGTTCAAACGCTGTTGCCGGGCCTGACGGGCTGGGCCCAGGTGAACGGACGCGATGAACTGCCAATTGCCGAAAAGCTTGCTCTTGATATTGAATATCTGAATAAAAGGTCCTTCTGGTTTGACATCAGGATCCTTATGTCAACCGCGCTGAAGGTTATTATGAGAGATAATGTGACTCATTAGAACCAGAAGTACGTTGCCTGCCGACTGCAGGCTTATCGGGGAGTATTTATTAACAGGATGGTATTGAACATGAGTAATTTGATTGAAATTCAGAGTCAAATAGAAAAACTGCAAAAGCAGGCGACGGAAATCAAGACCCGCGAATTTGCCATAACAGTGCAGGATATTCTGGCCAAGATGCAGGCCTTCGGCATTACCCTGAAGGACTTGCAGGGCGGCAAGGGGCGTGCGACCAAAGTCAAGGGCAAAGCTGCCAAGGTGGGCCGGAGCGCGCCAGGCAAAGAGAAAAAACCGGCAAAGGTGGCCGCAGTCGTTGCTGCGAAATATCGTGGACCGAACGGCGAAACATGGAGTGGCCGCGGCTTGACGCCACGCTGGTTGGCAGCGCTGCTGGCGCAAGGGAAAACAAAAGACGAATTCGCCGTTCAGAGTTGAGTTTGGCGATGACCGACGTCAGCAAGATCCCTCCTCGCGATAAAGCCGAGATACTGGCGCAGGCGCTGCCCTATATCCGCAAGTTTCATGGCAAGACCATGGTCATCAAGTATGGCGGCAACGCCATGACAGATCCGGCTTTGCAGGCCGATTTCGCCGAGGATGTGGTGTTGCTTAAACTGGTGGGCATCAACCCCGTCGTGGTGCACGGGGGTGGTCCGCAGATTGAGACCGCCCTCAAGCGCCTGGGCAAGAAGGGCGAATTTATTCAGGGCATGCGTGTCACCGACGCCGAAACCATGGAAGTGGTCGAGTGGGTCCTGGCGGGCGAGGTGCAACAGGACATTGTCGGGCTGATCAATCAGGCCGGTGGCAAGGCGGTCGGGCTGACCGGGCGTGACGGCGGCATGATCCGCGCCCAGAAACTCAAAATGGTCGATAACCTGGATCCCAGCAAAGAGCACGACGTCGGCCAGGTGGGGGATATCGTCAGTATTGATCCCAGCGTCGTCAAGGCCTTGCAGGACGATGCTTTCATCCCGGTCATCAGCCCGATCGGGTTTGGTGAAAACAACGAGAGCTACAACATCAACGCTGATGTGGTTGCCGCCAAGTTGGCGACGGTGCTGAAGGCAGAGAAGTTGATGATGCTGACCAATATCAGCGGCGTTCTGGACAAGGCCGGCAATTTGCTGACCAA
>JBAXDB010000263.1:0-2060 GCA_037141135.1 bacterium | reverse complement strand
GCAGGACCACTCGACCAGTGAGCTATTACGCACTCTTTTAAGGATGGCTGCTTCTGAGCCAACCTCCTGGCTGTCTTCGCGTTCCCACATCGTTTTCCACTTAGTTAATAATTAGGGGCCTTAGCTGGCGGTCTGGGCTGTTTCCCTCTCGACTAACGAAGCTCATCCCTCGTAGTCTCACTGCCAGGCTCTAAAGCATCGGCATTCGGAGTTTGATTGGGGTCAGTAAGCTTGTAGGCCCCCTAGCCCATTCAGTGCTCTACCTCCGATGCTGAACGCCCAACGCTGCACCTAAATGCATTTCGGGGAGAACCAGCTATCACCGAGTTTGATTGGCCTTTCACCCCTAACCACAGGTCATCCCCCCTGTTTTCAACCAGGGTGGGTTCGGCCCTCCACGGGGTCTTACCCCCGCTTCAGCCTGCCCATGGCTAGCTCACTCGGCTTCGGGTCTACAGCATGCGACTAATTCGCCCTATTAAGACTCGCTTTCGCTTCGGCTCCCCATCTCTGGTTAACCTCGCCACACACCGTAACTCGTTGGCTCATTCTTCAAAAGGCACGCCATCACGGCTAGCACCGAAGTGCTAACGACGCTCTGACTGATTGTAAGTCAACGGTTTCAGGTACTATTTCACTCCCCTCCCGGGGTACTTTTCACCTTTCCCTCACGGTACTAGTTCGCTATCGGTCGCCTAGGAGTACTTAGCCTTACGAGGTGGTCCTCGCAGATTCACGCCGGCTTTCCCGGATCCGGCGCTACTCGGGAAATCCGATCAGAGTCCAATGCATTTCGCGTACGGGGCTGTTACCCTCTTCGGCGCATCTTTCCTGGATGCTTCCACTATGCAATTGGTTTTGTAACTCTGTGAAGGTTCTGATGCACCTTCCATCGGCTCCCACAACACCGCATTGGCAACGCCATCAGGCTTTAACACCAACACGGTTTAGGCTCATCCCGTTTCGCTCGCCGCTACTCAGGGAGTCACTGTTGTTTTCCTCTCCTCGGGGTACTGAGATGTTTCAATTCCCCCGGTTCCCTCCTCTGGTCCTATGCGTTCAGACCAGGGTGACACCCCATGACGGGTGCCGGGTTTCCCCATTCGGACATCCACGGATCCGCGCTTGGTAGGCAGCTCCCCGTGGCTTATCGCAGCCTCCCACGTCCTTCTTCGGCTTCAGGCGCCAAGGCATCCGCCGTTGACTCTTTATAACTTGGAGAACATAGATGCTCGTGCTCGCTATGGAATTCTCAAGGGGCGTACAACGCCCGCAGGGGACCGTGAACACCTAAAAATAGACCGGTGAACTGGTGCCTTTCGGGCGGACGAGCGGCCGGGCGGACCTCGAGGGTCGGCCGGCATCGCTTCGGAGGGATTGGATATCGCTCCAGGCTGCTCAACAGAGCAGGAACTAGAGGTCACTCCCTCAAAACGGAATAGTGATGCCCACAGCCAACCGCAGGGCCCACTGCCTGATGGACGGGACCTCCGAAGAGGTGCGGTCCGCCAGGGGCGGGATACAGCTGACAGCGAGTAGCCAGTGATCGACTAGGAGTATCTGAACCGGGATGGTCCAGACAGTGACTCCTTAGAAAGGAGGTGATCCAGCCGCACCTTCCGGTACGGCTACCTTGTTACGACTTCACCCCAATCACCGACCCCACCTTCGACGGCTCCTTCCTTGCGGTTAGGCCACCGGCTTCGGGTGTTGCCGACTTTCGTGGTGTGACGGGCGGTGTGTACAAGGCCCGGGAACGTATTCACCCCGGCGTTGCTGATCCGGGATTACTAGCGACTCCGACTTCACCCAGTCGAGTTGCAGACTGGGATCCGAACTGAGACAGGCTTTGGGGATTAGCTCCTCCTCGCGGATTAGCGACCCGTTGTACCTGCCATTGTAGCATGTGTGCAGCCCTGGACATAAGGGGCATGATGACTTGACGTCGTCCCCACCTTCCTCCGAGTTGACCCCGGCAGTCTCCTACGAGTCCCCGCCATTACGCGCTGGCAACATAGAATAAGGGTTGCGCTCGTTGCGGGACTTAACCCAACATCTCA
>JBAXDB010000262.1:0-2069 GCA_037141135.1 bacterium | reverse complement strand
GTTTACTTTCCGCAACGTTCGTGTATAGTGCGGGGCATTATGGATATTGAAACAACTGTGTTTTTGGTGGTGTCGTTGGTATTTTCGATCATTTTGCATGAGGTGGCGCATGGTTATGCCGCGTACCGGTTGGGTGATCCCACGGCGGCGTATTCCAATCGTCTGACGCTCAATCCGATTGCCCATGTTGATCTTTTTGGCTCCATTCTATTGCCGCTCGTTCTTGTTTTGACCCACAGTCCGGTTTTGCTGGGCTGGGCCAAGCCGGTGCCGATCAATCCCTACAATTTCAGGAATTATAAGCGAGGGGTGATGATTACGGCTGCCGCGGGGCCGTTGACAAACTTTTCGCTCGCCTTGGCAGGGGGCTTGCTGTTTCACGTGGTGGCCTTGTTTGCCACACCGCTGGCGATGGTGGTATGCAAATTTTTGATCTATTTCTGCTTAACCAATGTCACTCTGGCTGTTTTCAACCTGATCCCCGTTCCCCCGCTGGATGGTTCGCGCGTGCTGTACGGGCTTTTGCCGGGGCGATGGGCGGAAGAATACCTGAGTGTTGAACGCTACGGGATGTTTATCTTGTTTGGCCTGCTCTGGCTTGGCGTTTTGGATTGGGTACTCTACCCCATTTCCCGCTTCATCATGAGTTTGCTGCTGGGCGGTTCACTCTAAGAATTACCTCGAAATACTCCTTTGGCCGCCGAGGCCGGCGGCCCTCCAGGTGAAAACACCATTTATCCTCTGGAGGGCCAGCGGCCTCGCTGGCCGTCTTCGTCGTCAGTTTCGTAATCGACGCTAGCCGGATTTCGCAGTTGAAGATTTTCCTGTACTGACTACAATGTCCGCTCAACTTTAATAAGAAAGAGGCAAAAAATGGCTCGCGTATTCAATTTTGGTGCAGGTCCTGCCGTTCTCCCCGTGGAAGTCCTTGAAGAGGCTCAAAAAGAGTTGCTTGATTTCAAGGGTTCTGGAATGTCCATCATGGAACATAGCCATCGCGGCAAGGAATACGATGCGGTGCATCTGGAAGCCGTTGAAAATGTCCGCAAATTGCTGAAATTGTCCGATGAGTACTCGGTGCTGTTCCTGCAGGGCGGGGCCAGCATGCAATTTGCCATGGTCCCCATGAATCTGTTGGGGGCTGGGCAGTCGGCCGACTACGTCAACTCCGGTACCTGGGCGGATAAGGCAGTCAAAGAAGCCAAAATAATTGGCGCGGTAAATGTCATTGCCAATACCGGTAAAGATATTCCCACCCGCATGCCCAAGAACGAGGACCTTAAATTTACCAAGGGTGCGGCGTATGTGCATATCACCTCCAACGAGACGATTTCCGGCGCTCAATGGAAGGTGTTCCCCAAGACTGAGTCACCTCTGGTGGCGGATATGTCCTCCGACATTCTGTCACGTCCCTTTGACATCAATCAGTTCGGCCTGATCTATGCCGGTGCTCAGAAGAACCTTGGTCCGTCCGGGCTGGCGTTGGTGGTGATGCGGAAAGATCTGGCCGAGCGGGTGCCTGCCACGGTTCCCACGATGCTCAAGTATAAGACGCATATTGAAGAGAATTCCCTGTATAACACTCCTCCAACATTCGGGATTTATGTTCTGTCCTTGGTGACGCGATGGATTCTTAAGATGGGGCAGGAGAATCTGTACAAGCAGAATGTCGACAAAGCGGCCAAGATTTACAATGCCCTGGACAGCAGCACTTTTTACAAGGGAACGGCCGTCAAAGAATTCCGTTCCGACATGAACATCACCTTCCGGTTGCCGTCCGAAGCCCTTGAAGAGACCTTTATCAAGGAAGCCTCAAAGGCGGGGATGAAGGGCTTGAAGGGACATCGGATGGTGGGTGGCATTCGTGCTTCCATTTACAATGCCTTCCCTGTTGCCGGCGTGGATGCGCTGGTGTCCTTCATGAAGGAATTTGAGCGCAAAAATAGTTAAGTAAGAAGTTCGGAATACGGAGTACGGAATACGGAATACGGAGTGGGGAGTACGGAGTGGGGAGTACGGAGTACGGAATACGGAATACGGAGTGGGGAGTACGGAGTGGGGAGTACGGA
>JBAXDB010000261.1:0-2070 GCA_037141135.1 bacterium | reverse complement strand
CGAATTTATGTTCCCGCATTTTCGGGAAGGTCGGGAAATAAGGGTCGGAATAGGCGAATTTCGCGCCGCGCTTGCGAAGCAATTCCAGCAGGACGCAGGAGGGGGATTCACGGGGGTCATCCACATCCTTTTTGTAGGCAAGCCCGAGGACAAGCACTTTGCTGCCCTTTATCGATTTACCCCGGTCATTCAGGGCGTCATTCAGTTTCCCGATGACCCACTCCGGCATGCCGCTGTTAACCTCGCCGGCCAGTTCAATGAAGCGTGTGTGAACGCCGTATTCCCGGGCTTTCCACGTGAGGTAGAACGGATCAATCGGGATGCAATGCCCGCCGAGTCCGGGGCCGGGTTGGTAGGGAACGAAGCCGAAGGGTTTGGTCGCGGCGGCCTGAATGACCTCGTGGATGTCGATGCCCATGCGGTCGGACACAATCTTCATCTCGTTGACCAAACCGATATTGACAGAGCGGTGGATGTTCTCCAGCAGTTTGGTCATTTCGGCCACGCGGGTGGAGCTTACCGGGACCACCTGGTCAATAATGGAGCGGTACAGGGTGACGCCAACTTCGCGACAGGCCGGGGTGATGCCGCCACACACTTTCGGAATGGTGCGGGTATTGAATTTTTTATTACCGGGGTCTTCGCGTTCGGGGGAGAATGTCAGGAAGTAATCTTTGCCGACGGTGAAGCCGCGCGCCTGAATGCGGGGCAGGAGTTCCTCGTCGGTGGTCCCGGGGTAGGTCGTGCTTTCGAGGGACATAAGCTGGCCGGCCCGGATGTTGGGGATCAGGGATTCGACGGTTCCAATCACGTAACTCATGTCCGGCTCGCGGTGCTCGTCAAGGGGGGTGGGGACACAAATGATCAGGGCGTCGGCCTTCCTGGCTTCAGCGAATTTGGTGGTGGCCCGGAAGCCGGCCTTACGCGCCTTGAGAATGGCGCTGGCGGGGATATGTTCAATGTAGCTCTTGCCGGCATTGAGCTTGATCACCTTGCTGTCGTCGATGTCAATTCCCAGTACACGGAAGCCTTCTTCCGCGAAGCGGATGACGAGCGGGAGGCCCACATAACCGAGCCCGACAATTCCAATGACGGCGGATTTCTTGTTCAGTTTATCAATTAGTGTTTCGTGATGTTTCATAGGTCTCCTTTAGCTTATATAGAATGATAGTTCCGGTACCAGGCGACAAATTTTGGTAATCCCCGGGCAATGGAGGTGGTCGGGCGGAAGCCCAGTTTGGCGTGGGCCAGTGTGATATCGGCGTAGGTGGCCGGGACATCGCCCGGCTGCATTGGTAGCAGGTCCATTTTGGGTTCCACACCAAGAGCTGCGGCGAGGGTATGGATCATGTCCATCAGGTTTTCGGCGTTATGGTTTCCCAGATTGAGGATTTCATAAGGCGCGAGCCCGGTACTGAACAGGGCCGCTTTTACCCCTGAAACAATGTCGTCAATGTAGGTGAAATCGCGTTTCATCTGGCCGTGGTTGAAAACCGGTATGGATTTTCCCGCGAGCATGGCCTGGGTGAAACTCCAGTAGGCCATGTCGGGGCGGCCCCAGGGACCGTAGACGGTGAAAAACCGGAGGCCGACGGTTTGAAGTCCGTAAAGATGGGTATAGGTGTGTGCCATCAGTTCATTGGCTTTTTTGGTGGCGGCATAGAGGCTGACCGGGCAATCCACGGGGTCGCTCTCGCTGAAGGGGAGTTTTGTATTGCCGCCGTAGACGCTGGAACTGGAGGCGTAAACCAGGCGCGGCGTTTTGGCGTGACGGCAGGCTTCCAGAATATTTAAGAAGCCCTCCAGATTTGATTTCTGATAGGCGGCCGGATGGGTCAGGGAATAACGGACACCGGCTTGGGCCGCGAGATGGCAGATGACATCAAAGGCGTGCTCTTTGAAAAGGTGCGTCAGCCGGGCTGAATCACAGAGGTCCCCCTCGATGCCCTTGTAATTTAAATAGGGGGTTAGCCGGGCGTGCCGGTCGCGCTTGAGTTGGACCGGGTAGTAATCGTTGAAATTGTCGAGGCCGACCACGGTATGCCCCTCCTGCAAGAGGGCGTGAGCCAG
>JBAXDB010000260.1:0-2072 GCA_037141135.1 bacterium | reverse complement strand
GCGCAGAATTCGTAATATTGCACAGCAGAAGGCGCAAAGCAACCTCAGACAGAACACAGGTTTGCCTGCAACCGGGATTTATTATCGGAACCTCTTGACATTTTCCTGATATATGGCATTTTCTTAATCAGGAAAACAATGAATAGCAGGAAACAAATAGGCGAAGCAGACATACGGCGGATGCTGGCGGAAGGGCGTATAACCCTACCGCCCTTGCAGATCGCCTCCATTAATCTGGAACCCGAGTTTTGCGGGAAGCGGCAACTTGATGCCCTTATTGAGGTCCGATCAGGGGGGCTGTGTTCTCGTTTCGCCGTCGAAATTAAAGCCAGTTCTACTCCGATTGCGTTCAGAAGTGCAGTCAATGAGGTCAAGGGCACCATACTACCTACCGGCACGTTGCCGATGATCATGCTTCCCTATCTAAATGAGGCGCAACTTCAGGAACTGGAGCAAACTGGGGTGAGCGGAATGGATCTTTGCGGGAATGGCGTGGTGATGGCACCGGGCGGTTTGTTCGTCTTCCGCAGCGGTCAGCCGAACCTTTATCCCCGCTCAGCGCCAATCAAGAACATTTATCGGAAAAACAGCTCCATGGTGCCCCGTGTATTCCTGGCACAGACGCAGTTCGAACGGGTCACTGAGGTGTTAACGGCAATTAACACACGCAATGGGCTAGGCGAGGCACTCGGACGTCCCCTAATGGCCATGGGTACGGTGTCCAAGGCAATCAAGGCGATGGAAGAGGATCTGATCATCAGTCGGGAGCAAGGCCCGCTAAAATTGATCCAGCCGGACAAGCTCCTGGAGAAGTTGCTGGAAAACTACCAGCCAGCGAAACCCGGCGATGTCATCCGACGGCGAGTTTCCGCAACAATGGATGACCTTCCGGCTATGCTTGCCGGCTTGAGCAAGGAGTTAAATTTTCCGGTCGTGGCAACCGGCTTGGCTTCCGCGACCCAATATGCCGTCATGCAGCGCGGGGATCTGATGTCAATCTACTGCCCCCGGACGGAAGCACTGCTCTCCCGCTTGTCTACCAGCGACTCGAACCGGTTCCCGAATCTAGAGATTATTTCAAGCGAGGATGAAACGGATTACTTCGATAGCCGTTTGGACGCGCAAACCGGCTTTCGATGGGCATCCCCCATTCAGGCGTACTTGGAACTGATGCGCGGCGACAAACGGGATCAGGAGACCGCCACCCAAGTCCTGACGGAATTGATCCGTCAAACCAGGAGATCACCATGAACAAAATGATGACGCTGACGTCCGCCCTGCTCGATTTGCTGAATGAATTGGAAGGTACAAAGGTGCCGCTGATCGTCGGCGGTGGTTACGGCATCTATCTGCGTTACATGATGATCATGGAGGAACGAAGGCAGACCCTGTTCAAGGAGTTGCCGGAACCACGATCAACTAATGACCTCGATCTCTTTCTGCGCGCCGAGTTACTTCTGGACTCAGAACAACTGAGACCCCTGCGGGATGCCATGACCAAGTTGGGCTATGAGGTGGTCAAAGGAGGCGAGCACTATCAATTCCTGCGCCCCGGGCCGAACGGTGATAAAGAACGCGGCATCAAGATTGACGTACTCACCGGCCCGACCAGCCCCTTCAAGGGAACACAAGTTCAATTCGACAAGCGCCGGGTGCGGCCCAGACCCTCCGTGGATCTGCACGCTCACCCCTGCGAAGAGGCGCTGACCCTAACCGAGAACACAACCACTCGGGTTGTGCGCGGCAAACTCAGTAACGGGAAAGACACTGTGGGCCAGGTATTGCTGCCACATCCCTTCACATTCCTGACGATGAAGCTGTTCGCACTACGCGACCGACTTAACGATGCGGAAAAAGACTTTGGCCGACACCACGCGCTGGATCTTTACACGGTGATTGGAACCATGGCAGAGCAAGACTGGAACGAGAGTTTGCGTTTACGTGAGCGGCACCAAAAGGACGCGATCCTGATTGAGAGCAACCGCATTGTGGGCGAGCTATTTGCCAGCCCGGATTCAATGGGCACGATCCGCCTACGCGAGAGCGCCTACTTCCGCCAGGATTTCCGCGTA
>JBAXDB010000259.1:0-2085 GCA_037141135.1 bacterium | reverse complement strand
CTGTGGTAGAGGACTCCGGTGCGACAAACGACAAGGAATGGGAGTCTGTCTTTGACAGCGGTTCCGAAAGTAGGGAGCGGGCGGGTAAGCGGGGGGGCGGAAACGTAGGGGTTTGATCCGAAATTGACCCCAGGGTGGACTTTTGAGCAAATTCGCATTTCAAAAAACTTTATTTTTTTACTTGATTATGATATATTATTATATATCATATTTCAAAAGACAGGAAAGGAGTCTTATGAAGCATGCGAAAGGGGTGTCGTCCGCCGACAAGGCGGCGCGGAGCCGCCTGCACCAGTTACTGGAGCGGGCGGATGGACTGGCTCACGGGTCGTTGATCCGCATGGCTAGGCGGTGCGGGAATCCCCGTTGCCGCTGCGCCACGGAGGATAAGAAGCACGAATCGTGGTATCTCGGCGTGACAGAGAAGCGGAAAACCCGGATGAAGCACCTCCCGAAGGGGATGGAAGCCAAGGTTCGCCGCTGGCTCGATCAGTACAAACTGGCGCGCCAACTCCTGGACCAAATGAGTCAGGAGGCGTGGAAGCAACTTGATCGGAACGAGCCCTGATTCGTGCTGGCTCGGGCCTTACGATATGGCCAGAAGGCGTTGGGGCTGGTCAGAAGCCTGGAACGGCTTGGCGACGGACGGGAAAAACCGCAAATTCCCGCCGTCCGTTTTTTCAAGTCCATGTTCCTGGTCTTCATGTGTCGCTTCCCCAGCCTCAACGCCTGGGAGGGGCACCAGTTCAACGCTGCCCTCCGGCGCTTTCTCGGGGGGCGTCCCGTCTGTGTCGACCAGATCGCCAACTTTTCCGAAACCATCAATCTGGACGATCTGCGCGCCCTCCTGCGCCACCTCTATCGCCAACTGGGGCGCAAAAAGGTGCTCACAGCCTTTTTCGGCCATCGCCTCGCCGTCATTGACGGCCACGAAATCAACTCCAGCTACAAGCGGTGCTGCCCTCAATGCCAGCAGCGCGAGATTACGGTCAATGGACGCAAGTGCATCCAGTACTATCACCGCGCGGTCATCTTCCAGTTGGTCGGCCCGGACTTCCGGTTCCTGCTGGACTTCGAGCTGCTTGGCCCCAAGGAAGACGAGGGCACCGCCGCCCTGCGGCTTGTGCAGCGCGTCATCACCACTCAGCCCCGATGCTTCGATATTCTCCTGGGCGACGGTCTCTATCCCCAGGCCCGGTTTTTCAAACTCCTGCGACGACATCAAAAACATGCCCTGATGGTTCTCAAGGATGAACGCCGGGATTTGCTCAAGGATGCCCGCGCACTCTTCTCTTCACCCCCTACGCTGACTTTTCACCAAAACAAGACTTCCTATCAGTGCTGGGATGAGTCCCACTTCACGTCCTGGGACTCATACCCCGATGGGGTGCGCGTTGTTCGCAGCCTCGAAACCAAGACCATCCGCACCAAGGCGGGGGAAGCCATTCCGATCCAAACCGAATGGATATGGGTGACGACTCTATCCCAAGACGAAGTCCCCACCCGCCATGTCGTGATCTTCGGCCACGAGCGCTGGCGTATCGAGAATGAGGGCTTTAATGAACTGGCCACCTTCTGGAACGCCAACCATTACTTCCATCACCATCCCGTCTCCATCGCCGCGTTCTGGCTCATGCTCTTTGTCGCTCACGCCATCTTCCATTGCTTCCTGCGCAATCTCAAACCCGCGCTACGACAGGGCCACTCCGTCATCCACTGGGCCGAACTGATCAAGGCCGAGTTCATCACAGGCCTGTGGCGCTTCTCGCCGGCTTAGCGCCCGCACGACTCGGCCCATCCCCTCATATGTATCCGGGTGCTCCATACCTCATGGCCCCGGTCTGCCCACGACACCAAAAATTACCCAAAAATGACTGTCGGAATTTGCTCCTGCTTCGCTGAGTACCGCCGAACAGCCTCACCCCCCCGCCTTTCCTTCCTCCCGCTTCCCCGCCCGCTCCCTACTTTCGGAACCGCTGGATGTCCAGTTCATTTCTTTACATTACCCTGCTAATGGATTAGCCTTAGCACGGATGGAATGAGTCATGGACAACTGCAACAAGGGTGACAAGTATGCCACGGAAG
>JBAXDB010000258.1:0-2164 GCA_037141135.1 bacterium | reverse complement strand
GCTGCGCTGCGGGATGGCCCGGCATTGACGAGTGTGATGTGGGCGAATAACGAGACCGGGGTCATATTTCCTGTGCCTGAGATCAGCGTGATGGTCAAGGCGGCAGGGGGTGTATTTCATACCGATGCGGTTCAGGCTGTGGGGAAAATTCCGATTGATGTCAGAAAAGTGCCGGTTGATATGCTTTCCATATCGGGGCATAAGCTCCATGCCCCAAAGGGCATCGGGGTTCTGTATGTCAGGAAGGGGACACGGCTTCAGCCGTTCATGCTGGGGGGACATCAGGAGGATAACCGGCGGGCGGGAACGGAAAACGTGCCCTATATTGTCGGGCTTGGGTGCGCGGCGGAATTGGCACAGCGACACATGGCGGAAGAAGCCACGATGGTATCGGAGTTGCGTGATCGCCTGGAAACCGGGCTTTTGGCGACATGTCCTGATTCGCGTGTCAATGGGGATCGCGTGAACCGTTTACCCAACACGGCAAATATCAGTTTCGAGTATATTGAGGGCGAGTCGATACTTTACATGATGAGCGATGTTGGCATTGCGGCCTCATCCGGTTCTGCCTGTACTTCCGGTTCCCTGGAACCTTCCCATGTGTTACGGGCCATGGGGGTGCCGTTTACCGCCGTTCATGGTTCGGTTAGGTTCAGTTTAAGCCGTTATACAACCGCCGATGACGTGGCTTACACCATCGCGCAGTTACCGCCCATCATCGCACGGTTGAGAGCCATTTCGCCGTTTGTGAAAAAGTAGGCAAGGTGGCGTTCGACGTCCTCGGCGAACGCATTGTCCCTTTAAAGTCCGCATATAGCCCTGCAGTCGCTTTTTCCGTATCAGGGTTTCCCTGATGGATAAATCAGGTATTTACCCCTATGATGATGCCTGCTTTTGGTGATAATTCTTAAAAGAATTGCGGGTGGTTTGTTAAATATATCTTGATTACATGTTTTATTGCAGGTATTAATTAAATTGCTTAAGTAGAGTAAATCACATGAAACAAATGGAAGAACTCCTGAGGGAAATGTGTGAGCGTAAGGCCTCGGATTTACTTTTTACCACCGGCGCTCCCCCTCAATTTCGCATTCATGGGATGCTGACGCCCGCAAACCGTCCCCCGATGGAGGCTGCAACCATTGAGCGGCTCGCTTGTCATGTTCTCGGGGATCGGCGCATGGAGGTGCTACGGGCCCGCAAGAGCGTGGATTTCTCAAAGGGTTACGAGGGACTTAGCCGTTTCCGGTTCAATTTCTTCTACCAGCGGGACTCGATTGCAGCCGCTGTGCGGGTCATTCCTTTTAACATTCCTCCCTTTGAGGACTTGGGACTTCCGGATGTGGTCAAGGAATTTGCCTTGAAGCCGCATGGACTGGTGCTGATTACGGGTCCGGCGGGCAGCGGAAAGTCCACGACGATGGCGGCCATGCTGGATTATATCAATGATAACCGGCGGCTTCATGTGGTCTGCCTTGAGGATCCCATCGAATACCTTCACCATCACAATCTCAGCATCATTGACCAGCGGGAGATCGGTGAGGATGCCCATTCCTTCAGTGAGGCCCTGCACAGTGTCTTCCGCCAGTCACCCGACGTGATCATGGTGGGGGAGATGCGCGATCTGGAAACCATCCAGTTGGTGTTGAGTCTGGCTGAGACCGGCCATTTGATCATGGGCACGCTCCACACACAGGACACCACCCACGCTATCAACCGTATTGTGGATGTGTTCCCCCCTGCCCAGCAACAGCAGATTTACACTCAACTCTCGATGGTGTTGGTGGGCATCGTCTCGCAACAACTCCTGATCACCCGTGATGCCTCCCGGCGGGTGCTGGCGTGTGAGGTTATGAACGTGAACCAGGCGATCCGGAATCTTATCCGGGAGATGCAGGTTCAGCAGCTCTATTCGGCGATTCAGACGGGCCGCTTAGAGGGGATGATTACGATGAATGATTCCTTGAAATCGTTGCACGAAAGAGGTTTGATTGATGCGGGAACGGCGATAAGTCGATCGCCAAGACCGAAAGAATTAGCCCGGTTTTTGAAATGAGTAGTTTATTAGGTGAGGAAAGGGTCAGTATTATGAAAGCAAAAAAACAAACAATGAATACATGCTTGGGACTGCGGGGGATTGTTCTGGCTGTCATGGTGGCAAGTTTAT
>JBAXDB010000257.1:0-2167 GCA_037141135.1 bacterium | reverse complement strand
GCATCCTCATATTATGTGAGGATGCGTGTATGAACCACAGGGAAGCCAATGACAACATATGGGATATAGCCGATGGTCAGGGCGGTTTTTTTACTACCGGGCAAGCCATTGCCGCTGGCTTCGCTGACAATACTCACCCATACCATGTTAGAGTCGGAAACTGGTTGCGAATGTACCGTGGCATCTATCGCCTTGCGCGTTATCCGCAGGGTGACAACGCTCAACTGATTCTTTGGGCCCTCTGGTCACGGGATCGAAGCGGGCGACCTCAAGGTGTCTATTCCCGTCTCACGGCACTGCGCATCCATG
This sequence comes from bacterium, assembly GCA_037141135.1. Taxonomy (GTDB): domain Bacteria; phylum Verrucomicrobiota; class Kiritimatiellia; order CAIKKV01; family CAITUY01; genus JAABPW01. Next base: position 1,858 of record JBAXDB010000257.1, on the reverse strand, counting down.
ATCTGTCCGATGCCATGCCTGTCCGTCTGGAAATGACCGTACCCACAGCATTCCGAAGGCGAAAACCTCTTCCCCAGATTCTGATTTTTTATCATGAGATATTGCCTGAGAGCGACATTCTTCATAGGTCCGGTTATGCGGTCACAACCCCCCTGCGGTCAGTGCTCGATCTCGTAAGAAGTGGGAGTGTTTCCAGGGACATCGTGCGGCAGGCCGTCCGCGAGGCGCGCCAGCGCGGTCTTATCACAGTGGCTCAATTCAGGGAGGCGAGGGATCGTGGTGATGTCCCGACATGGGTCGATGAGCCACTGGAGAGTAGTCGCTCATGATTGCAAAGCAGTATGAAACCGCAAAGGCTTTCCGCAAGGCGTTGGAAGACCGGCTCCTTAAAATGGCTGCGGATGAAGGTGCGGATGTTCAGCGCTTGCGCCGCCAACTTGCCTTTGATCGTTTTCTCTGCAGACTTTCCCATCATTCTGGATCCAAATGGGCTTTAAAGGGTGGGTATGCCATGGAACTACGAATGAAAATGGCTCGCACTACACGGGATATTGATCTCGGCCTGAAGCAGCGTCCGGCAGGAAGCACGCCTGGGGAATTGTCTGCATCCATGCTGGCACTTTTGCAAGCAGCGATAAACTGCGACATGAATGATTATTTCTGTTTTCAAGCGGGGGAAGCGACGATGGAACTTGAGGCCGCTCCTGATATTGGTATGCGATTCCCTGTAATAGCATCGGTCGCTGATCGCGTTTTCGCCCGCTTTCATGTAGATATCAGCGTTGGGGATGTTCTCCGCAACTCATTCGAGGTCGTAAAGGGGAGGGATTGGTTGGCTTTCGCTGGCATTGCCCGCATGGAATTCATGGCCATTTCCAGAGAAGAACAGTTTGCTGAAAAACTACATGCCTATACGCGACCTCGCTCAGGTAGAGAAAACTCCCGAGTCAAGGATCTGGTTGACATGACGCTGTTGATTGAAAGTGGCGAAATGGACGCGGCTGTAGTTAAACAAGCAATTCGCGATACGTTCGGACGGCGGCAAACCCACTTAATTCCTCGAATGCTTTCCTCCCCACCAAAATTCTGGGAAGAACTTTTTGCCGTGCTGGCAAGTGAGTGTGGGATCAATCCGGATATTGCGGCGCAGTTTGAAAAATGTGCGCATTATTTTAAAACCCATATGTCGGCAGAGCCGCTGCATGACAAATAAACGTATCAAAACCGGAGTCCGACTCCGCGATGTGGCCACTGCGGCCGGTGTCTCCAGTGCCACTGTCTCGGCGGTCGTCAATGGCCGGGCACAGCAATATGGCATCTGCCAAGCCACCCAGGAAAAGGTGCAAGGCCTCATCCGCCAGATGGGATATTCCCCGAGTCTCGCCGCCTTGGATATGGCGGCCGGCCGGAATTCTCTTGTGGGCTTGGCCGTCTCGGCCGACTTCCCTGCGGCGGATCGCCTGATGGCCTCCCTGGAACCCGCGCTCGCGCAGTCTGGGTTTCGTCTGGTCGTGGCTTATCTGCCGCCCGACCCGCAGGCGGCTTCGACAAGCTCACCGCAGGTGGCCTCAGCTCGCATTACCAGCCTTCTTCAATTCGGGATTGCCGGCCTCGTCGTCTGTCCATCGGAATCACTCGTTCTGCCGAAGATCACCGGTCCCGCCGTTATCGTCGGAAGACCGGGAGCCGGACTGCCTGCCGTCTATGAAGATGAGGCAGAGGGCGGACGACGCCTCGCCCGGCGTCTTCTCGAGAAAGGCCATCGGCATGTCGCCATCCTAAGAGATGCCGCTCCAACAACTCAGCAACCCAGCAACTTAGCAACTGCTTCTTCCCGCACGCTTGCGGGTTTTCTTGA
>JBAXDB010000256.1:0-2172 GCA_037141135.1 bacterium | reverse complement strand
GTTTAACATCACAAACATCTCCGTGTCAACCAATGGGCTACTTCTGCATATCCGAATCTGAAGCCGCACCCCGTGTAATATCTTGTGCGACCCCGAAAACGCATGTCCCCGGTTCACCGGTGAAGGAACGTGGCCACAGATACTTCATGCCGGAAATAGGGCGGTGGGCGAGCCGGGGAAAGCGCCGGTAAAAGCTGGCGTGAGATAAAGGTGAAAGTCCTAAACAAGAAAGGAACGAGCAGTTCTACTTGAACCCGAGTCATGCCTCGACGACCCGTGAGGGAGTGGGGAAGCGTTGACAGGGGAAAATGCAGGCGAGGTATTGAGCTCCGAAATCGTCCACTAATCATCCGGGATGCCTACCTATTCTCTCGACGGGACGGCAACATGGTGACATGCGCTATGCGAGCGTGTCACTGATCCCGCGGAGTCTAAGACCCTCAGCATGCATGAAGTCTCACGCACGGAAACCGGGAGAGCCCGTTGACGGCTGAAGTCTTATCCAGACGATCAGTCCGGGTTGGGAAGGTCAAGCCTGAAGCCAACCATGAACGTCAGTGGGCAGTCGGACAGTGGGCATAGTACCAAGGAGGATGGCGAACGAAGCAATGACGCCGGAAGGAAAAGTTGACGAGGAGCCATCGGAGGGAAGGCCCACGGCAGAAGGGAATCCGCAGGAGGTTGACGGAGACCGGACACAGTGCCGGGACGAAGATCCGTGCATTGGCCTCAAGCGGATACGGGAAGCGGCACGACGGGATAAGAAGGTCAGGTTCAGTGCGCTTCTGCATCACATCACGGTGGGAATGCTGACGGCGAGCTACCGGAAGCTGAATCCGAAGGCGGCCCCCGGAATCGACGACGAAACGTGGTCGAGTTACGGGGAAGGGCTGGAGGACAAGCTGAAAGACTTGCATGGACGGATACACCGTGGAGCCTACCGGGCGAAACCTGCCCGGAGAGCCTACATACCGAAACCCGACGGGACCATGAGGCCGCTGGGAATCGCTGCGCTGGAGGATAAGATCGTCCAGCAGGCGGTGGTATGGATACTGGAGCAGATTTACGAGGAGGACTTCCTCGGGTTCAGCTACGGGTTCAGGCGGGGCAGGAGCCAGCATATGGCGCTGGATGCGCTATATGTGGCGGTAAAGAAGCATAAAGTGAACTGGATCATTGACGCCGATATCCGGAAGTTCTTTGACAACGTCAGGCACGAATGGCTGATGAAGTTTCTGGAACACCGGATAGCGGATCGGAGGATGCTCCGGCTGGTGGCCAAATGGCTGAAGGCGGGGGTGTCTGAAGAAGGAAAATGGTCGGACACGGCGGTGGGGACACCGCAAGGAGCAGTAATATCGCCCTTGCTGGCGAATATCTATCTGCACTACGTGTTAGACCTGTGGGTGCAGAAGTGGCGGAGAGAGAGACCGGGAGGGAAGTGCATCATTGTCAGATATGCCGATGATGTAGTATTTGGCCTGCAATATGAGAATGAGGCCATCCTCCTGATCGCCGAGTTGAAAGAAAGGCTGGGGAAATTCGGTCTGGAAATCAACGAGGAGAAGAGTAAGTTGATTGAGTTTGGGAATTACGCGATAGAAAGGAGATTGGCGGGCGGCAAGGGGAAACCCGAAACGTTTGACTTTCTGGGGTTCACGCATATATGCGGGATCAGCCGGAAGAACGGGAAGTCGCTGATTATCCGACGGACCAGCAAGAAAAGAATGCAGGCCCGGTTGAAGGTGATACGCCAACAATTGCTATGGAATCGACACAAACCGATTGCAGAGCAAGGTGCCTGGCTAAAGCAGGTGCTTCGTGGATATTTCCAATATCATGCCATTCCCGGGAATGGAAAACTGCTAAACGCCATGCGAGGATGCGTCGCACGCGCCTGGCTGAGGGCCTTGAGACGAAGAGGCCAGAAAAGCAAGAACCTGAACTGGGAGTACATGAAACCGCTCATCAAACAATGGCTCCCGCCCGTCACAAGTCTGCATCCATACCCCGACGCCCGTTTCGGCGTAACTACCTAACGCAGGAGCCGTATGAGCTAAATGTTCAAGTACGGATCTGTGCGGGGGACGCCCGGCAACGGGCGTTCCTACCGCGACATCCGATCGGGGAAAACGGGGGGAAAAACTTATATTCATTTTTGCAGAACTCAGC
>JBAXDB010000255.1:0-2275 GCA_037141135.1 bacterium | reverse complement strand
TTGTTCCAGAAAGATATCAATGTTGTCTGGGATCTGGCGCCTCATGACATTTCCATCATTCAATATCTAATGGAGGAAATGCCTGCGTCCGTCAATTGTCAGGGTAATGCCCATGTGACCAAGGGAATTGAAGACATCAGCAATATGACGCTGACGTTTGCGAGCGGCCGTTATGCGACGGTTCAGACCAGTTGGCTGGATCCCAGGAAAGTGCGCGAAATAACGATCGTGGGTTCAAAGCGGATGATCGTCTATGATGATCTTCAGCCGCTCCATAAGATTACGATTTACGACCAAAGAGTTGAAACGCCGCCGCATTATGATTCCTTTGCTGAATTTCAGTATGCCTACCATTACGGGGACGTCTATAGCCCTTATGTTAAACAGGATGAACCTTTGAAAATTGAATGTCGGCACTTTCTGGACTGCATCAGGTCCGGCGACACCCCGATCAGTTCGGCGGAGCAGGCGACGGGTGTTGTCCGGATTTTAGAGGCATCATCCGCGTCCCTGAAGCAGGACGGAGCGCGCGTTCCGACGCAGATCAAGTCATGAACGCCTCGCCGCTCAAGCTCATTGCGCCCACGGTCAAGTTGGGCGAACGTGTGAGAATCTTTGATTTCACAAACCTGTATGGATGTTCCATTGGGGATGATTCCAAGATCGGAACCTTTGTGGAAGTACAAAAGGGGGTTGTGATTGGGAAGCGTTGCAAGATCTCCAGTCATACCTTCATCTGCGAAGGGGTCACCATTGAAGACGATGTGTTTGTGGGTCATAATGTGACCTTCATCAATGATCGTTTTCCGCGGGCCACCAATGAAGGAGGGAATCTTCAAACAGAGGAGGACTGGAAGTGTGAGCCCACCATGGTCCGAAAAGGGGCCTCCATCGGCTCCAGTGTCACGGTGTTATGTGGCGTGACGGTGGGGGAGCGTGCCATTATCGGGGCAGGAAGTGTGGTGACCAAAAACGTACCACCTGACACGATTGTAGCAGGCAACCCCGCGCGTGTAGTGAGGAAAATAATAAAGGAGAACGTCGAGTGAAAGTTCCGTTTTTAGATCTCAAGGCGCAGTACAATGTCATTCGCGAAGAAGTTAATGCCGCAATTCAGGAGGTTCTGGAAAGCTCGGCTTTTGCTGGCGGTCCATTTGTTGCCAAATTTGAAGAGCAATTTGCGGCCTTCTGCGGGACGAAATATGCGGTAGGCGTTGGTAATGGAACTGATGCCCTGTGGTTGGTGTTGCTGGCATATGGAGTCGGGCCGGGGGATGAGGTGATTACCGTTCCCAATACCTTTATTGCGACGGCGGAAGCTATCAGCATTTGTGGGGCAAAGCCGGTGTTTGTGGATGTAGATGCCCGGACGTATACTTTGGACCCTGCCAAGCTAAAGCAGGCGATTACGCCCAGGACCAAGGCCATCATCCCGGTGCATTTGTTTGGGCAGACTGCTGATATGGATCCTATCCTGGAGATCGCGCGTCAGCACGGACTGCCGGTGGTTGAGGATGCCTGCCAGGCGCATGGGGCTCAATATAAAGGACGGGTGGCGGGCTCCATGGGGGTAGCGGGTTGCTTCAGCTTCTATCCCGGCAAGAATCTGGGTGCATATGGGGAAGCGGGGGCCGTGGTTACCAACGATCAGGAGCTTGCCTCCAAGATCAAGGTGTTGCGGGAGCATGGACAACCGAAGAAATACATTCATTCGGTAATCGGATGGAATGCGCGGATGGATGGAATCCAAGGGGCCGTTCTGAGTGTGAAGCTGAAGTATCTATCGGCTGCGAATGATGCACGGCGGGCCAATGCGCGGTTGTATAGCGAATTGCTGGCGGGAGAGCGACGGGTTGTATTGCCGACGGAGGCGTCCTATTCCAAGCATGTCTATCACCTCTATGTTATTCAGACCGCGAAGCGCGACGAACTGATACAGCTTCTTGGTGCCAAGGGTGTTGCCTGTGGGATTCATTATCCGGTCCCCCTGCACTTGCAGGAGGCTTACGCCTCGTTGGGCCTCGCAAAAGGCGCCTTCCCGGTTGCGGAAGAAAGCGCTCAGCAATTTGTATCCCTGCCTATGTTCCCGGAGTTGTCGCGCGAACAGATCGCCTTTGTTTGTGACGAACTGAAGGCTGCAATCAAGTCCAGAAATTAGTTAATGATCCACTCCCTCTCCCCTCGAGGGAGAGGGCTGGGGTGAGGGGCGGGGGATAGGCAAGGATAACACCCTTCACCTCAGTCCTCTCCCGCAAGGGGAGAGGAAGCAGAGGAG
>JBAXDB010000254.1:0-2303 GCA_037141135.1 bacterium | reverse complement strand
ACAACATCGAGATCATCAGGGAGTTCGTTGACCGGGGCAAGACAGGGCTCGTCACTGAGGGGCGGGATGCCTTTCAGATGATGCTTCGCGACTACATTCAGACCGGCACGTACGACTTTGATTACGTCCTCGTCCTCGACGTTAGCCGGTGGGGCCGGTACCAGAACACGGATATCTCCGCTTATTACACCGGGTTGTGCGCCATGCATGGCAAGCACGTCATCTATACCACGATCGGCCTCACCGCCGAAAATGACCTAATGAACGCGCTCCGGATCAATATCGAGCGCTATCAAGCCGCCAACTACAGTAAGGAACTCAGTTCAAAAGTGTTCAAGGGCTGCGCCAAAATAGCCAGCCAAGGTTTTCGCGCCGGGGGTATGCCGCCATATGCTTTTCACCGCCTTCTTCTTGATGAACAGCGCCACCCAGTCCAGGTCCTTGACCCGGGACAGCGCAAGAGCATCCAAAACCAGCGTGTTACGCTGACGCCTGGCCAACCTGAGCAAATTGCGATCGTCAAACGTATCTTTCGGGCCTTCGTCCATAACAAGAAAAGCACCAGGCAGATCGCCGGGATGCTGAATGGGGACGGAATCCCGTCGCCAGGCAACGGCACATGGTCTTTCCAGGCAGTGCGAAGTATCCTCATCAATGAACTCTACATCGGCACGATGGTCTACAATAAGACCACCCAGCGCCTGAAGTCACCCACCCGCGACAACCCGCCGGGGGAGTGGATCCGGGCGGAAAACGCCTTCCCGGCCATCATCGAACGTAAAATGTTTGAAACGGCCCAAGGCATCATCATCAAGGCCGAGGAAGAACATGCCATCCGGTATTCAGACAAAGACATGCTGGGCCGCCTCCTGGCATTGTTCGAGCGTTATGGCACTGTGCGCAGCCCGCTCATCGCTCATGAGGAGAGCATGGTCTCCGCGGCCACCTACGCCCATCGCTTTGGGACCCTGACGGGTGCCTACCAACGCCTGTTTTCTGACATCATAGCAGCCCGCCGCGCTGAGGTCGTTGCAACCCTCAAAACAGCCATTCCGGAAATCGCCGAAATTGGCGATTTCATTGTCTTGCGAAACTACGTCAGTATTCGCGTCGAACCTGTAGTGCCGTTCCCCCACGGTTACGAAGCGGCCTGGTCATTCACGGCAGATGCCCGCCCGGAAATCGATATCACTCTCGGCGTTCCGCTGGAGAACGGGGGCACCTTCGGTGTCCTGGGCTATCTCTTCCTGCCCCGCCTCATGCTGGGCGGCCGCCAGATCCGCCTTATCAGCACGGTCCCTGAAAAACTGGACCTCCACGCCTACACCATCTCTGAAGCAATGCAAACCCTAATAGGATGGAAGACCCCACATGATAGCAACCATAGTGCCCATGAGTGAACGCCGTTACGCAATGATCCCGGTGGACAAGATAACGGTGCTGAACTCACGTAACCGCGACAAACAACAGTTTGCTGAGAACGTGCGCAGCATCGACGAAATCGGCCAGCTCAAACCCATTGTAGTCAATGGCAGGAATACAGGGAAAACAGGCATTTATGAACTGGTGTGCGGCGAAGGGCGCCTCCTGGCGCATCAGCGACTGAAGAAAACCGAAATCTCCGCTGAAATCATAGACTGTGATCGTAAGACCGCGTTGCTTTTCTCCCTGGTCGAAAATATCGCAAGGGTCCCCCCGGGCACCATGTGGTTTGCTCGGGAAATGAAGCGCATGCACGATGCCGGCTTTATGTATTCAAAGATTGCCACCATTGTTGGCAAGCACCAGACCTACGTGAGCGACTACATCCAACTGGTGGAGAAAGGCGAAAACCGGTTGATCGAGGGCGTTGAACAGAACCTATTCTCCATGTCGTTCGCCGTGCAGGTCGCTCAATCAGACGACTCAACGATCCAAAATGTGCTTATGGACGCCTTCGATGGGGGCCTCGTAAACTGCAACACCGTCACCCGCGTCCGGAAATTACTCGAACTACGGTTGAATCAAGGGAAAAGTCCCCGGAAACGTTCTAGCGCTGAAAGGGAAGCTTATTCCCTCAAGGACCTTACTCAGGAAATCACCAAAATCACGAAGGACAAGAAGGATTTTGTCCGAGAAACCACGCAAAAAGAAAACCGGCTTCTCACGCTCCTCATGGGCGCCTCAGTCTTATTGGCGGATGCCGAACTGCTTGCACTCAGCAATTCGCATTATGAACTATCTCAAAATTAATTTTTCAGTTTCCAGCTAACGACTCTCTACGCTCGGAACCCACCCCTGACCCCTCCAAGGAGGGGAACTCG
>JBAXDB010000253.1:0-2326 GCA_037141135.1 bacterium | reverse complement strand
TTACCGGGTCATTCTGCCTGTAAAGTGTATTGTGAAGGGCTGACCCTAATCCCCCACTGGTCGACATAGAGCGTGTTCGTTGCGACATGCACCTCACCCTCACCGCGCCAGATCAGGATCTGATTGGCGTCAGGGTGATCGGCCAACGGGAGATCCACAAGTTTGTTAACCCATTCCCCTGTCCCGCTCATCACATTGCCGCAGACATCCGTCACCACCACCGAAGCGTTTGAGGAATCAATCAGCGACACATAAAGAGAGCTGTTGGTGGTGTCGAGAAAGTCGAATGACAACACTGCATTGTTGGTCAGGATCTGGCGATCGACTACGATATCGAGGCCGCACGCAGCGTTGCTTTCCGTTGACGCCACATGCCAGGACGTGGGATTGGTCGCCCATTCTCCGCCACGCGCCTGGGCAGATCCCCACCACGCAGGTCCCGTATATTGATAGACGCCGCCGGTCGTGCAGTTGGCGGGATCGCCCCACCGGATCACCAGCCGGCTCACAGGATTGCTGTCCGAACCATCCTGGAACCCATCCAGATCGGTATCGGTCCGCCACGGGTCCGTGCCCATCGCAGACTCCTGCAGGTTGGTGACGCCATCCCCGTCGCTGTCCAGAAGCGCATCAGTTGAGTTTGTCGGATTGAGGGAGAACAACGTCTCATAGGCATCCGACATTCCGTCGTTGTCAGTATCCACTGCCAGTGCGACCAGTCCCATCACTGCCACCAGTGCCACCAGCGATGCCCACAGCCTGCGATCATTTATTCGTATTGTCATCACACTCTCCCGTCCGGCGTTGCCGAACAATATTGATTCTGTAATTTCCCAATTGGCTAATGGGTGAAACGATATGCGAGATTATTTAATCGGGGTAGTCGGGCAGTTCCTGACACACGTGTAAGGGCTGACCTTACACGTGCTCTGTCAGGAACGGATGCATAAAGAGGGGAGGGAGAATTTGAACAGAAGACCGCGGAGCACGCGAAGAAAAAGACTTTACCACCCGCCTGGAGTACCAGGCTAGAGGCGCGGAGACACCGAGGAAAACATAAATGTGGCGTTAATTTTTCCACACGAATACATGTGGAGAAAATAAACGCCACGGTTTTCCTGGAGAAATACATCGAGGTGGAGGAGATAGGAGTTTCCTCCTCTTTCTCAGGGTATGGCTCCAAGAAACCGTCGCGGGATTTTTGGCTCGGGTACTCACGAACGAAAATGCCGCGACATTCTCTGTTCTAGGTTTTATCTTCTCTGAGTCTCCGTGTCTCAAGCCGTACTCGGCGGGTGGTGAATCTTGATTTCCGCTACTATTTAGTGGCCGGATTAATAATTAGGGAAATTCTGAAGGGGCTCAGCAAACGGCTTTGATTACCAGAAGGATTCCGAGCAGCAGAGTGGCAAGTGTTATGCCTCTGCGCAATAAGGGGGCATCAATTGCGGCAACGGTGAACACTGCGACTGGCATTGCCAGCAGGGATCCCAGTGCAAGCGGCAAGGCCAGGGAAATCTCAAGCGTGTTTTTGGCCATGAAATACAACACCACCGCAATCAGGCCTGTCAAACCCCGGGCGGGGGGAGTAATGCTTACCGCTCCTTTTTCGCAAACCCCTGACAATACCTGTCCACTTGTCAGAAGCGGTCCATAACCGCCTCCAGAGAGACTCTTGTTGAAGGCAGCGACCATGCCCAGCGCCATGATCCGTTTCATTGAGACCTTGCCGAAGGTCGGCTTCGTCAGCAGCAACAAGCCTACGCCGACAATCACCATCCCGATATACAAGTTCACCCATTGTGCCGGCAACTTCACTGCCACGGTCACGGCAATGACTGACCCAATTAAAGAGGCGGCAGCCAGGACAATGAGTACTTGCCGGTGTTGCCCTCCACGAGCCAGTTGAATATTTCCAGCCCGGTGATTCAGGATTACGGAAAGTGCGCCGATGCCAATTTCGGACAAAAGAATGGCCGGCACAACCATTGCAGGAGTGAACCCCAGAAGAATCAGAATGGGAGTAAGCATGGTGCCATGCCCACCGCCAACACATGTGTCAATGTAGCCGGTTAGAAAAGCAGCGCCCACAAGCACGAGCCATCCCGCAGACCCGATCTGCACCCGTCCGAGCAACCCTCCTCCATGATTCAGAGCAATAATGGCGATGACACCAATTATCATGATCATGAACAGCGCATACGTTGCGACGTTTTTAAATCTCATGCAATGTGCGCCTTCATGCCAGAGGTGGATTCTCGCCAGACGGGAACGGGGGCAAGTATTAACGCGGTGGCATTCCACCCAACCGTTGTCAGAAATTTAG
>JBAXDB010000252.1:0-2340 GCA_037141135.1 bacterium | reverse complement strand
CATACGCCAACCGCCGCTCCTCCTCAAGTTCCTTTTCATTGCCGGCGGACTTCTCGGAAGGCAACGAACCTTCCGCAGCGTGAATCACATAGACCACATCCCACTCACACCCCTTGGCCGAATGAATCGTGGATAATACCAGCCGGTCATCATCCTTCACCGCATGAGCGGCAATATCACGTGTTGAGTTCGGGGGATCCAACGTCAGATCTGTCAACAATTGCCGCCGCGACTTATACCCTGCGGCGACCTGCTCAATGTGCTGCAGATCACTGACCCGGGCCTGGGCATTCTCGTATCGCAAACTCATCAGGTGGTCGTAGAAGGCCCTGATACGCTGCACCTGTGCCACGGGCTCCCCTTCTTCCGCTTTCACCAGATCCTCCATCAATTTAATGAGTTCCTTCCATCGGGGTTGGGCCGAAGCCGGCACAGGAAACGTTTTCATGGACAGCGCGTCATGCGCTTTACTGATGTGATTCACGATCTTGGCTGCCGTGGCAGGCCCGATACCGTCGACCATTTGCAACACCCGATGCCAGGCAATTTCATCCGAGGCATTTTCCGCCACCCTCAGGAAACTGATCAGGTCCTTGACATGCGCGGCATCCAGGAAACGCAGACCGCCATATTTGTGATAGGGAATCTTCCGGGCAGTCAGGGCAATTTCAAGGGAGTCCGAAAGATGACCGGCACGGAACAGGACCGCCTGTTTACTCAGAGGAATCCCCTTCTCCATATGCTCGATAATGCGATCCACCACAAATTTATCCTGCGACCGCTCATCTCGGCAGGTCACAATCATCGGACGCTGCCCTTCCTTGCGAGCGGACCAGAGATCCTTGGTAAAACGCTCCTGAGCCTCGCCGATCAGGCGATTGGTCGTTTCCAGGATGGGACAGACCGAGCGGTAATTTTGCTCAAGCGTAATCACCGTAGTACCCGGAAATTGCAGGGGGAAATCAAGGATGTTCCGCACATTAGCGGCGCGAAAGCCGTAAATACTCTGAGCGTCATCCCCCACGGCCATAATGTTCGGCTTGAATTTTCGCAACGCCCGCAAGATATCCGCCTGAACCAAATTGGTATCCTGGTACTCATCCACCAGCACGTGATCAAAGCGACCGCCGATGTCACGGGCAAGGTCATCGTTTTTCAACAATTCCAACCAATGCAGCAATAAATCATCATAATCCATGACGCCGCGCTGCTGCTTGCGGACAACATAATTACTGAAGAGGGTTTTGAGTTCCTCCTGATATTCAAGACACCAGGGGAAATGCCTGGTCAGAACGGTTTCGAGTTTCTCGCCCCCGTTCACACACCGCGAATAAATGCCGATACAGGTACTTTTGCGGGGAAACCGTTTATCATTTTTACCGATGTCCAATTCATGGCGGATCACATTCAGCAAGTCCTCAGAGTCCGACTGATCCATGACGGTAAAGTCATTCGGCAGACCGGCCTGTTTGGAGTAGGTGCGCAGGAGACGGTTTGCGATGGCGTGGAAGGTTCCGCCCCATACTCGCCCCGTCATACGGGCGCTGTTCATGCTGACAGCAGCCGCCCGACTGAGCATCTCCTCCGCGGCCCGCCTGGTAAAGGTCATGAGCAGGATATTGGAGGGATTCACCCCCTGCGAAATCAAATAGGCGACGCGATACGCAAGGGTTTTAGTTTTGCCACTACCCGCACCCGCCACCACCAGGAGCGGACCGTCCCCATGCACGACGGCCTGTCGTTGCTGAGGGTTCAGATCCGCCAACCATTCCAAATTATCTTTAAACAGTTCTGTCATTTGTTCCATCCATTTGCGAACAGAGATGATGGCAGAAACCCCCACACGCATCAAGGGCGCAACCAACCACACCAGCAATTCGCATTATGAACTATCTCGCAATTAATTTTTCAATTTCCAGCTAACGACTCTCTACGCCCGGAACCCACCCCTGGCCCCTCCAAGGAGGGGAACGTTTAGCTTTTTTATAGGATTATCTTATGTATCAATAGCAGAACATGAAAAACCGAAGGAATTCCCCTCCTTGGAGGGGTGAGGGGTGGGTTCGCGCCTGGTTGAGTCAACAGAGCGGTCCTTATTGCCAAGCACTTATAGCATTTCGTGAATGCGCCCTGGGTGGAGGCACATTTGTTTTATTTTTGGCTTGCTAGGATCATCTTCAAACGCCATTATGCCCGCCTTTCTTGAGGTCAAAAGCGGATTTTATATCGCCTAAATGGCCACAATAAAGACATGGTGGGATTCCGGAGCGGTCAAACGGGGCAGACTGTAAATCTGCTGGCTACGCCTTCTAAGGTTCGAATCCTTATCCCACCACCACT
>JBAXDB010000251.1:0-2341 GCA_037141135.1 bacterium | reverse complement strand
CCCTACTTCCTCCCCATCGCCCGTTCGACATTGGCCCGGGCAATCAGGCAATCATATTGCGCCGCCACCTGACGTGTCCGTGTGGCGGTCAACCCGATCTGTGCTGTCAGCAGTTCGGTGATGACCGCCGCACCCTGCTGATAGCGTTCCTGTGTAATTCGTAACGCCTCTTCGGCGCTGGTCTGACTTTTGGCCGCCACTTCCAGCCGTTCTCGGGCTTCCTGTTCGTTTAAACGCGCCTGCGTCAGATCCAACTCCAGAGTCTGACGCAGCTTCTCCGCCTCGGCCTGTATTTCTGCTGCGGCGGCCCTGGCTTTTGTCACGCCCGCGCGATTCCGTTGTCCGTCAAAAATATTCACCTCAACGGCGACACCCACCAAATAGCTTTGCTCAAATCCGCTTAGAGTCTCGCTATCCCAGTCGAACGAACCCATCCCATTGACCACGGGCAGATATTCCCGCCGGGCACGGGCGACCATTGCCTCCATCGCACGGACGCGGGCCTCCATGGCCCGTAATTCAGGCCGCTCTTCCACGCCACCATTCACTTCATTGGTAGATGCGGCGGGCACTTCGCCCCCTTTCATATCCACTACATCGGCCGGGCCGATCAAAGTTCGACCTATGGCGGTGTTCAGTGCCGCCACACCCAGTTTAAGACCATTCTTTGCCCGGATAAGCTCTTCCCGTGCCTGCGAAAGCTGAACATCCAGATTCAGCACATCGGTCTTCATGTCGCTTCCCGCCAGATTCCGCTCGGTTGCCACCCGCAGGCTTTCAGACAGACTCTCCACAGCTTCTTCCTGAACGGCAACAAAGGCCCGAACCTGGAGAATTCCGTAATAGGCCCGGGTGATCTGATAGACGAGATCATTTTGAACAGACTCCAGCATGAATTCTGAGGCCTTGGCTCCCTGCCTGGCGGCTTTCCGATCGGCTTCACGGCGTCCGCTGTCAAATACACGCCACTGTGCCGCGACGCTACCCCGCACATTTTCGGTGTCATCGGGATGATTGAAATCTTTCTGGAGCGAGGCACGGCGCTGGTTCAGAGACATGAAAAAGGCCTGCGGGGGGTTATCGGTTCGGGTCCAACTCCCTGATAGTCCCACCTGCGGATAATATGCCGAGGAGGCTTCCTTAACCGCCGCTGACGACGCCGACAACCGGGCATTGGCCGACTGCACATCCGGACTTGCCTCCAGCGCGGTTTGGATACAACGCTCCAACGTGATCCCCCGCACAACTTCTTCTGCGGCCTGGAGCCACGTCCCAATACCCAAGATCATTCCAGTCATAAAAATTACCAGTTTGAAATTCATCGCTGACTCCCTTCTCTGTATAAACTCAAATCAATATATCCAGATATTACGATATGTCAATGTAAGTTTTGATTTTATTTTTGCACAGTTACTATTGGTAGGATTTCAGGCGGAACAAACAAAATTAAAACAGAGAAACCCTCACCCCTCTCCCCTAAAGGAAGAGGGAGCAGAGTCACAGAAACGCCTATTCCGCTTTGGCCTTCTCTTCTTGAGCCTGTTTCGCGGCTTGCTCCTGCATGGCTTTCATGAAGGCGGCGGCAGCTTTGCCAGCTTGCTCAGGAGTCATATCTTTACCACCCGTCGACACGCCCATTTCTTTCTGAAAATCGGCCATACTGCGCTGAGCCTTACGCGCTCCGGCCTGGGCGCCGAGCGTCATGAGGGCAAAAACCGCCGCAATGATCCCGAACACGAGCCAGGCCTTCTTAGCCGGTATTTTATGAACCTCAACGCTGGCTTGCACCAACAGGAATGTCATCCAAGCCAAACCGACCAAGCTACCCACAACAGGAATCAAACCCGCCACCGCTAAAATGGGCTGTACCGCCATGGCATATGCCCCGCAGCGATAGGCGGTTTCATATGATTCACTGGATCCCATCAATTTCCAGATAACAAATACAATGGCCGCTCCGATAAAGCCGCCGATCAACACTCCGATTGGCATTATGATAATGGCACTCAGACCGACAGGGGAAAGGTGTACAAGACCAAGAATCGCCTGAACAATGCCCGTGACTACACCGAGAACCACGGCAAAAACCAGGGGATCCCCAAAACCACCCACTTTAGGCATGCCGCGATAAAACTCTGCAGGATTCAAAATAACCTGCTTAACCATATCGATAATACCCTGCACCGGCGACTTCTTCTGAGCATCCATTCCTGTAACATTATCCATGAGTGATCTCCTTTATTTTATGGCCTTACCTCAATTAACCGAAATGGTGCCATCTCTTCTTAAGAAGGGCAATAGGAAAGAGAGAGAGGACAGTAAGCAGTAGGCAGTAGGCAGT
>JBAXDB010000250.1:0-2358 GCA_037141135.1 bacterium | reverse complement strand
CCACTGCCCACTGCCCACTGCCCACTGCCCACTGCCCACTGCCCACTGCCCACTGTCTTCCTCACATTCCCATCCTGGCAAAGATTTCGGCGTCGAGTTTATCCACGGGAACGCGGACTTGCTTCATCGAGTCGCGTTCACGCAGGGTGACGGTGTTATCGGTGAGCGTGTCGAAATCGACGGTCACGCAGAATGGAGTGCCGATTTCGTCCTGCCGCCGGTAGCGGCGGCCAATGGCACCCGTCTGATCGTAGAAGCAGGCCCAGTGGCGACGCAGGCCCGTAAAGATGCCGCGGGCTTTGTCGACCAGTTCAGGTTTGTTTTTCAACAAGGGGAATACGGCGACTTTGATGGGAGCCACACGCGGGGCAAAGCGCAATACGGTGCGGGCCTCATACCCCTCGGGCGGTTGTTTGCCCGGTTCAGCCTCGATGGCGGGACCATCCTTGGGAATCCATTCCTCGCGGTAGGCGTTGCAGAGCAGGGCCAGACAGATGCGGTCCACGCCGGCGGAGGGCTCAACAACATGGGGGATGAACTTTTCGTTGGTATCCTGGTCGAAATACTCCATGGATTTGCCGCTGAACTCCTGGTGCCGGCTCAGGTCGAAATTGCCGCGGGCGGCAATGCCTTCAAGTTCCTGGACGCCAAACGGGAAAGCGTACATGATGTCGACGCAGGCGCTGGCATAGTGGGCCAACTCGCTTTTGGGGTACACGTACTGAGTGATGCTTTCCTTGGGCAGGCCGATGGTTTGGTACCATTTGATACGTTCAGCGACCCAGTAATCGTGCCAGTGCTGGTCTGTGCCGGGCTTGACGAAGAACTCCAGTTCCATCTGCTCGAATTCGCGCGAGCGGAAAGTGTAGTTGCGGGGGTTGATCTCATTGCGGAAGGCTTTGCCGATCTGGGCGATGCCGAATGGAACCTTTTGCCGGGCGGTGGCCATCACGTTGCCGAATTGGGCAAAAATACCCTGGGCGGTCTCCGGGCGCAGGTAAGCCACCGAGGACTCGTCCTGAAGCGGACCGACGAAGGTTTTAAACATCAGGTTGAAGGCGCGGGGATCGGTGAATTCCTTGGCTCCGCAGGCAGGACACTTGGTGCCTTCCGGAATCTTGAATTTCTCCTCCACCTTCTCACTGGCGTTAGGGGTGAGTCCCAGTTCTTCAAACAATTGGTCGGCCCGGAACCGTTTTTTGCAGCCCCGGCAGTCAATCATCGGGTCGGTGAAACCGCCCACATGGCCGGAGGCCTCCCAGATACGGGGATGCATGATAATCGAGCAGTCCAGACCAACAATATCCTCGCGGTGGCTGACCATGTCCTGCCACCAGGCTTCACGGACATTGCGTTTCAATTCGCAGCCAAGTGGTCCGTAATCCCAAAAACCGTTAAGGCCGCCGTAAATTTCTGAACTCTGAAAGATGAATCCGCGCCGCTTGCAAAGAGAGGCGAGATGCTCCATGGATAGAATAGATTGTGCCGTGCTCATAGCGGCATATCCTGTATTAGGGGCAGGGTAGGGTCAAGAAGGAAATGGGAAAACTACCGCCGCCGCAACGGGGGTAACCTGGTCGGGCAGGGGAACCGCCTCGTCACGGGGAGGATTCTAATTGTCGTCCCTGCCGCTCCTCTTGAGACATTAACCAATCCGGTCAGCGATGGTTTTGCGCCATGTCATCATTGAAGGATTGGTTTCATCACACAACCGAATCCCAACCCGGTAAACCCCACTCTTCCCCTCCTCGCGGGACCATCGCACTTTGCCGAGCAAGTCCAAGCTCTGCTGCCTGTCACCAACCACGAAATCGACGTGGAGCTTGACCTCTTCATTCGCATCCAGATACTTGTCGGAATATAACTGCAAACCGCAAATCGAAGCATCACAGGTGGTACACTTGATTTTCGCATCAGCGGCAGAGGGCTTAAGAAAACCGGTATTAACAGACACATCAACCGGTTGCTCCAACTTTATCCTGCGGTGTTCTCTCTGCTTAAACATAGGCTCCCTCGCTAAACGTGAAGAACAAAGGCTAAATTCATGGCCTGTTTGAAACAAGCCCATTCCCTATAAAATAGAATAATACCGCATACGCCTGATACTGTCCACCCACAATCGCTCACGACGTTCCGACGGGTGCGAATAATTTCCCCCTCTCCCTCAGGGGACGCCTCTTTCCGCGTGACAGCAAGAGGCGCAGGAACTACAACCGCCAACGTCTCCACCTCCCTCGCCCCTTGAGGGAGAGGGCCGGGGTGAGGGGTTTCCGGATGATAGTCTGTCCCGAATGGCGCGACGCTAACTAGTTTCTACCCAACGAGTTCCCCTCCCTGGAGTGGTCAGGGGCATAGCTA
>JBAXDB010000249.1:0-2372 GCA_037141135.1 bacterium | reverse complement strand
CTAGCAGCCTGTCGGACTGAAAACCGAGCGGCAAAAGCCGCCGTTTTGTGATTTTTTTGGTTTGGCGATCACTTCTTGAGTTTCAGAGCGGGAAAAGTGAACCGAAGCGGAAGCCTGTGCGATTTTCACTTGGCGACGCCATGGGTTGAGGGTGTTTTTCTGCCATCACGCGCATATCGGGGTGATGTTTTGTGTTTTGATGGTCATCAGTCGGTGAAGTCGGCGCAGATTGTAGGACACACAGACCAAAGTCCATTCCAAGGCAACCTTTCCCTGCCCACGCAGACTAAATCTGCGGAACCCGATAGCCTCTTTGATGATTCCAAAAACCGGCTCGATAGTCTGTTGCCTCTGCTTGTATCTTGCCCGCCCCTCTTTGGTGGCCACCCGATGGGCCATTTTCTCGCTGAAGCTGGCTGCTTCTCCCGGTGCGGGCGGATCCTCTTTTTTCTCCAGGTCGGCCACGCTGCGATGATGATGCTCACGCTTGATTGCCGCGAGCACCTCCGGGGCACCCCGGCCATCTTCTCCCGCTTGTTCGACCTCTTTGATCGCCGCCTCGCTCACGAACCCGCTATCGATGAGGACTGTCCCCACGCTCTGGATCACCGGATCGATGGCTCTCACATTTCCCACCAGTTCCTGCTTGTCGTTGGATGCCTGGCTCACCCGCTTTGTCACAATCAAGCGGCTCTCAATCTCCACTCCCGCCTGAGCGTTATACGCCTGCTCAAAATTTGTTTTCCCTCCGCACGGCATGATCCGGCTTTCCGGGTCGGTAAAATTCACCTGGTCCTGCGGCCCCGGTGTGCCCTCCGGCTCCTTGGGCTCTCTGCCCCGTGGGTTTTTCCCCTGCTCCCGCATCGCTTCGCGCTCGGCCTTCTTCGCCGCGTAGTCCGCTCGCTCCACTGCAGCACGCACAGCCGCTCTGGCTTCCATCTCCGCCCGCGCGGCCTTCAGTTTGGCTTTGCGCTCTTCGCGCCGGGCGATTTCCCCGCACACGCTCAACCCGTCCTCCAACGGAGTGCTGTCGGCCTCTTCCGCTTTTTTGAGCAACTCGGCGATTTCCAGATCCAGCTCCCTCATCGCCTCCCCGGCCTTCTCGTAGCTGGCCGCCGCATGCTTGCTCGCGTTGGCTAGGATCTTCGTCCCGTCGATGGCCACCGTCACGTTGCCCACTTTCATCACCCCCACTCGCGCCGCCATCTCCAGAACAGTGCTAAAGGCTTTGTCCAACAACTCCCGGTTCTCCCTGCGGAACGCGCAGATCGTGTCGTGGTCCGGGTGCGTGTCCCCGCACAAGACCCTCGTCGCCACGCTGTCGTAGGTTGCACGCTCTATGGACCTGCTCGAAAACACACCGCTGCTGTAGCTGTAAATCAAGAGCGAGAGCAGCATGGCCGGTGGATATTGCTCACTGCCACTGCCACGGTGGTTGACCTTTGCGGCGCCCGTGTCCATTTCATCCACCGCATCCAAGATAAACTGGCTCAGGTGATTTTCCGGAACCCACTGCCTCATATCTGGGGGCAAGAGAAGCTGCGTTTCACGATCTACGGTGACGAATCGGGCGGCCATGCTCCCGATTACTTTGTTCCTCGGTTTTTTTCAAGCCGCAGGCTTGGCAAAGTCCGACAGGCTGCTAGCAGAAATTTCCCTGGCGTCAAAGCGCGGCCTATTTGGCGGATCCGTTTGTGGGCTCCGAACCTTGGGCGACATGGAGGCCGACGAGGCGGGCGATCTGGACCATGAGGAGGATCTGTCCGGTGACGGCGACGAGGACGGACGCGCTGCGGGCGATGGAGTTGGCTGGAAGGACATCGCCGTAGCCCACGGTAGTGAGGGTCACAAAGCTGAAGTAGAGAAGCCAGCCCGGGTCGTGGAT
This sequence comes from bacterium, assembly GCA_037141135.1. Classification (GTDB taxonomy): domain Bacteria; phylum Verrucomicrobiota; class Kiritimatiellia; order CAIKKV01; family CAITUY01; genus JAABPW01. The sequence continues at coordinate 487 of JBAXDB010000249.1, read as the reverse complement.
GAAGAGATCCTGCTGCTGTATGGAGTTCACACCGAGGTTGCTGATGAGGAAGCTTCCCGGGACTATGTGCTCGATCAGAAGGAAGATAAATCCCGAGAGGATCCCGAAGAGAAGATACACGCAAACCGCGCCGCAAAGGATGTCTCCGGTGACCTCTTTGGAGTGGAAGACCGCCCGCTCCACGACAAGGAGCACGTAGCCGAGGAAGATGATCTGGGCGGCGATCTGCGTGAGCGCCATCGCGCGGTGGGTGATGAGGCTCCCAAGGGTGAGCAGGAGGATGAGCCCCGCCCCCGCGAACATGTGGGAGGCATGGTGCCGGGCCGCCTGCCACAGGGTCAGAAGGGAGGCGCAGATGACCAGCAGGCTGAGGGGGGCGAGGGCCGTAATGCCGTGAAAATTCGGCAACGAAGCCGTGAGCAGCGACGTGCAGGGGGAGAGGACCATCATCAAAAAAAGCGACAGAAGAAGGACCCCGAACGGCCGC
>JBAXDB010000248.1:0-2401 GCA_037141135.1 bacterium | reverse complement strand
TCGCCCAAGATCTCCAGATCGCCTTTCTTCACGCCGATTTTAACCGCTTGGCCACCTTTGATGCTGCCTGCCACAACCAATCTGGCAATGGGAGTTTCCACTCGCGTCTGAATCAACCGCTTCAATGGACGCGCTCCATAGACCGGACTATACCCCTCTTTTGCCAGTAACTCACGGGCTCCTGCAGCCACCTTGAGTTCAATACGCTGTTCCCCGAGACGTGCCCGCAATTCGCCCATCTGGAGATCAACAATCCGCCCAATCTCCTCCAGCGTTAACGGCTTGAATAACACCACATCGTCCAGCCGATTGAGAAATTCCGGACGAAAACTCTGCCGCAACTCGTCCATCACCTCGCGCCGGGCCGCCTCTTTGATCTGGCCATCCGGCCCAATCCCCTCCAATAATATCGGCGACCCGATGTTGCTGGTCATGATCACAATCGTATTTTTAAAATTCACCGTGCGCCCATGGGAATCTGTCAAACGGCCATCATCCAGAATCTGAAGTAGAATGTTAAAAACATCGTGGTGCGCCTTCTCAATTTCATCCAGCAGAATGACCGCATACGGCTTGCGCCGGACGGCCTCGGTCAACTGACCGCCCTCCTCATACCCCACATAGCCGGGTGGCGCCCCTACCAACCGCGAAACCGTATGCTTCTCCATGTACTCACTCATGTCGATCCGGATCAGATGATCCTCGGAATCAAAAAGCGTTGAAGCCAGCACTTTAGCCAATTCAGTTTTACCGACACCGGTTGGCCCCAGAAAGAGAAAGGCACCCACGGGCCGTTTGGGATTCTTGATGCCCGCCCGCGCCCGCAGAACGGCATCAGCCACCACCCTGACGGCCTCATCCTGCCCGATCACATTCTCGTGCAACACGTCACCCAGCTTCAGTAACTTCTCCCGATCGCCCTGAAGCAATTTGGTCAATGGCACGCCCGACCACCGCGACACGACCTCGGCAATCTCCTCCTCAGTGACTTCCTCCCGCAACAGGACGCGGCTTCCTTCTGTCCCCGCCGCCGTCTTCTGCAAAGTGGCCAATTTCTTTTCCAACTCAGGAATCACGCCATGCCGCAATTTTGCCAGGCGGTCGAGATCATACTTGCGTTCCGCCTCTTCGCTTTCCCGCCGCGCCTTTTCCAATTCTTCACGAACAGACTGCACCCCGGCGATAGCATTCTTCTCGCTCGTCCACTGCGCCCGCATGGTATCCGAGGCCGCCTTGAGATCTGCCAACTCCTTCCGGAGCACCTTCAAACGCTCCTTGCTGCCCTCATCCTTTTCCTTTTTGAGAGCAGTCTCCTCGATCTGAAGACGCATCACCTTACGGGTAATCTCGTCCAATTCCGCCGGCATGGAATCAATTTCCGTGCGAATGGAGGCACAGGCCTCATCCATCAGGTCAATCGCCTTGTCCGGCAAAAACCGATCGCTGATATAGCGGTCTGAAAGCACGGCCGAAGCCACAAGCGCTGCGTCCGTGATCCGCACGCCGTGATGCACCTCAAACCTGTCTTTCAATCCTCGCAGAATCGAGAGCGTATCCTCCACCGACGGCGCCTCAACCAGAATCGGCTGAAAACGCCGCTCCAAGGCGGCATCTTTCTCAATATACTTCCGGTATTCATCCAGCGTCGTGGCCCCGATACAATGCAATTCGCCCCGCGCCAGCATGGGCTTGAGCATATTCCCGGCATCCGAGGAACCTTCGGTTTTACCAGCACCCACAATCGTATGAAGCTCATCAATAAACAGGATAATCCGGCCTTCCGCGGCCTTGATCTCGGTAAGTACCGCCTTAAGCCGTTCCTCAAACTCGCCCCGATATTTGGCCCCAGCCATCAAGGCCGTCATATCCAGCGCGAAAATCGTGCGATCCTTAAGGCCCTCCGGCACATCGCCCCTGAGGATCCGGTGTGCCAAGCCCTCCACAATAGCCGTTTTACCAACCCCGGGTTCACCGATCAGAACGGGATTATTTTTGGTCTTCCGCGAAAGAATACGGATCACGCTGCGGATTTCCATGTCCCGCCCGATGACCGGGTCGAGCTTGTTCTGCCGCGCCATCGCCACAAGATCCGTTCCGTACTTCTGCAAGGCTTCATAAGCCCCTTCAGGCGTGGCACTGGTCACCCGCTGATTCCCACGCACAGCGGTAAGCGCCTCCAGGAACCGGGCCCGATCGATCCCCAACTGCGCCAGTATCTTACCCGACACCGTCCCCTTGCCCTCGTCCAGAAAGGCCAGCAATAAATGCTCAACCGAAATAAACTCATCCTTAAGCCGCTTCGCCTCGTCACCGGCTTTCACCAATAATTGATTCAGCCGCTGGGTCACATACACCTTGCCAGCCTCCGTTGCGGCCCCCTTAACTTTCGGAAACCGATTCA
>JBAXDB010000247.1:0-2412 GCA_037141135.1 bacterium | reverse complement strand
CAGGCGCGGCGCCGGTGGGTTATTCAGGCAAATCCCACGCTGGCGAATGCGACCGCCATCGTGCAGCGCGTCGAGGAAATTACCGGGATCGCCCTTGAAGCCGGGCAGGCCGAATGGGTCACCACCTTCACGCCGGAACGCCGCCTGTGTCGTCATTATTTCAAGGGGCGGGTGATCCTTTGTGGCGATGCCGCGCACGTCATGAGCCCCATCGGCGGTCAGGGCATGAACACCGGACTGGCGGATGCCTGGCATCTGGCCACGGTACTCCAACGCCTATGCAACACCGGTGCACCTCCTGAAAAACTATTGGCACGCTATGCACATTGCCGGCGTCATGCCTTCCGCATTGCTGCCAATCGGGCTGCCCGCGGGATGTGGCTGGGCACCCGCAAAGGACACCGAGCCGCCTCCCTACGCAGCCTTTTAGTCCGTCATGTCCTGTTTGGCACCTCCCTGCGTTATCACCTGGCTCCCTATTTCGCCATGCTGACCATTCCAGATACTGCCCCAATGAAATAAATGAACAATTTGGAAAGAGAAAATGTACCACCCGCTTCACTGAGACGGAGCGAGAGAGGGGGAAATTACATGTTTTGATCTTGCTCGGATTCCCCTCGAAACACCAATGTTTCACGAATTTATCATAGGGCAAGAGCTATTTTGGGGAGTAAATAAAGGCATCAATAAAGTCCTTGCCCTATGAGAAATTCGTGAAACGTATTCGTGGGAGGAGGAGCGAGAGGTGAATAGGAATTTTGAATTCTCCGTATCTCCGTGAACTCAAGCGAAGCGGGTGGTAAAATTCTTTTTCTTGTGTTTATGGCTTATGCAGGCAATCAACGGGTTACAACTTGAGTTCTTTTGATTAAACCATGTCCCATGAATTTCTATCACGAATGCGGGAGGATCTCGCGGAACCGGAACGGACCCGGAAACTCAACCGGGCACTCTTCACCCTGATTGCCCCCCGCTACGACGAGGCCACCCGCTATCTATCCCTCGGCCGTGACGTCTGCTGGAAGGATCGCCTGGTGGCCGGCCTCCCCGGACGAACCGCCCCAGTCTGTCTCGATCTCGCCTGTGGCACCGGCGATCTCACCCGGCGCCTGGCCGTGAAATATCCTGACGGCACCGTGATCGGCCTTGATCTGACCGAAGCCATGCTGGCTCAAGCACGACAACAAGGACAGCCCCCCCACGTTCGCTATGTGGCCGGCGATATGGGCCATACCGGTCTGCCGGACAACTCTGTTGATATTGTCACCGGCAGTTACGCCTTGCGGAATGCAGGCGACTTGCAAGAAGCCCTTCGCGAAATACACCGGGTTCTCAAGCCAGGCGGCATCGCGGTGTTTCTGGATTTCTCCAAACCGGCCCATCCCTTGCTTCAACGCCTCAGCCACGCTATTCTCAAGTTGTGGGGCGGAATGTGGGGCTGGATCCTGCATCGTGATCCCCGTGTCTATGCCTACATTGCCGACAGCCTGGCACGCTATCCCGATCGCCGCCAATTAGCCGCACTGCTCCAGAAAGCCGGATTTAAAAACCTGCAAACCCGCCATGCCTTCGCCGGCCTGATCGAACGCCTGACGGTGGTGAAATGAGCCTAATTAATGACTTTTCGAAACGGGCGGAGTTGGTGGAGGAGATGGATAAGCCCGACTGCGACCAGGCATTGCTGTATACTACCCTGCGCCGTTTCGAGGTGACCAACCGGCTGTTCACCCGCTACCGGACTGTACTGCGACGCCATGTGCTAAATGACATGCGACGCGAACCTGAACGCACTTATCAATTCACGGAATTGGGCGCTGGCGGCTGCGATGTGGCGCGCTGGCTGGTACGCGTCTGCCGCCGTGAAAATCTAAAAATCACAGTACGGTCCATTGATGGCAATCCAAGAACGGTCCGGTATGCCCGCCGGCTAAATGTGGGTTACCCTGAAATTGAAGTCGTTGAAGCCGACGCCTGTGACCCCGCCTGCTGGGGTAAGCCGGACTATCTTTTCGCCCAGCATCTCCTGCATCACCTGCCCGCTGCGGCTTGCGTCCAGTTGCTTCAGACACTCAATCAAATCGCCCCCCGCCAGTTCATCATCAGCGACCTGGTACGCAGTCGGGCGGCCTACCATGCCTTCAGAATTGTGGCCCGTCCCCTGGGCGTGGGTTCGTTTATTGTTGATGACGGCTGCACGTCCATCCGCCGCGGATTCCTTGAGTCGGAAATCAAACAGATGGTCGATGCCGCCCAAATGCAAAACCCCTTCACCACCTACCGCTTATTCCCCTCAAGACTGGTGATCGTCGGGGGAACGAGGAACGCAACCCAACACCCTCACCCCAACCCTCTTGTCAACTGCCCTCTGCTCACTGCCAACTGCCCTCTGCCCTCTGCCCTCTGCCCACTGCC
>JBAXDB010000246.1:0-2454 GCA_037141135.1 bacterium | reverse complement strand
GCCATAACCGACCTTCTGAAAGGACTTTAATGCGAGTTCTTGCTGCTGTCAAGAATGTCAACAGAAAGTCAATTCCGGGCGTAGGCCGCATCCAGGATGGCGCGATCAGGCTGCCGTGTCACGGGCGTCCCAGACAGGTCCATCAGGTGCTTGACGAGTGAAATCATGCGGTCGCTACTCTCTGCGATCATGCTGAGCAATTCGCCCTGGGTGTTGGTGAAGGGACCCGCCTTGAGGCTGCGGATCATCGCCACGGTTCCGGTGATGATCGTCAGGGGCTGCATGATTTCCTGGGCAATTTCCGCCAGTATTTCCAGAAGTTCGCGGCGGGACAATACGGGTGTGTGTTTTTCATCCGTCAGCATGGCGTGAAGGGTTACAATCTTCTTGTCGGTAATGTCAGTGAGGGAGGAGAGGTGCTGTCCGGCTTCAGTGATCAGGACTTGCACTTCTGATGAATTGTCGGTGGGGGCGGGGTTCTGGATGGTTTCCCCGATCTTGGCCAGCAGGAGAGTCAGCATTTTAATTTCATTTACCCCGTCGCCGCTGCCGCCCCCTTTATCTGTACCGTGGGTGGCTGGCGCCGTGTGCTTGACGGCGAGTTCCATCCAGCCCTCCGGTGTGAGCCCCTGATCAATCAAACGCGCCCGCAGTTCTTCCAATTGCTCGGGATCATCCGCGGAGCGTTCAATCAGATGGGTGAGTTTTTCGCTGGATTTTTCGGCGAGCCGCCGGTTCTTCAAGTATTTGCTGGCGATGGCATCGAGATCCAGATCCTCGACGATCTCCTCCATCATGGCTTCGGTGGCGTGGACGGCCTGATCGTCCGACATGGCTTTAAGGCGATCGAGCAAAGCCTTCTCAAGCATTATCAGGGAGTGTTTGATCTGCTTGCGGCCCTTCTGAGTTTTGGCGGCAGGATCTTTGATAATGGGCTGTACCGCTTTTTGTATACAACCGACAATGAGGTCGGTTAGGGATTCGCCTGCGGAGAGATTTGCCAGGCTGGACCTGATCTCGACGCTGCGGAGGATCAGCTCGGCAAGCTTTTCCGTGTCGGCGGCCAGGCGGCGGATATCCTCGGCGGACCGGTTCGGATCAGCCTGCGTGTCGTCTTTCAGGAACGCCATGATGTTGTCGAGGTCGGGTTGAGCCGCAGTCGGTTCGGCGGCGGGCGTTTCAGGGACGGGTGTGGCGGGTATTTCCCCGGCCGGTTCATCTTCTGAAACGCGACGATACGAAAAGCTTTTTGCCTGGATGTGCAGGAGTCCCAATCCCTCCATCAAGTCGGCTGCACTTTTGCCTGCGCCGATTTTTGAGGGTGGGGTAAGTAAAAGAGTGAAGAGGGCAAGGCATTCATCCTGGGTGAAGCCCGACTCAATGGTGAAGCTGAAGAGATTCAGGCTGGTCAGTCTGGTGGTGAAACTTGCCGCCAGCGGGCTGCCTGCCGTGGATTCCCCGTTAATGAGAAGCGCGCCATCGGCGACACTGAAGTGGATGTTCTCATGGAGCTCGATAAATTTACTGATGACCGAATAGCTGATCGCCAGCGATGACCGGGTGACCTTGTGGGTGACCCCGTAAAGCATCGCCATATTCACGGCTTGGCCCATGGTCTGAATGAGATTGGTAACATCTTTCTCCAGATTCCTCTGTATGTCTGTTGATCCGGGTTCCATGGTCACCAGAGTATAAGTTTCGCGGAAATTTTTCAACAATCCTTAAATGCCAGCGCGCCGGTGGGACAGGCTTGAACGCATTTCCCTGCGGATTGGCCCAGGGCTGCCTCAAGGGTTTCGCCAAACGGCACCCCCACCACCGCATCAAAGCCCCGGCCCAGAAAGGCGAGGCCCGGCCTCTCGCCGGCCTGTTTGGTGATGCTTACGCAGAGCCCGCATTTAATACATTTCCCGGGTTCAAAAATGACGCTGGAATGGGAAATGTTCCGCTCTACGGGTTTCCGGCCATCAGCCGGGATATGCAGGGGGGCAGGCAAATGGAGTTCCATATAATCCCGAAGCTTGCAGGCTTCCGCCTTGCGACAGTCACAATGCATGCAGCGCTCACTTTCGCGGATCGCCTCCCCATGCGTGAAGCCTGCGCCGGGTCCGGCCATGGGGGTGAGGCGGGTGGCAGGGGCGGCGTCTTTCGAGAGTTCCCGGCTTTCGGCCTCCTTGATTTTACCAAGCCGCGATTCGAATCGCCGGGTAGGTCCGGTTACGGCAAGGCCTTTAAGTAACTGGTCAATAGAGAGGGCGATCGTTCTGCCATGGGCAACGGCCCTGACGGCCAGATGTCCGGCTTGAACGGCTTCGCCGCCGGCGAAAATCTTACTGTCCGAGGTCTGTAAGGTATGCTCATCGACTTTGATGCCACTGGCATGGGTGTCAATGCCCCAGGACGCAAAAGTTTCCGGCGGAACTTTGCCGGTCGCAATGACGATGGCGTCATACT
>JBAXDB010000245.1:0-2463 GCA_037141135.1 bacterium | reverse complement strand
TTACCGTTAGTATTGAAAGTGCCGCCACAAAGTGCGAGACTTCATATAGGAGTATTATTATGACTGAAGAAAAAATTGAAGACCGGCTGAAACGCATGATTGCCTCAAGGCTTTTCCTCAAAATCGCCCCCGAAGCAATTGAAGACAACAAATCGCTCATGGACGATTATGGGGTGGACTCGGTGAGCCTGCTCGAATTGGTGGTAGGCATTGAGGAAGAGTTCGGCATCGTCATCCCCGACGAGGAGTTCAGCATTAAACATTTCGCAACAGTCGCCGCTCTGGCCGCGTTTGTAGGCAGTAAAATGACTGCCGAGTGAGTATGGAACAATCCGTACTGATTCCAAGAGGGCGTGAGACATTGTCCGGCATGCTCTACCAGCCGGACGAAGAGATCCGGTGCGGAATGGTGATGTGTGCCCCGCTCTTCGAGGAGCGCAAGAGTTCCCACCGGGTTATGGTTGACGCCGCCCGCACCTTTGCCGCCAACGGTTGCGCCGTCCTGCGTTTCGATTATTGCGGCTGCGGTGATAGTACTGGTGATTTCAAGAACTACTCCTGCCCGGACTGGCGTGAAGATATCACCTGCGCCGCTCGTTTTATGAACGGACAAACGGGAATGAATAGGCTCGGATTGCTGGGCTTGCGTCTGGGGGCGTCACTGGCTTTTGAAGCGGCCCGAATGAATGAATCCTTCGATTTTACCGTCCTTTGGGAACCCATCATCCATGGCCGACGTTATTTTGATTATGAACTCCGCCGAAAATTGATCCGGGAAATGGTGACATTCGGGCAGAGCCGCGTGACGCGGGAAACCTTGCTGAAAGATTTGAAAGACGGCCAACCGATAGATCTGGATGGCTATGCCGTAACCTCGCGGCTGTTCCATGACATCACCACAATTGATCTGATCAAGGCGGCGGCACAGGGGCCACGCAAAGTACTGCTGGTTCATATTGCGCCAAGCGGTGCGGTGCCACGGGAATTATCAGCACTCAAGGAGGCAGGCCTTGACGGCGGGGCCCACGTTGACCTCATTTCAACAGAAGAAGATCCGTTCTGGAATCTGGTCGGCCTGGTTGAGTGTCCATCTTTAATCGAAAAGACGAAGGGTTGGATTAATTTGCTCACTTCTAATACCGGACAGCCATTAAACACCTGACACATTCCATGGAATACCCCATCCATTTCAAGGTAAACGGCCAGGCGCTTTATGGCATCGTTCATGAGCCGGAGCCGGATCGTGCGGGACCACTGGTCGTGTTCCTGCACGGCTGGGCCGGCTCACGCCTCGGCCCGCACCGGATGTTCGTCCATATGGCTAGACGGTTGACCACCCGCGGCTGTGTCTGCCTGCGTTTCGATTTCCGCGGCCGTGGCGATAGCGGCGGCACTACGACTGATGCCTCTATCCGCTCGATGATCGCAGACGCAACGGCCGCCTTGGACTTTCTCTTGCCACAGTATCCGGAACGTCAGGTGATTCTGCTGGCCATCTGTTCCGGGTGCAAAGTCGCGATCGGCGCGGCGGCAACCGACGCGCGGGTTGGTGGACTGGCACTCTGGTCGCCCGAACCAATGGGGCCCATGCGCAACACCTCCAGCAAGAACCGCAAATCGCTGGATGCCATGCGCACTTACGGCCGGAAGTTGCTACGGCTGGAAACGTGGCGCAAACTCCTGACGTTTCGGGTCAATGTAAAAATGGTAAAGAAAGCGGTGGGAGCCAGGGAGGTCGCCGGACAGGGGGAGATCAGTGATGAAACTCTCTGGTTGAACCAACTGCACAACTTCAAGGGACGCATGCTTTGTATCCACGGCACAAATGATCCAGAGACGGCTGCCTCCAAGGCTGGCTACAAATCTCTTTGTTCACGACTCGGAATCCCCCAGGAAGTCCATGAGATTACCGGCGCCAACCATAGTTTCTATGGGCTGGACTGGGAACGCAAGGTCATTGACCTGACAGATACGTGGATGGTGTCCATGTGAAACCGGCGCGTATTCTCTTCGTCAACCATGTCTCACGCATCAGCGGCGCGGAGCGCAGCCTTCTGGACATTTTGCGGCATATTGACAGGAGCAGGTTCGAGCCGATCGTCGCGCTCCCCCCCGGCGGGGAGTTAACCGAAGCGCTCCGACAGTGCGGGGTGAGATGTCTGCCCCTCCCCTTGCGCAGGATCTGCAAAACCACAAATCCCTGGCGCCTCGCTGTCAGCCTGTTGAATGTCGTAAAGGTTACCGTGCAGCTGACACGACTGATTCGCCGGGAACGGATTGCCCTCGTTCATGCCAACAGCAATACCGCACAGATCTACGCAGGCCCGGCGGCACGACTGTCCGGCGTTCCCTGCATCTGGCATACTCGTGACCTGGTGACTTTAGGCTTACTGGGCCCCTGGCTTAACCGCTTCTCGTCCCGCACCATTGCCATTTCTGATTGCGTTCACCGTCATGTTTCAC
>JBAXDB010000244.1:0-2473 GCA_037141135.1 bacterium | reverse complement strand
GTTGGTTTGAAACTAGTTAGACGTTGCTCGAAAAGGTATTTTCGAGCAACGTCTAACTAGACTCTTCAAGTTCCTTGAGGCAATCTCCGATTTTTGCAATGAATTCGACCTTGCGAGCCAGTAGCCAATGCAACACCACGGGCTGGCGCAACGCCCGCTGCAGATGGCGGGCCTACAACGGCGAAAACCCCGTCATTTCGATTAAGGTGGATGCCGACGAACGACCACTTTCCAACTGGGTAATACCCGCACTCTTGAACGACATTTCGGCCCATTTCATTAAAATGGTTACGGCACTGCAGCCGGCAACACCTTTTCGCGGACCAGCCTTACCTGCAACCGGCTCCCGCATGCAACGGCGAAACGGGACAAGGTTTCAATTGAAACATTCACACCAGACTCGATCCGTGATACCACGCTCTGCGTCGTATGCATACGCCGGGCCAGGTCGGCCTGAGTAAGGCCTGCCTGCGTTCGAGTTGCCACCATTTGCTGTGCTACTTCATATTCCACGTCAAATTCGTCACTGATCTGCTGAAAGCCAGGATATGCACGAATCCCCTTAACCTGCGCCTCGTGGGCTGCACGCATCCGATCCATTACCTTATTTGTCTTCGCCATAGTCACCACCCTCAATTATCCGCTTCATTCGCAGTGCCTGAGAGATCTCCCTCAGGGGTGTCTGTTGCGTCTTCTTCACAAAGGCATGCAAACCGATTACATGATTCCCGGCATGATAATAATAAATCACCCTCACCTGTCGGCCTCGCCTCAACCGCATTTCAAAAAGTTTCCGATCGAGTTTCTTCCCAAACGGCTCAATCAAAAACCCATCACATTCGATCCGCTCGACCAATTTCACGTACTCGGCTTGAATCTCCATCGGCTGGGCCGCGATAAATTCACGAACATTCCGTGTCGCCAAATACTGCTTCTTGCCAACTCCTTCAGTATCGCACATATGCTATATTCCGTCAATCGCAGATGCCACCCAATAACCCTTGGTGTTTATTGCGAAAGATTCGCACCATATACAATCTAACGGCAATCATATCCATCGGCCTGAATCCTGAATACTTAATCGCGCATACCAAATTATCCCAGAGACACTTGACGTGGCGAAGCCACGCACCCGCTCATCCCGCCAGAAAATGCTTGCCTGCAGGCACCTTGCTTGAGACAAATCGTCGCCATGAATATCAACATATCTTTATCGAAAAACAGCCAAACTAAACAGATTGACCTCGCCCACCTGCCGGTAACGCAGGTTAACAAGGGGTCTCGGGTGGTTGGGATCTTCATCATCCTCTTCGCCTGTCTCTGGGGCGGGATACCGACCCTTGCCCTGATCAAGGCCGCTTCATCCGGAACCATGCAGGCGGGTCTATGGGGCCTCCTCATCTTCACCGTCATCGGCATCGGCATGGTCCTGGGCGGACTCTACATGCTCTCCTGCAGCACCACCACCCTGCTGTCCCGGGAACAAGTCTGCGTCACCCGGACGTCAATCTTTGGGACAAAACAGTGGACGGCACGCCTATCGGACTTCACCGGGGTCGGCTCCCGGAGCGAGCACCATTCAGGGGGCAAGAACAAACCCTCCTACACGCTCTATATCGTCGAACTGCTCCACCCCGACCCTAAGAAGGCGGTGCGCCTGTATGAATCCCGGATGGACCTGGGTATCCGCGGCATCTGGGAGAACGCCTGCCGAGTCCTGAACCTGCCGGCCGTGGAGGGCGAAGGCGCCAGTCTCGTGACCCGCGCCGTCGAGGATCTCGACAAGTCCGTGAAGGAACTGGCCCGGGCGGGTAAACTCCATGTGGATTTCGATCCCGCGAAGCCCCCACCCACCGGACTTACCCTGAAGGTGGACGACAAGGTCCTGGAGCTTTCCGTCAAGACGCGGAAGAGTACGGCCTTGTCCGGCGGACTCATCGGCATCCTGTTCTCCGGTGTCTTTGTCTACATCGGCTTCTTCATCAAGGACTGCCCCCTCATCTTCGGTATCGTGGGCAGCGTCTTCATGCTCATCGTCATCATCTCGGTGTTCTGGGTGCTGATCACCACGGAACAGATCCGCGTGGCAAAGGACGAAATCCATATGCTCCGGCAGACGCCCTGGGGCCCGACCAACGGGTCCCGGATCAGCACCACCGGCGTGGAAACCGTAAGGATCGGCAAAAAAGGAGACCAGGGCGCGGCGGGCATCCTGATCGAAACCGACAGCGGAACGGCCATTGTCGGCGCCGGACTTCCCGCCCCCTGCCTGGAGTGGCTCCGGAACTGCATCCTGAAAGTCATCACGGCATAGCCTTGCCGCTTAGTTCCCGGGGGGAAATCCAGGAAATCCAAAGACATACTTGAAATCCAAGGACCACGGGGACAGGCCAATAATCGAAGGACCACGGGGACAGGCCAATAATCGTGGCCCCGCATTTCAGAACCATCATTTTGTATTGTTGGAATCATA
>JBAXDB010000243.1:0-2477 GCA_037141135.1 bacterium | reverse complement strand
GGTGCCAAACCTCCCCGTCGATGTGAACTCTTGGGGGAGATCAGCCTGTTATCCCTAGAGTAACTTTTATCCGTTGAGCGACGGCCCTTCCACTCAGAACCGTCGGATCACTAAAGCCGACTTTCGTCCCTGTTCGACTTGTAGGTCTCACAGTCAAGCTTGCTTCTGCTTTTACACTCGTCGGCTGATTTCCAACCAGCCTGAGCAAACCTTTGCGCGCCTCCGTTACCTTTTAGGAGGCGACCGCCCCAGTCAAACTGCCCACCTGATACTGTCCGGTCCCCGGATAACGGGTGACCGTTAGAACCCTAGCTCTGAAAGAGTGGTATCTCACCGTTGGCTCACAATCACCCGCAAGCAATGGATCAAAGCCTCCCACCTATCCTGCGCATTCAGAGCCCGGGCACAATACCAAGCTACAGTAAAGCTTCATAGGGTCTTTCTGTCCGGGTGCACGTAGTCCGCATCTTCACAGACAATTCTATTTCGCCGAGCCTCTCTCCGAGACAGCGCCCAGATCGTTACGCCTTTCGTGCGGGTCGGAACTTACCCGACAAGGAATTTCGCTACCTTAGGACCGTTATAGTTACGGCCGCCGTTCACCGGGGCTTCAGTCGCCAGCTTCGCTTACGCTGACCAGCTTCCTTAACCTTCCGGCACTGGGCAGGCGTCAGCCCCCATACATCGTCTTGCGACTTAGCGGAGACCTGTGTTTTTGGTAAACAGTCGCCTGGGCCTCTTCACTGCGACCACCTTGCGGTGGCACCCCTTCTCCCGAAGTTACGGGGCCATTTTGCCGAGTTCCTTAGAGAGAGTTACCTCGCGCCCCTCGGTATTCTCTACCACCCTACCTGTGTCGGTTTCGGGTACAGGCCATCATGCCTTAACGGGTATAGGGCTTTTCTTGGAAGCTTGACATCACCCACTTCGCTGCCGTAGCAGCTCGTACTCACCCCTCAGCTCAGAACGTTTTCGCCGCTCCTCAACGCCTCGGAAGCTTGAACCAGTAACCAACATCTGGCTGGGCTAGCCTTCTCCGTCCCCCTTCCCAAAACATGACAGGTACAGGAATGTTGACCTGTTGTCCATCGACTACGCCTTTCGGCCTCGCCTTAGGTCCTGACTAACCCTCCGCGGACGAGCCTGCCGGAGGAACCCTTAGGGTTTCGGGGCATGGGATTCTCACCCATGTTTTCGCTACTCAAGCCGACATTCTCACTTCCATGCAGTCCACGCCCGCTTACGCTAACGCTTCACCCCACATGGAACGCTCCCCTACCATTTAACAAGTTAAATCCGCAGCTTCGGTACAATGCTTAGCCCCGTTCATTTTCGGCGCAGGATCGCTCGACCAGTGAGCTATTACGCACTCCTTTGAGGATGGCTGCTTCTAGGCAAACCTCCTGGTTGTCTGGGCAATCCCACCTCCTTTATCACTGAGCATTGATTTGGGGACCTTAGCTGGCGGTCTGGGCTGTTTCCCTTTCGACCATGGAGCTTATCCCCCACAGTCTGACTGCCTAGTTACACACAGGGTATTCAGAGTTCGTCTCGATTTGGTACCGCTCTCGCAGCCCGCACCGAAACGGTGGCTTTACCCCCCAATTGGAGCACCAGACGCTACGCCTCAACGTATTTCGGGGAGAACCAGCTAGCTCCGGGTTCGATTGGCATTTCACCCCTAACCACAGCTCATCCGCTGATTTTTCAACATCAGTCGGTTCGGACCTCCACTTGGTATCACCCAAGCTTCATCCTGGCCATGGTTAGATCACCCGGGTTCGGGTCTATAAACACTGACGATCGCCCTATTCAGACTCGCTTTCGCTATGGCTCCACCATTTCCGGTTTAACCTGCCAGTGCCTATAAGTCGCCGGCTCATTCTTCAACAGGCACACGGTCACCCGATCAGTCGGGCTCCCATTGCTTGTAAGCTCACGGTTTCATGTTCTATTTCACTCCCCTCCCGGGGTTCTTTTCACCTTTCCCTCGCGGTACTGTTTCGCTATCGGTCACACAGGAGTACTTAGCCTTACGAGGTGGTCCTCGCGGATTCACACGGAATTTCACGTGCTCCGTGCTACTCGGGATACAGCTAGGCCAACTCCCCTTTCGAATACGGGGCTTTCACCCTCTCTGGCGCGCCTTTCAAACGCTTCTTCTAGGTTTGTTGGTCCACGTTGCTGTCCCACAACCCCGATGGTCGAAACCATCGGTTTAGGCTCTTCCCCGTTCGCTCGCCGCTACTTAGGGAGTCGTTTTTACTTTCCTTTCCTCCAGCTACTAAGATGTTTCAGTTCGCTGGGTTGGCTCGAGCCGCCCTATGGATTCAGGCGGCCGTTCTAGGGGTTGCCCCATTCGGAAATTCCCGGATCAAAGCGTGTTTCCAGCTCCCCGAGACTTATCGCAGGTAACCACGTCCTTCATCGCCTCTGTGTGCCAAGGTATCCACCGTGAGCCCTTTGTAGCTTGACCA
>JBAXDB010000242.1:0-2485 GCA_037141135.1 bacterium | reverse complement strand
AACATATAATGTGCCGCCGGCGGTGATTTCCTGAAAACCGTTCCAGAGGCACTGCCAGCCTGATTACTTAGTAAACTACATCTGCAAAGTTCTGCTGTCAAGACACCCTCAATTTTGACCTGGGTTTATAGCGCTTAACCGCCTGCTACTAAAAGACATAATGGAATGGTTAATGGCATTTTCCGGGCCTGAACCTCGCCTTTTATTTCCATCGTTCGCTCGTCTCGATTTTGTCCCTTCCCTCCCGTCGAGCGGTAATACCCCGTCAATATGATGGATGAGCCGCCGGCGGTATATCGCGGAACTTGAATACTCAATTTTGGTTGTTTTAAGCGGCTAAAGGTAGCTAATATATAGGCTATACCGCTGGCGGTAGTTTGTCGCCAGCGCGCAAAATGATTGGAGTCTTCAATGGAACCGTTTGATCTTGAACCGTTTGTTGCATTCATGAAGAGTCGGGGGCTGCCGCCGGAAAGGAATATCCCATTCTACGCATCATGGGTGCGTCGCTACTTGCAGGTTGAAATGCCAGGCGTCATCGCAGATAGCACGGACAAAATTCGATATTTCTGCGAACAGTTGGCCCGCAAGGAGGGTGTGCAAGATTGGCAGATCGAACAGGCACAACGGGCGATTGAATTGTATGAGCGCGTGTTCCGGAAAGAAGGGCTTCCCAGTTCCGCTCCATCTCAACCTCTTTCGAATGGCGAAACCGCTTGTGGCCGGATGCGGGAGTTGATCCGGCTCCGCCATTATTCCTTGCGCACGGAACAGACTTATCTGGATTGGGTGCGGCGCTATCTTGCCTATGCCAAGGCTAATCAACTCGATTGGCAGACGGATAGTACCTGCCGGAGTTATATCTCGTATCTGGCCACCACCCGCAACGTCGCCAGTTCCACCCAGAATCAGGCGTTCAACGCCTTGCTGTTCCTGCAACGGGAGGTTTTGAAGCGGGAGGTGGCAGACATCACTTCCGTCAGGGCGAAGCGCGGAACCAAATTGCCTTGCGTGCTTAGCGTGGATGAAGTGCGGGCCGTTTTAAAGGCGGCCCCGGAGCCTGCAAGGCTGATGCTTGAATTGACTTACGGGGCCGGGTTGCGCGTATCAGAGACGATCCGCCTGCGGATCAAAGATCTGGATTTCAATAACCACCTGGTCTTTGTCCGGGCTGGAAAAGGCGACAAGGACCGCAGCACTCTGTTGCCAAAGAAGTTGGATGAGCCCTTGAAGGCCCAAATCGCGTTGGTGAAGTCAATCCATGAGCGGGACCTTGCCGCCGGCCATGGCGGGGTTTACCTGCCGTTTGCATTGGATCGCAAATATCCCAGGGCGGAAGTGGAGTTCGGATGGCAATATCTCTTCCCGGCTGCGGATCTCTCGACGGATCCGCGCTCGGGGAAATTCAGACGGCATCATATCATGGACGAGGTGCTTCAGCGTGCCATGCGGACGGCCGTCCAAAAAACGGGTATCAACAAGCCGGCCACAGTCCATGCACTACGCCATTCCTTTGCCACGAATATGCTCCTTAAAGGCGTGAACATCCGGGAGGTTCAGAAGTACCTGGGCCATCAGAGCGTGGAGACAACTATGATCTACACCCACGTCATCCGGGGCATGGATTCGACGGCCGAAAGTCCGTTGGATGAACTGTGAAATTATGCGAGAGGTCTGCTTAAACTGTTAAGCATTGGTTGATATTGCGCTTGTCGAGTCGGCTGGAATTGTCTTTTCTTCCTCTTCAGCCTCTCCATTTTCAGCCTCAATTGGGGCAGGTATGGCATTGGGATCCGCCGGTGTCTCGGGTGGTAGGGGTTCCTCAGCGGCTGGTTCTGCAGTGTCCACGGACACCGTTTCGGGGACAGTAAAAAGTCCATAGGGACAGACCCGCACTAACTCAACCTGCTATGCCTGAGGCGCAGGGCATTGGCTATGACTGAAACGGAACTGAAACTCATCGCCGCAGCCGCAAGCATGGGGTTCATGAGCAGGCCTGTCCAGGGATAGAGGGCACCGGCGGCCAGGGGGACGCCGATGATGTTATAGGCAAAGGCCCAGAAAAGATTCTGGCGGATATTCCGCATGACGGCCCGGCTGAGTCGTATGGCCCGGACAATTCCCTGAAGATCGCCTTTTACCAGCACCACCCCGGCCGTTTCCATGGCCACATCCGTTCCCGTTTCCATGGCGATTCCGATATCAGCCAAGGCCATGGCAGGGGCATCATTGATGCCATCGCCCGCCATCGCGACGGATTGGCCGTTAGTCTTCAAGGTTCTGACAAAGTCCTGCTTTCCCTCCGGAGTCACCGCGGCGTGAAATTGGTCGATGTCAAGTTCACGGGCTACCTTGCCGGCAACCTGTTTGTTATCGCCTGTGAGCATGATGACTTGCATTCCCATCTGATGCAGAGCCTTGATGGCAGCGGGGGTAGTGGCCCGGATCTGATCGGATAGGGCAATATGTCCGGCCAGGGTCCCAT
>JBAXDB010000241.1:0-2498 GCA_037141135.1 bacterium | reverse complement strand
GATCGGCGCCGACACCCTCTTCGCCCGCATTGTTCAGCGGGTGGCAGAAGCGCAACGCAGTCGGGCTCCTGTGCAACACCTTGCCGATCGTGTGGCCGCCGTGTTTGTCCCCATCGTGGGAGTTGCGGCACTGACAGCCTTTACGCTCTGGGCCTGGTACGGTCCCGAGCCGCGCTATGTCTTTGCACTGGTCAATGCGGTTTCTGTCCTCATCATCGCCTGTCCCTGCGCGCTTGGTCTCGCCACCCCCATGGCCGTGATGGTCGGCATCGGACGTGGCGCCCGTGCCGGCATACTCATCCGGGATGCCACAGTTCTGGAACAGCTAGGTAAAGTAACGACGGTCGTGGTGGATAAGACCGGCACATTAACCGAGGGGAAACCGACCGTTACAAAGATTTCGTCAGATGATAATCAGTTGCTCCTGCTCGTGGCGTCAGTGGAAAACCTCAGTGAACATCCCATCGGACAAGCCATAGTGCGCTACGCCCGTGCGCAAGGTCTCACCTTATTGCCGGTGGAACGTTTTGAGTCGATCGCGGACGGCGGGGTATCAGGGCGAGTCGGGGGGAAGCAGATTGTTCTCGAAAAAGCATCCCCGAGCACCATGTTGAAAAACTTAACCATTGGCCCCACAACACGGCCAGCGAGGCCGCTGGCCCTCCAAAATGAATTCCTCAAAGAGACCGAGCACCATACCAGAATTGATATCAAGGTGGATGGGACCCTGGCCGGACATATTGCCCTATCTGATCAAATCCGGGCCACTACCCCAGCCGCCATCAAGGCGCTGCATGAAATGGGGCTGCAAGTCATAATGCTCACGGGTGATAACGAACAGGTTGCTGGCAAGGTGGCCCGTGAACTTGGAATCGACCAATTTCACGCCGCCATCACACCCGAAGGCAAGCAGGACTTTGTAAAAACCTTGAAAGCAAATGGCCGCTTTGTGGCAATGGCCGGTGACGGTATCAATGATGCACCTGCTCTCGCCTTGGCCGATGTCGGAATCGCCATGGGGACCGGAACGGATGTGGCCATGGAAACGGCCGGAGTCGTGCTGGTAAAAGGCGATCTTCAGGGAATTGTCCGGGCCATGCGACTCAGCCGGGCCGTCATGCGTAATATCCGCCAGAACCTTTTCTGGGCCTTTGCCTATAACATCATCGGCGTCCCCCTGGCCGCTGGCGCCCTCTATCCCTGGACAGGCCTGCTCATGAATCCCATGATTGCGGCCGCCGCAATGAGCTTTAGTTCCGTTTCAGTCATCGCCAATGCCCTGCGCCTCAGGCATAGCAGGTTGAGTTAGTGCGGGTCTGCCCCTATGGACTTTCGAGGGAGCTGTTGGGCCTCCTCTCCCCTTGCGGGAGAGGATTGAGGTGAGGGGAATGCTGCCCGGCAACTGAACCCAAAAAGAGCAGTTCAACTACGAAACACGCGAAAGATTCTTCCGTATTGACTTCGGTATCGATCAATGCTTAACAGTTTAAGCATGAGCACATCAGTTTCCATAAAAGAGGTTGCCAGGGTGGCGGAGGTATCAGTTGCGGCGGTTTCATATACCCTTAACGGGAAGGGCGACAGGTACCGGATTGGAGGGGATACCCAGGCACGGATCCGAGCTGTCGCCCGCCAACTGGATTACCAGCCGGACACCCTGGCGAAGGAGATCAGGACGGGAAGTCAGCGGACAGCGGTCAGCGGGTCAATTGCCACGGTGACCAGAAGGGAGATCGGGATCGTGGTGGGGGCAGGCAGCCCCGCGTCAACCCTGGCCCTCATTCCGGAACAGGAGCCGATACTGGCAGCGGCGGGATATACGACGATCTTTGTCGCCCTCCCAGCGGATGCCGAGGCAATCCGTCTTCGGCTCGCCAGTCTCCTAGCCACGGGAGTTCAGGGAATTCTGAGTTGTCCCAGCGTCTTCGCCACCGTGGCGGCGGCCATGGCAGACCAGTGCCCTGTTATTGCCCTGAGCCCTTGGGCGGCGGAGACGTTACTGCACCCGAAACCAGCCCCCGCTCTCCAGCAATCCGCGTCCATCCCGAAGCCGACACCAGCGTCAAAACCTTTCCCCGTCACGGCAATCCCCGTCACGGCACCGTTGCCCGTGGCAAAGCCGATTGCAGTTCCCCTCCCTGAGCCGATCGCGGTTCCCGTCCCTGAAGTCATTCACGAACCAGGTCCGGTCAAAGTCGCCACAGAACCCGTGCCAGAACCAGTCGCGCTACCGGTCCCTGCAGCGGTGATGGCGCCAGAACCCATATCGGAACCCGAACCTGAGCCGCCCCTGGTGACACCCGAAACAGCACCGCCTGCCGAACCGCTCCCTCAGCCGGGCCCCAGCCAGGAACCCGATCCAGTGCCGGCGTCAATTCCCGATACTGAGCCGACACAGGAAGTGCCGCCAGTCACATTAGAGGAGTCCTCGCCGGAGCCCATCCCAGAGCCTGCACCCGAGCCGCCCCCGGTGATACCCGAAGCAGAAAAGCCGGAGC
>JBAXDB010000240.1:0-2506 GCA_037141135.1 bacterium | reverse complement strand
CCCGCTTCGGGACCAAAAGGTCGCGGGTTCAAATCCCGCCGCCCCGACCACTTTTCTATCTCGCAGTATTGCTTAGAGACCCTATAAACAAAGGCTATAAGTGATATTGCGATTTTTTATTGTCTCCGACGTGACGCTCTGAAATGTTTGGCGAAACTGCAAATTTTTTGCCAAACATTTTACCAAACATTTGGTGGGGTATTTTGGAGCATCCTGAGTGTGAGCCTGTGAAAATCTTGAGTATTTCGCAGCGTTGCGCTGGGCTCTCGATTTTATCGCCACCATTTGAACCAGGCATACCAAGCCGCTGTCACGCCGAAAAATCTTGTTCCGGCCTGTAGGGTCGACATTCTGTAGGCTTTTTGAATCCGATAAAACCGGGCATTCGCTTCCCATCCCCCATGGCCAGTCTGCCAATCGAAGTCATGCCGTAAGCACGGCGGAAAGTACTTCGTCGGCCAGTACATCTCGGAAACACAGGTGCAGCCGTCGCATTTCTCGAACCAATCCCAGCTTTTGGAGTCCAAGGCTTCCCGGATCAGGATCTGAATGTCACGGGGCACGCTCAGAACGTCAAAGGATTCGATAATGCGATGGTACTCGGTCGCACGGTCCAGTTCGTCCCCGGTCGCCCCGCCTGGGACCGCCTGGGCCGTCTTCCGTTTCCCGGAACAACCGCAAGGCGGCTTTTTCAGCGATTCAGCGCTCATCAGTCATTCTCCTTATGACGGATACATGGCCGCTCTTTCAGATTGGTTGCCAGTTTCAGGATGGCGTCGGATAACTTGTCCAGCCGCTTCCCGAACTGGCACCCCTGGCAGTAGATGATCCAGACGCAGAAACAGCACACCGCGCCGAGCACGACCACCAGCGGCCATCTCCCAATCGCATCGAGACTTTCTGAATCTGGCAGGGCGGCCGCCGTCGTCGCCCCCAACGCCGCGCCGCCTGCCACTATCGCTTCAATTTTTCCAATCATGCTCATGCCCTCCTAAAACCGTGCCTCGTACTCAAACCTCATTCCCCTGACATATCCAATGCCGCCCGCAGTGCCCCCGCCTGGCGCGTTGGTGGGAATCACCCAGTATTCCATGTCGATCAGACAATCGTCTGGAGCGGGGACATATGACGTGAGGGCGGCCGTCGAAAGATTGGTGAGGCTGGTACCGGCTTGGAATAATCCGCTCGTGGCACATGTCCATGCCTTCAGACCACCCGCACGCCACCGGCAGGCCATGGCATAAGTGCCGGTTGATGTGTGGTAGGTATACCACCGGAAAGTCATGTTCGAGGTATAGCCCTGGGGCGTCGGGCTTGAGATCGGCCCGGCAAAGTCGGTTCGGGTTTTGTCATGCTTTGTGAAAACAGCCTGGCCGTTCGAATTGATCAGTGTCTCTTTCGGGCAGGTATAGAGAAAGTCGGCCGGTATCCAGCAATAATGGTTCGTCACGTCACGTGAGGCCATTGTATCGCCCGTCCACTCTGCGGGCGCTCCATCAATGACCCAATGTTCCTGCCTGGGTTTCTTCCCAGCTTCCGCAAAGCAAAGAATCGAGGCGAGAATCAGTCCGCCAAAAATCAACATCGCGTATTTCACATCAGTTCCCTTTCCTGATGATCTGCACCTGCACATTGGGGACCGTGCTGGTTAATTGAAGGACATCACCGAATTCAAAGGGGTATTCGACCTCAGGCACCCAGATGACCGTGCTGGCATTAGTTACGGGAAGATTACCGATCAGGAAGGTGTTCCCTTGGCTCACCCGGGAGACCGTCAGGGCCGCATTCGTGCCCGTCGAAAACTTCCATAATACTGTCACCGGGATCCACACGCTATTGGGTTGCTGATTCGTCAGCATAATCATCGAGCCGTTCAACGGATAAGTTTGTGCCCAGGGCGCCGCGTAGACCACGCCTACCACCATCAAAAGCCCCAAGATTGTGAGAATGTTGCGCTTCATGGTGACTCCCTTACGGCCTCCCCACATCCGAATCCAAAACGTTCGTTACCGTTCCGGCCACGAAAACCAACTGCGTCCCGTTCAGGATCATGAATTGTCCGACAGTCCCCAGCCCAAGTGCCTGCCCCGCCGTCAGCACGGCATCGCCCTTGTGAAAGGACTGGGCATCACCCGTGAACTCAAAGGCACCCATGTCCACACGTCCCCCGGCTGGATAGATTCGCCGCTGGCCGTCGAAGTCAACGGCCCCGGCAGTCCAGGCACCGTTCGTGCCGGCATTGATACAGGGCGAGTTCGGGCGCAACCGATAATCCCCGTTGGTCGCATCCACGAAAAGGGGATCGGCATCAATATTCCCGACCCCGTTCATCGGGTAGTAATTTCCGAGGGAGTAGTTGATCGAACTATCCCAATCGAACTCACTGTTCCCGGAGGAGATGCAATTGAAGAGAGTGCAGTAGAAAACGGATCCCGCGTCGCCTGTGTTATCCACCATGGTGCAGT
Organism: bacterium; assembly: GCA_037141135.1. GTDB lineage: Bacteria > Verrucomicrobiota > Kiritimatiellia > CAIKKV01 > CAITUY01 > JAABPW01. Next base: position 41 of record JBAXDB010000240.1, on the reverse strand, counting down.
TGTACAAGGTGCAGAGAGTCGCGCCTGCGGTGTCGCACTGG
>JBAXDB010000239.1:0-2507 GCA_037141135.1 bacterium | reverse complement strand
TATTCCCTGAGGATCAACGTGACAATCTTCTGGCAGAAGTCACACAGCGCATTCTGCAAAGCAAGGGCAACAAGATCACGGTGGCCGAGGGTTGGAAGGCATGGCTTGATGCCCCCGACAAGAAACGGAATCCCGGCAAAGTGACTCAGGACTCATACGCCGGTATCTGGAAGCGGTTTAGCAAGTGGGCCGGGGATCAGAACATTGAATATCTGCATGAGGTCACAGAGGGCCACGCCATAGCCTACGCAAGGCACCTTTGGGCCTTGAAGCTGTCGCCCCGCACATTCAACGGGCATATCAAATTTCTGGGCGCGGTGTGGAAATCCTTGGCGGTAGAGGCGGGCCTTCCCGTGAATCACTGGCGCAACCGGACCACCAAGAAACTTGAAACAGAGGGCCGGGAGCCCTTCACCGCCGAGGAAATCAAGACCATGTGGGAGAAGGCAGACCCCACGGTCAGGATGATGATTGCCCTTGGGCTGTTCACCGGCCTCCGGCTGGCCGACGTGGTGTCGTTGAAGTGGGCGAATATCGGTAAGGGGATCATCGAGGTTATCCCACACAAAACCGCCAAGTCCAAGAAGGCCGGGTCAAAGAAAGTCACGGTCCCCGTACACCCGCAGCTTGAAGTCCTGTTGGCCGCGTATAAACATGACGCTGATTCTGATTACCTCTTCCCCGCCGAGCATAAGACCTACTCACAGGACCGCTCACGGATCACGGATATGTTTCAAGCCTTCCTGGTTGATGACTGCAAGATCACAACCATGCGGGAAATCGAGGAAGGCGGCAACCGGAAGCGGCGCGCCGTGGTAAAGGGATTCCACAGCTTGCGGCACAGTTTCGTTTCATTGTGCGCGGCTGGCAACGTCCCACAGCACGTCGTTCAACAACTGGTCGGGCATGGTTCCCCGGCCATGACGGAGAAATATACCCACATTTCAGACGCACAAAAGCAGACGGCCATAGCGCAATTGAATGTCGCGCTTGAATGAGGGATATCTCCGATAGCATAAACAAGAGGAAGTCCGTCCGATTCCGGCACCGGCGGGAAAGTTGACAGGAGTTTGCGAACATGAAAAAGGTGCATTCAATAGGTGAAAAGCGTATGCGGAAGTTTGAGGAAGCCTTGGCCAAACTGGAAAAGCAACAAGAGAAGAGGTTTGCCCAGTTGTTAAAATGGGTGGACTCACTAATTGAACGACCAAATCCAGCAGTACGACACCGTGACCCGCCAGGCTTTACAATCGTTACTGAGGATTGGGGGCCGTGCACACTGGCAGAGATGAAGGAAACCGGAACTCTTAAAACAATTCTTACAGCCGTCACGCTAGAACAACTTGAGTCGCGATTGAAAACGATTGGCAAGACACTGGAGGAAGTCTTTCACCTATTGACTGACGATCAGATCAAAGAGGCACGCCAATGGGCCGATTATGAAATGGCTAATATCAATTGTCCTGTTTCAGTCAGTCCCGGCATCGTAATTGAATGTTATATTCAGAAGTACAACATGATGAGAACTGACAAGGAGACTAGTATTGATTCTGCAAGGGGGCGAAAGCAGTTGAAGCACAATCAAGAAATTGCCCCTAGTGGTGGCCGTGCGGCAAAATACGCAGACGAAAAGATCATAGACGTTTTCAGTGAATACATATTCCGCCGCAAGGCTGAGGGATGCCAGATACCGGGAATTGATGAAGTGATGCGGAACATCACAACAAAGCGGGCGAAACACCCCGATGAATATCTAAACATTTCGATTGTCCAATTTCGACGACGCCTGACAAAGTTCGCCCGCGATCAAGGTTTAGGAACGCCCACGGAACTTCTGGAATCCGTTTGGAAGCAGCACAAGATCGTTCAATAGAAAGTGCTATCATAACCATGGGCTGAAACAGCACGCCCAGCAACTTTCAGAGACACTACGACACAGAAAGCGCGAATCAGCCCGCATGGTGCTGGCTGTCAACGACGGTAAAGGTGTCCAGTGTCAAAGAACAGTATTGAATTGGCAAGGTTGAGTTTTGAATCTCTATCGCCACGAGAGCGACTAGCAATTGTCCGTGAGATCATCCCCACGCCTACCGCTCTTGTCGGCGCCCCCAATGAAGCCCTTTTATTGAAGCAGGCGGAAGCCGGTCGTTTGCTTGGATGCAGTCGCCACACCATAAAGCGGCTTGTCTCCGATGGCGTATTGCATCCGGTTCAGTTGCGCGGGGCGATACGCTACCGACGCCTTGAGTTGCTTGCGCTAGCAGGCGAAGGGGCGGCTGCGTAACATGAACACCCCGAACCACCTCAACCCCATTTCCCCCAGCGCGTCCACCTCTCATGTTCCAGAGGTGGTTCAGATGGTGGCCGCTGGCGGGATCCTTTTTCGTATCATCTCATGGCTGGTCCGGCTGGCGTGGAGGTTTTGCCGATGAACCCCATTGCCTTAATCAACAACGATCTTAATTTTGATAGCCCGCTCTACGTTGGTACTGAAAGTAAGGTGATAG
>JBAXDB010000238.1:0-2525 GCA_037141135.1 bacterium | reverse complement strand
CGCAGGTATTCGGTCTCAAGGTCTGAGCCCCGCTTGATTTCCAGAATTCCGCATTCTGAGGCGAGGAGCAGGGGGATGACTTTTGCGTTAAGCGTTTCCGGGGAGTAATCCTGCGAGAAGATGGCGGTCAGTTCCTTGCCGTCAACGGCGGTTTGCCATTCCACACCCGGGGTGAGTACGGCCAGGGTATCACGGGGTGGGCCCGGGTGAGTCAGCAGATAAGTGATGCGGTGCCAGCTTTGGATGATGGCCGCAAGGGAATCCTGGCGGACCAGTTTCCCTTTTTCGATGAACGCCACCGTGTCGCAGATGGCCTCGAGATCCGCCAGATGGTGTGAGCTGACGATGATGGCCTGATGTCCGCGCCGTTCGCGGAGCAGGGTTCGCACCCTTGTTGCTTCGAGCGGGTCGAGTCCGTTAAGTGGTTCGTCAAGAAGCACGAGTTCCGGATGCCCGAGAAAGGCCTGGGCGATGGCGAGGCGCCGGGTCATGCCGTGGGAGAGGGTTTTAACAGCAGATTTACGTCGATCAGACAAATGAACCCAGTCCAACAGGGTGTTGATGGAAGACTCCAGTTCCTTTCCGCCGGCCCCTTGCAGGCAGCCATAGTAGCGAAGAAGTTCTTCCACCCGGGCGTGTGGAGGGAAGCGTGAGTCTTGAGGCAGGAGGGTGACCCGGCCGGCATGGCGCTCTGCATTAAAGGAGCCATCACCAAGAAGATTGATGGTTCCTGCGTCAGACTGTAGAAGGCCGGTGGCCAGCGCCATGGCCGTGGTTTTTCCGGCGCCGTTACTTCCCACCATGCCAAAGATCGACCCGCGGGGAACGCTGAGATCCAAGCCGTCCAAAGCCCGGGTGCGGCCATACCGCTTGACAACACCGTGAAATTCCAGGGCAGACGTCATAGATCCCTCTTGGAAAAGCGAGCATACCCGGCCAGCAGGTAAACGAAGCATAGGGTGAGCAGGAAGACGGTTGCGGGGATGGCGTGGGCGGTATCGCCCCACCACAAGTCCAAACGGTGTGCGCCGGGTGTCAGGGCGTTCACAAGATCCCAGCCGCGTCGCCAGCCCTCGCCCGCAAAAGCCCCGGATATGCCGCTCAGGATGGCCATGACGATGAGAGCCAGAAAGCCCATGGCCAGGGCGAGGTTGGGTCCTGAGCAGAGTTGCGAAATGCCCAGGGCAATGCCCAGAAAGGCCAGCGAATAGAGCCAGGCTTTGCCGGCAAAGAGGAGCATTGCGAGAGCGGTGGCCAAGGGCTCAAAGGCATGCATGCGAAAGAGCCCGGTCAACCAGGCTCCAATCGCGCTGAGAAACAGTGCCACCGCGAGTTGAATAGCTTGGCCCGTAAATTTCCCGAAGCACCAGTGTAAACGAGAGATCCTGAAGAGAACAAACCGTGCCGAACCGCTCCAGATCTCCTCAGAGATGCGCGCCGATGACGTCAACATGACGAGGGCCGGGGTAAAGGCGAAGGAAAGCCAACCGTAGAAGAGCGCCAGCGGAGGGATGTCCAACAGGCTTTTCGCCAGCGCCTTGTCGCCAACCAGGGTCGTCATCATTTGGCGGAAGGAGTCAGATTTCCAGAGTGTGGCCGTCACGCTGCCTGTTTTAGCGGAGGTAGCGAGGCCCAGGGTGGTGGTTAATTGCCCCTCCAGTTTTTGGAGGATGGTGATGAAGATGGCGGTGGCGGCGATGGAGCCGGCGAGGTAGAGCAGGCCCATGACGATGACACGACGGCTACGGAAGGAGTCCACCAGTTCGTGCCGCGCGACGTGCCAGATGGTATGCAGGGGTGTGATCATGGTACGTCAGTCGGGTCTTGAAAATCAATGTCGCCGGACGAACGGTTGGAGCGCTTGAACACTCCTTCGGCCTCGACGAGGGGACGCGCGACCTCGGGGTTGATAAAGTCGAGGACCTGGAATTTTGGCCCGGCCTTTTCGCGCCAGCCAGCGGGTTGGGTGCGATCGAGATCCTTATAGGCCCACACGAGGGTGGAGCTTAAGTCATTAATCATGAGAATGCTTTTTTCCGGGGTCAAATTCTTGTCCGCTTTGATCTGGTCCACCCAGGTGCGGATGCTATTGCTCAATCGCAGGTTCATGGCGGCCATGCTCACATCAAATTGAATGGCCTGCTCGTCGTTGGTGGCGACGTTGGAAACGAAGCTGTTACGCGCAAGATCCACGCGGACTTTCCAGAGGTTGGCGGCCGTCTCAATCTGATCCTGCATGGAGTGGGCGTTGGTGGAGGAAGTCGGGCGAATCGGGGGAACAAGGGCTGCGGAATTGCTTTCGGATGAGGCAAGTGGTGCGGGAGCGTTGGTGAGGGTGGTGGGTGGAGGGGGAGGCTGGGGGCTGGGGTGTTTATGTTTACCCCTGACGACGGGTTCTTTTTTTACATCCGGGAGATTGAGCATGGAGGTAATGCCGCTTAGACTGGAAGGCTGGCCCCCCTTTTGTGCGAGTTGGGCTTTGAGGCTGTCGATTTCGCTGGTGGCCTTGCGTAGATCCGCTTTGA
>JBAXDB010000237.1:0-2537 GCA_037141135.1 bacterium | reverse complement strand
CGGGCGAAGCGCCCGCTTCAGGAACTGGTCGATGATTTCTTTGCCCTCGATGAAGCAAATCCGCAATTGGACTTTGAGCGTCTGTGCAATCGGATGGGTTTTTGGATGGCCACCGGTAGCGGCAAGACCCTCGTCCTGGTAAAACTTCTCGAAATCCTGCATTTACTCATGCGGCGGCAGGAGATCCCGGTTTGTGATGTGCTGATGCTGACCCACCGGGAAGACCTGCTGGTCCAATTCCAGAACGCAATCAACGAATATAACCACGCGCCGGATGCCCCAATTCATATCGAACTGTGCGAACTCCGGGAATACCCTGAGGCCAAGCGCGAGGCGCCGGGCGGTCTCCTCGGACGCGACTCCACTCTGCGTGTATTCTATTACCGCTCGGATAACATGAGTGACGAACACAAGGAGCGCATTGTTGACTTCCGTAATTATGACAACGGCGGCCGGTGGTATGTTCTGCTCGACGAGGCTCACAAGGGTGTGGCGGAAGAGGCCAAGCGAAAATATATTTACACCATAATGACCCGCGCCGGGTTCCTCTTTAACTTTTCCGCCACCTTCACGGATACGCTTGATCTGGCGACGACGGTCCACAATTTCAACCTGGCCGAGTTTATTTCACGCGGGTATGGCAAGCATATCGCCATCCTGAAGCAGGAACTTTCCTCCTTCAAACGGCGCGGGGGTGGTGATTATACGGACGACGAAAAGCGGAAAGTCGTACTCAAGAGCATGATGCTGATTGCGTGTACGGCGCGAAAAGTCCGTGAACTCCGAACGGAGTCGGGCGTTTCGGGGCTCTATCATCACCCGTTGCTCCTGGCTCTGGTGAATTCCGTGAATACGGAAGATGCCGATCTGAAACTGTATTTCCAGCAACTGATTGCGATTGGCCGGGGAGAAGTGCCTGCTCCCATGTGGAATGCGGCGCGTGATGAATTATGGGGGGAATTGGCCACCGAACCGCCATACTTGTATGAGGACCGTCGCACGGTTCGCCTTTCTCAGGCTGACATCATAGATATCCGGCCCGCTGATATCTGGCGTGATGTCTACAACAGTGAGTCAGGGAAAGCCGGTGAGATTGAAGTACTGGTGCGGCCGGGGAATATCAGGGAGATTGCCTTCAAGCTCAAAACCTCGGCAAGGCCCTTCGCTCTGATCAAAATCGGCGACATCACAAAATGGCTCAAGGAGAGTCTGACGGGCTTCGATGCCATTGAAACGTTGGAGGACGAGAGTTTCTTTACGCAATTGAACCAGGCGGATTCGTCCATCAACATCCTTATGGGCTCCCGCAGTTTTTACGAAGGCTGGGATTCGAACCGCCCCAACGTCATCAACTTTGTCAACATTGGGACAGGCGAGGATGCCCGGAAGTTTATCATCCAGTCCGTAGGGCGCGGCGTGCGTATCCAGTCCTGGGGTGGGGCGCGGAAGCGGCTTGAGGAACTTACTGATGCCTTTGATGACAAGGCGATGTTCCGGCGGCTCCGCGAGAAAGCCGAAGCTCCTGAAACGTTGTATGTCCTTGGTACCAATCGGGAAGCCTTGAATGTCGTCCTTGAAGAACTCAAGAAGGAGAAGCCACTTGTACAGGACTTCCTGCGGTTGGAACTCAATCCGGAATCCGGGAAACGCCTGCTGCTGGTGCCTGAATACAGGGATCAGAGCAAGCCGCTGATAGAAGAGCGGGTGCCGTCAAAATTTGAGATTGCCCCGGAAGACTTTGATTTGGTGTCAAAATATGATGACGCGGTCAAAGATGACAGGGTGTTGCTGCTGGCGCATGGCGGTGCACCCAGTCTGGTGAAGCATTTCCGGGATTGTAACAAGGACTCCGATACATACTTCGCCAAGCAGAGTGCCCGTAGTTACCGGAATATGGAAGTCATGGTAGGGCGGGTGATGGACTATTTCGGGCTCCGGATGCGTGAAGTTGAGCGGATACGCGAGTTGGAGCCGGATGATATTGTTCATTTCCGGCAAATGTCTGTGGACAAAGTGCATGCCGAGGAAATCCAAAACCGGGTGAACAAGGTCATTCATTCGCAAACCAAGGAAGCCAAGGGGCGTGTTGCCGAATTGACCAACAAGGTCGGGCAGTTGGAACTTGGGTTAATCGAAGCAAATCGGATTATGGAGGATGAGGGACTGACTGGTCACGAGACCTACAATCAGGATTTGACCTTGGAATATTTGGCCAACCATTACTACCTGCCAACGATATTTTCCAATGGGAAGCGTCTTGATTACCTGCGTCACATTATTGACACCGAAAGTGAAGTCCGTTTTCTCGGGGTTCTGCGCGACTACGTCAAAAAATCCGACTGTGTTCTGAAGAAACTGGACTGGTGGATGTTCAGCAAGTTGGACCAATACTTGGATGACCCCTTCATCCCCTACTACGATCCAAAGCAGAATCGCGAGGCCAGGTTTATACCCGATTTCATTTTCTGGGGGCAGTTGGGGAAGGATTACGTCATTCATTTTGTGGATCCCAAAGGCATGGAGCAGATCGACTGGGA
>JBAXDB010000236.1:0-2563 GCA_037141135.1 bacterium | reverse complement strand
CAACGCGGCGGGGACGCCGCGTCTACCATCGATGTCTGTGTTTTCATGGTCATCTCCCCCTCTTTTGAAGAAGTATTCAGTGTTCAGTATTCAGTATTCAGTATTCAGATCAGAATTCAGGATCCAGAAGTCAGGCTTCGAAATTAAGGATGCAACTTTGACTTTCATCGTGCGTTTTCCCATCTGAATACTGAAAACTGAATACTGAATACTGACTACGCACATGCTCCGCATGTGCTCCCCTCCATCCACTCAAACCCCACGCGATGCACCGCGGGTGCCGGTGCCTCGTCGGGATGCTCGCAGCGTTGCCGTAGAATCTCCAACGCCTTGCGACCCATGCCGGGGAAATCGAAACGACACTGAGAGATCCGCATTCCTCCGCGCAACAACACGCCCGCACCCGCCACGGCGCAGACGGAGACCTCGCGCGGGACTTCCACGCCCTGCTCTTTCAGCGCCAGAATCATGTTGTCCGCCAGGTAATCGTCGGCGGCGATAATGGCCGTGGGGCGGTCCGGATCCGCGCGCCAGCCAGCGGCCAGTTCCCGAACCACGGGCGGAATGGCAGAATCGGGCACGATATCGGCAGCCAGCGTCTGCCACCGGCAGTCCGGGATTTCGGCAAGCGCGCCAAGGGCCGCCTCTTTCCGTTCGTTGAAGTCCGACGATCGCATGGGAATCTGCCGAACTCCGCTCTTGCCCACTTGCGCCGACCTCTCGCTCTTCCATTTGAGATAGAGCATCCGGTCGCTCTTCCATTCGAGATAGAGAATCCGGCGATGGCCCAGGTCCGCGAGATGTCGCACCGCATTCCGGGCGCCTGCCGCGTTGTCGCACGCGACAAAGTCCAGCGGCAGATCCGGCGAACAGTAGTCCACGACAACCCCGGGGATACCCCAGGTCGCAAACTGCCGCAGGTAGTTATCGTTCTCCACTCCCAGGAACAGGACACCGTCCGCCATATGTTCCGCGATCCGGGAGGCCGGGACCAGTCCTTCCTTCAGGACGGAGAAGATGTGCAGGTCGGGATGGGCCCGGGTGCCGGTAATCCCCTGCATAATCTGAGCGCTGTAGCCGGGCGAAAAGAGCAGCGAGCAGGTCGCGGGATAAACGACACCCATCTTCTTGAGAGGCCGCCCGACAGGCGACAATTCCTTGTTCACATAACAGCCGCGGGAACGCTCACGGATAACAACTCCCTGCTGGGCCAGAAGGTCCATGGCGAGTTTGATCGTCGTGTAGCCGACATTCAGTTCATCGGCCAAGTCGCGGTACGACGGCAACATGGCACCACGTGACAGACGCTGGAGAACGATTTGATTGCGGACATGTCCGGCAACACGCGTAACGACGCTTGTGCCATCGGGTGGAAGACGAATTAATACATCATTCATAGTGCGTCTCTATCTCCATGCATCCATCATTGATCGCAGCCAAAGTGATATTAGTGCTACTATTGATATGAGTGCTACTGTACTGGATGCCTTTGATTTAGTCAAATGGAAAAAACGCCTGCAGTCCCGTCGGGGTGCGAATGCAAAATATTGCAATCGCACCGAATTCAGAATCCAAAATTCAGAATTCAGGATTCAGTGGAGACGTGACCCCGAGATGAGATAATCGTCGATACGCCACCGTTCCCGCTAAGTTAAGGCATTCCCTGATGCTGCCCGGCGGAAGAGACGTTGCATTTCCACCATACCCTCCGCAAGTTGAGGGCGTCCAAAGAGGGATCCGATTTCTAGAAGGGCATCGACCGTTGACCAGTCGTACTGGCGTGATCGGAGTTCTGCATCGCGTTGTCGCTCAAGTGCCGGACCAGCCGCCAACCACTGTTTGACAATGAGACGCTCTTGTTCGAGCGTTGGGTGGTTCATGCCGATCCCCCCAGTAAACGGCGGGCCTGATCAATGATTTCAGGGGCCTCCTTTAAGGAGGCCAATACGGAAAGATGCTTGAAAATATATGACTGACTCAACCCCATGCCCTGCCGAATGGCGATTCCTCTGGCATCAATCCAGTCTTGTGGGCGTGAAGCAAAAGCTTTCATGACAAATAGATCCTCCGCTGAACACGTTGGCAGGATTATGTCGGGTGCGAATTCAAATGGTGTAGCCCGTTCGATCATGTCGATTTCGAAACCAAGCGCACCAAACGAAATATCAACGTCCTTGCCATTGGATGCCCTGATGAGCAGCACCCGATTGGTCAGGGAAAACTCCAAGGCATTTTGCAGTCGTCCCTGGAAATGACTGAGGATCTCGCGGGCAAAGTGTTCCTCATGACCGAATCCGGTCAATAATGTCAGGTCGGCATCCTGAGTTGAGCGTGACTCGCCCCATCTTTGAACAGCCAGCCCACCGATCAAACAGTATTTCCAGCTTCTGCTGGCCATGAAGGCGCAGACTTCATGTGCGGCTACGAACAATGCATTCATACTTTGAAAATAGCAAAATACGGCAGCGGAGCGAACAGAAATATGCGTCTCCACGTCGATTCACGGTTCCAGCACGCTCTTAAACCGCTCCTCCCACAACGTCCCCTTCCGCTGATGACGCCG
>JBAXDB010000235.1:0-2591 GCA_037141135.1 bacterium | reverse complement strand
AGGCATCACGGACGAATTCCCGCAAATGAAGAGGCCCAGTCTCCTCCAACAGGTCCTCATTAGCTTCCAGCACCAGGCAGTTGGAGGCGAACAGGGCCTTGAAATCAAAATTCAGACATTTGGCGGTAGTGATCCGCTCCTGGCCGTCGATGTAGCTCGCGGCACCCTTCGTATAATAAAAGAAATGATCAATTCGCAACCCAGGCTCGGAGGCGCTCAGTTGTCTAGAAAACTTGGTCATAAAACTTCCCCCGATAATGGCGATCTTCAGATGTGATGATTCTGATTGCGGGCGGGATTTGATGGTCAGCTCAGTTGTCGGATAGTTCCAGGAAATGGCCAGGTTCATGAGACTTAAGACATCGCATTCCTCACCGGCAGGGCTTGGGGCCTCGCGAATGTCAACGTAGTCGATTGGGGCGATCTTATGCCCCTGGGTCCGCAAGGTTGAAAGGATGGCATTGGCCGTAACGCATGAAGCGTAGGGATCCCAATGGATGCCTCCCTTAGGGAAAATGGGAGTAAGGGCCTTCGGTTTTGCCAATTGAGTCAGATGATGGCCGTTCACGAAATAGAGGCCATACTGCTCGATCAATGGAACCATCAGGTCGTAGGTGCGGGGTCGGGGATCAATCCGCGCCAGCCAGGCCTGCGGAAGATATTCGGACATGATGGATGCCTTGCCGGGAGTCATCACAAACACGAAGCCGATACCGAACGTGGTGCACTTTTCCTGCAATTGACGCAGGTCGCGCAGGAGAGGTTCCAATTGAGAACTCGTGGTCCGGGTGAGGCAATAATCGATCAAATAGTTCTCATTAAAGATAGTATCGTCCTTTCCCAGGACAATCGGCGTGTTCAGCGGTGTTTTGTCAAATAGTCGGTACCACATCTCGCAGGTCAACCGGATGAGCACTTCGCGTCCCGCAAACCCGGTGTTGAAGCGATCGGCAACATTCTTCTGGCAAGCTCCCGACCAGAGCGTTCGCCCCGACAGCCGCTCTGGCTGGAGGATTGTCCTTTGCAGAGTTGCATTTCGGAGCCATTGAGTATGGGGAAGTGGAGTCTCGAATAACTGAAGGAATCCGGCCAGCACAAGGGGAAGAAAGAAGCAGGCAATGATCAGGACCAGTATTGGCTTTTCAAATGAATGTGCGTTGAACTTCATAACCATTAAAACCGGAAATAAAGGAATGGGGCGAATGAACTCACGGTTAGACGTCCGCTGCATAGGACGAGTAATACGAGCAGGGATGCCAAAACAGCCACCTTGGGGATGCGAACACGTGGATTATGAATCTTCTCCTGGATCAGGGGGAGAAGAACGACCGTCGAGCCGGCTACCAGTGCCACCAAGGTATCGCGCTGCAGGAACACCGCATTCGCCGTCGACGCCGGGGCGCCAAAGAGTGCCGCGACAAAATGTAAGGCATGCGAAAACGTGTCACACCTGAAGAATACCCAGCTGATGGCCACCAGAAAGAACGTGATCCCGATGTTGGCGAGGAGGGGAAGTCGTTGCTGCCATTGCAACCAGAAGGCCCGGTCAGCCACCAGTATCAAGCCGTGGAAACAGCCCCATATGACGAAATTCCATGAGGCCCCGTGCCAGAGTCCGGACAACAGAAAGCAGATGCACAGATTCAGATAAACACGCGCCGGGGAAACCCTGTTGCCGCCGAGCGGTATGTAAAGATATTCCCGGATCCAGCTGGACAGGGAGATATGCCAGCGTTTCCAAAAATCAGTGAAACTGGTCGCCAGATAGGGCGTGCGGAAATTTTCGAGCAACCTGAACCCCAAGATCCGCCCCATGCCAATGGCCATATCCGAGTAGCCGGAAAAATCGAAGTAGATTTGAAGGGAGAAACAGGCCAGCCCCAACCAGGCCGATGCGGGATCAAGCGCTGAAGCCGGCAAGGAGAAGACCTTGTCCGCCGTGGGTGACATCAAATCCGCAAGTAGCACTTTCTTCCCCAACCCCGTCAGGAAGCGGATCAGGCCCTCGCGGATGTCTTCGTAACAATGCGTGGGATGCGATAACTGCAACTCGATATCATGATATTTGACGATGGGGCCGGCCAGTAACTTGGGAAAGAGAAAAATATAGTTGAGATAATTCAGAAGCGAGTGACTTGGCTTGGAGATACGGCGGTACAGGTCCACCAGATAGGTGATTTTTTCAAAGACGATGAAAGAGACCCCGAGTGGCAGGGCTATCACGGGCACCGGCAGGACTGACCATCCCCCTTTGTCCAGCAAGACATTGAGGTTCTGGATGGCAAATACAGTATATTTGGCATAGACCAGCAGGCTCAGATTGGTGACGATACCCGCCACCAGCCAGAACCGGCGGAAGGATGTTCCCTTGTAAATCAATTTACCAAATATCCAGTCGCAACAGGCGGACGCCAGAACAACCCAAAGAAAGACCGGTTCACTCCACCCATAAAAAACCAGGCTCCCGAGCAGAAGAAAGGGGGCACGCCGTGGCAACATCCAATACACGGAGAAAAACACAGGGAGAAAAACAAAAAGAAAAAATGGCGTTGAAAACAACATGGTTAGCGTTATATGTTGAATAATTGGGT
>JBAXDB010000234.1:0-2628 GCA_037141135.1 bacterium | reverse complement strand
TCACTGAAAGATTCTGCGTGCTTTCAATGTGAGAAATCCCTATATTGTGGACATTGCCCTGCCTTTTGTCATTTAGACGCTGGAGATGAAGCGGGGAAGAGTCAATATTTATGTGAACTAGGCTCGGAACGTTTGCGATGCCTGAATGCTATGAGTAATGCTGATGGAGAGTGATATGATTCAAGAAACCGAGGCTGCGCAGAAACTTCCGTATGTTAAGCCATCACTTCGTTCTATTGAGTTGATCACCGAAGAAGTGCTTGCCGCAAACTGTAAAGTGGGCGCCACGGATTGTGAAGATATTGGGGGCCCCATATCCCTTCCTGGATCTTGAGGTGTACTCTCTTCGACTCACTATAGCCGACGTCAGGTTGCTTCTTTCAGCGCCTCTCCCATTTGAATTTCCTCCTTTTACCCGCGAGTATAAAACTTTCTGTGATGCGTCTCTGGATTGGCCCAACCCCGATCTTTGCGTTCAACTGGTAATGGGGATCCCCGATTCGTCACAATGGGGAAAGCTTTTAACAGTAGCTGCCCCGTGGCGCTTATTTCGTGCCGGCGACGTCAGACGGTTGGTCTGGGATGGGAATAATCCGCAGGATCCTTTGTGGTTGGCGGAGTTCGTGCCGGACTCTCGGACGGTGGTAGTTTATTGCGGAGCCAGGTTGACAATCGAGGCAGATGGAGCGAAACTCATCCGTAACCCGCTTCACTATCCCCTTGACCAGTTAATCATGTTGTACACCCTGACCCGCTTAGGGAAAGGTATTGTCCATTCTGCAGGTTTAGTTCTGGGCGGGCGGTGCATTGTGGCGGCAGGTCGTTCCGGTGCAGGAAAGAGCACGCTATCGCGTTGTTGGGCGGCCCGGCATGGGATCGGAACATTATTGAGCGATGATCGTGTCATCCTGGGGTGTTCGCTGGAAGAGGGGGCGGGGACTGAGGCGTATGGGTCACCCTGGCCGGGTGAAATGGGGGTTGCGCTCAACGAACACAAGCCGCTTGGCGCTTTGGTTTTTCTGAGTAAGGCCAAAGAAAATCGTCTTGTGCCCATCAGTTCAAGGGAGGCCGTGGAGCGTTTATTCCCGGTGACATCCATTCCCTGGTTTGATCCCGAATATATGGTCACTTCGCTGGCAAATGTGGAACGTTGGGTGGCGGGTATCCCCGTTTACGAGTTCCAATTTACCCCCGATGAGAAGGCCGTCAAGACCCTCGAGACGCTTTTTCCCTTCAGCGGTGGTACAGTATCTGGCGGCGCCACGCGCCCAACTTGATCCGGGTCCGGGAAAAAAGCCAGCGGCCCCAGGCATAGAGCCAGCCAGCCAGGCGTCTGGCGGGGTGATCAAGACGAATCCCGTCCTGTTGCGCGACCATGGCCATGATATTTGCCGAATCAACCCAATCCAGCGGGATCGCGAAGGCATCGCCACGAAAACCCAATTGGGTGGTTCCTGCAATGTGACGCCGGGCGAGAAGACGATGGCAGATGAACCTGCCGTCGGGGGAGCGATAGAGTGCCACATCACCCAGGCGCAGGGCTGATGCCGGGGCAGGCACCAGGGTCAAGACAGACCCGTCTGGAATCAGCGGGTACATGCTGCGCCCTTGAACCCGTACCCGAACCGAGTGCCCTGTCAATAGCAGGTCGGCCACACACTCCGATGAAGTGAGCGGGGCGATGGAGGAGGCTGAATCATTTGCTTCCTGCTGCATGGGGTTGAATCTATCACGAGTTTATGACGAGATAAAGCTGCAAGGGTATTATCGCGGATGCGCTTATCATGACCTGATGCGTGACAATTACGATTTGCCTTGGCATAGCGGGGACGTGTTCGTAACTTCATCGCCACATGGAGAGAGACGTCAAGAAACCTATGAAGAGAGAAGGCGGGATATCGGATAATACGCCGGAATTTGAGTTCCTGTGCCGGGCGGTGGGGTGTGCCCTGGGTTACCGGCGCCCGTCGTTCCCAGAAGCCATTCCGGGGATGTTGAATCAGTCCCTTTTGATCCAACTGGCCATGCGTCACCGCTGTCTACCCTTGCTGGCGGAAGGGTTGGCACGGGTCCGGCAGGAGGGACAGCCATCATGGGTGACCTTCGGGCCAGAAATGCAAGCCCGCATGAACCGTGCCCTTGCGGTGGGGGCGGGGCGGGCGGTCTTTCTTGCCCGGCGTTTGGTGTCGCTATCGGGGACTTTTAAAGATGCCGGAGTTCGGGCAATGGCGCTAAAAGGGCCGGCCATGGCCCAGGCCTTGTATGGGCATGTGGATTACCGGCCTTCAGATGATCTGGATGTGTGGATTCATCCCGGTGATTTTGCGAAAGCCAGTGGCATCATGGAAAGTCTTGGGTTTACGCCGCTGGTGAGTTTGTCTACAGATGAAGCCCGGGCGCATATGCAGGCCGGGTGGGATCGCGGGTATCGCAGTCCGGCCGGTGACTATGTTGTCGAGTTATGTACCGGCATGGCTCCCAGCTATTTTGCACGTCCGCCCGAGGTGGATGTTTTGTGGGCCGGGGCACAGGAGTTGACGCTGGAGGGGGGGCGGGTGCGAACCCCGGGGCCTGAGGCGTTGCTGGAATTGCTTTGCCTGCATGGGACGAAGCACGGCTGGTCCCGCC
>JBAXDB010000233.1:0-2640 GCA_037141135.1 bacterium | reverse complement strand
CGTGCGGCGGCCCAGAACATCATTCCCTCCACCACCGGTGCCGCGAAGGCCGTGGGTGAAGTGCTTCCTGCGACCAAAGGCAAGCTGACGGGTATGGCGTTTCGCGTTCCGACGCCGGATGTCTCCGTGGTGGATCTGACCTTCCGCACAACGAAGGACACGTCGATCGAAGAGATTGATGCGGCGCTCAAGAAGGCCTCGGAGACCTATCTCAAGAACATCCTGGGCGTGGCGACGGAAGAGTTGGTTTCGACCGACTTCATCCATGATCCCCGTTCCTCGATCTATGATTCCCTGGCCACCTTGCAGAACAACCTGAAGGGCGAGAAGCGCTTCTTCAAGGTGGTGAGCTGGTATGACAACGAGTGGGGTTACTCCAACCGCGTTGTTGAATTGGTTCAGTTCATGGCCAAGAAAGACGGCGTTAAGTAAGTGGGTTGAGATGTTAGTTGCTTAGGCTGTCAGACTGTCAGGGTGCCGGGTGTAATGCCTGTTATCCTGTGGTCTACAGCCTAAGTTCTTTTTGTATTTTTGTATAATTCTGGAGAATGACTCATGAAAAAAACTGTACGTGATGTGAATCTGAAAGGGAAACGCGTTATTATGCGCGTGGACTTCAATGTGCCGCAGGACAAGGTTACCGGTGCCATCTCGAACACCAAGCGTATTGAGGCGGCGTTGCCGACCATCAAGTATGCCTTGGATCAGGGCGCTTCCGTGGTGCTGATGAGTCATTTGGGACGTCCGGATGGCAAAGTGATTGCCAAATTTTCGTTGAAACCGGTGGCTGAAGCCCTTGAAAAACTGTTGGGCAAGCCGGTGAAATTCCTGCCTGACTGTGTCGGCCCTGTCGTTGAGGCCGCTTGTGCGCCCGGCGCAGTGAAGCCCGGCGATGTTATTTTGCTCGAGAACCTGCGCTTCCACATTGAGGAAGAAGGGAAGATCAAGAACGAGGACGGCACCTCCGTCAAGGCCGACCCCAAGGCTGTTGAAGCGTTTCGGCAGAGCCTCAGCAAATTGGGTGATGTGTATGTGAACGATGCCTTTGGTACCGCGCATCGTGCCCATTCTTCCATGGTTGGAGTGAATCTGCCCGAGAAGGTTTCTGGATTTCTGATGGAGGCTGAACTGAAAGCCTTCACGGCTGTTCTTAATAATCCGAAACGTCCGTTGCTTGCCATTCTGGGTGGTGCCAAGATTGCGGATAAAATCCCCTTGATTAACAACCTTCTTGATACGGCCAATGAAATCATCATTGGTGGGGCCATGGCCTTCACCTTCAAGAAGATACTGAATAATATGGAAATCGGTTCCAGCCTCTTTGACCCGGAAGGCGCAAAGCTGGTGAAGGACCTGATGTCCAAAGCGGCCGCCAAGAACGTCCGGATTCATTTGCCGGTGGACTATATTTGCGGCGACAAGTTTGCCGACGATGCCAATGTCATGGCGGCGGATGATGCGTCAGGAATCAAGCCCGGCTGGCTGGGCCTTGATGTGGGTCCGAAATCAAACGTCATCTTCTGCGAAGCCATTGCCCGTGCCAGGACCATTGTCTGGAATGGGCCTGCTGGTGTGTTCGAGATGGAGAAGTTTGCAACCGGCACCAAAGTTATGGCAGATGCGATTGCCAAGGCGACGGCGGCGGGTGCCATTACGGTGGTGGGTGGTGGTGATACGGCCACGGCGGCGAAGAAATTCAAGGTCGTTGACAAAGTTACTCATTGTTCAACCGGTGGGGGCGCCAGTCTGGAATTCCTTGAAGGCAAGGTCCTCCCCGGCGTTGCCGCCTTGAGTGAAAAGTAATAAATTGTATTCGGGCGGTTGGAAATGGTATCCCATTGCCCTTAACGAACAACTTTAATAGATTCTGGATTCTCAACTATGCGCAAAAAAATTGTTGCCGGTAACTGGAAAATGAACAAGCTCACGGGGCAAGCAGCCGAACTGGCTGTCGCCTTGAAGGCCAAATTTACAGACAAGACCGATGTCGAAGTCGTCCTTTGCCCGACCTTTACCGCCTTGAAAACCGTTGCGGATGTCATCAATGGATCGCAGGTTAAGCTGGGTGGCCAGAATATGCACTGGGAGAAGGACGGGGCGTTCACCGGCGAGATTTCAGCCGATATGCTGCGTGATGTTGGCTGCCAGTATGTCATCCTCGGACATAGTGAACGCCGTCAGTTTTTCGGTGAGACGGATGCTACTGTAAGTCGCAAGGTGAAGGCCGCCCTGGCCGCCAATTTGACCCCCATTGTGTGTGTGGGCGAGACACTGGAACAACGCGAAGCCAACCAGACCGAGGATGTGGTGACCACACAGGTGACCAAGAGTCTGGCAGGCCTGGATGAAACCAGTTTTCGTCGCATTGTAGTGGCTTATGAGCCGGTGTGGGCAATTGGTACCGGGCGTACCGCCAGTCCGGCGCAGGCTCAGGAAGTCCACGCCTTGATTCGCCGGGTGCTTGCCAAGATGTGCAATCCTGGAGCAGCCCAGGCGGTTCGCATTCAGTACGGCGGCAGCATGAAGCCCGCGAATGCCAGGGAATTGATGTCCCAGCCGGATATTGACGGCGGGTTGATTGGTGGGGCGGCTTTGGATGCGGCCTCCTTTATTGCCATTATTGAAGCGGCAGTTTGAAAA
>JBAXDB010000232.1:0-2646 GCA_037141135.1 bacterium | reverse complement strand
GACGGGCGCTCGCAGGCGCACGCGCCGTCCCTCAACCTGAAGCTTCCCGTCGGCCAACAACCCGAGTGCTTCAGGTAAAGCGATATGCTCCTGCTCCTGAATCCGCGCATGCAGGGATTGCGCCGTGTCATCGTCCAGCACCGGCACAACTTTTTGCAGAATAATCGGCCCGGTATCGGTGCCGGCATCCACGAAATGGACGGTACAGCCTGCCACCTTGGCTCCATACTCGAGGGCTTGCGTCCATGATTCCATTCCCGGGAAAGCCGGCAACAGGGCCGGATGCAGGTTGACAATACGATTTGGGAAAGCGGATAGCAGCCCACCCTTGATGATGCGCATGAACCCGGCCAGCACCACCACTTCCGCCCCATAGCGTCTCAACGCCGCCAGATAGCGGGCTTCACCATCACCATCAAGTTTCGTTTTATAGGGGGCCGCACTGACAAATTCAGCCGGCATGCCTTGTTGGCGCGCCCGCTCAAGAATAAAGGCATCTTCCACGTCGGAAAGCACGCACACCACGCGGGCGTTTAAACGACCCGAAGCGATGGCGTCAAATATGGCCTGGGCATTACTCCCTTTCCCTGAACCTAAAATCGCAATCTTCAAGAGGGTCTTTGCTTTCATTGGGGCTCATGATAATTGGCGCTCCCTCCCCTGACAAGCCCAAGGTTCTCCATACACGATTTGCCTTCCATCTGCATTTGGTATATTGTCTGCCGATATTTTACCGAGGCCCAAACATGACCACAAAAGAAGTAAAAGTGCTTTTCGAACCCTCTGGCCGGACCGTTCACGCCCTACCGGGAACCATTCTGCTTGAGACCGCCGCCCGCGCCGGATTTATCATTCACACTCCCTGTGGCGGCGCGGGGAAATGCGGAAAGTGCGTCGTACGCATCCGCCACGGGAAATGCCCCCCCAGTGCTGAGGAAATTTCCGTGCTCGGTGAAATTCGTGTGGCCGAGGGATGCCGGCTGGCCTGTCTGGCCAAGGTGACAGGCCCTCTCACCATCGAAATCCCTGATACCTCCTTGTTTCAGGCACAGCAGCAAATTCTGATTACGGATGCCGGCGGTCATATGGATGTCACGCCGCGCGTCATCAAAAAATATATCCAGCTTCAGCCCCCCGGCCAGCATGATGACGGGTCTGACATGGAACGACTCCGGACAGTCATAGGCTCCTGCCAGGTCGCCCTCTCCGCCTTGCAGACGCTGCCTGATGCCCTCCGTTCTTCAAACTTCAAGGTGACGACCGTGCAGGTGGATGATGAGTTAATTGCTATTGAGCCAGGGGATACCGCTGCCGCCTGTTACGGACTGGCCTTCGATATTGGCACGACCACCCTCGTCGGCACCCTGGTCAACTTGACAACCGGCGAGGATGTGGCGGTCGAGGCCCGCGTGAACCCTCAAACCTCATTCGGTGATGATGTGGTCTCCCGGATTCAGAAATGCCGTACAGACCCGGGCGGTCTGGCACAACTCCACGCCGCCGTCATTGAGGGCGTTAATAAAATTATTGATGATCTGGCCAGGAAAACACGCATTTCACCTGACAACATCTATGAGGTCGTTTTCGCCGGCAACACCACCATGCAGGAGATTCTCTGCGGGATCAACCCCTCCGCGCTGGGCGAAATGCCTTTCATGCCAGCCTTCAGGGAAGCACTGGAAGGTGAAACTTCGCTCCTCCGCCTCCGTGTCCACCCCCGTGCGAAATTTTATATTTTCCCTCAAATCGGCGGATTCGTCGGAGGCGACACCACTGCCGGCATTCTGGCCACCCGGCTTGATCAGACCACCGCACCCACCCTCCTGGTGGATATCGGCACCAACGGCGAAATTGTTCTGGCCCATGACGGGAAAATGCTGGCCACCTCGGTTGCCGCAGGCCCGGCCTTTGAAGGAGCCCGCATCGCCAATGGCATGCGCGCAACGAGCGGTGCCATCGAAAAAATCATTCTGGATGGGGATGTACGCCTGAACGTCATCGGCAATACCAAGCCTGCAGGCCTTTGCGGCAGCGCCCTGATTGATGTCGCCGCAGAACTGCTGCGGGTGGGGATTCTTGATTTCACGGGACGGATCCTGACTCCGGCCGAGGTTCCAGCCTCTCTCCCCGCCCCTCTTCGGGCAAGGCTGATCGAGGAGAACAGCGAAACCCATTTCCTTCTGGCATCAGCCGCTGAGTCTGCGACCGGGGCGCCCTTGCTTCTGTATCAGCGCGATATCCGTGAGCTTCAACTTGCGAATGCCGCCATTCGCGCCGGGGTCAACATTCTTCTGAAAATCGCCGGGCTTCAACCGGAACAACTTGAGACCATCCTGCTGGCCGGCGGCTTCGGGAACTTTATCCGACGCAACCATGCCAGGCGTATCGGCATGCTGCCCCCCATCGCCTGCAGTAAAATCCGGTTTGTGGGGAATACCGCCTCATTCGGTGCCAAGCGGGCACTCTTGTCGTCAAACGAAAAACTCACCGCCGCCAAACTCATCAACAGGGTCCGGCATGTGGATCTCTCCCTGGACCCAGAGTTCCAGACAGAATTCGGCAATGCCATGCTGATGCCGGAGGGTGAGTTTGAAGAGAGAGAGTGGGCAGTGGGCAGTAGGCAGTGAGCAGTGGGCTGTGAGCAGT
>JBAXDB010000231.1:0-2646 GCA_037141135.1 bacterium | reverse complement strand
AACGGCTTCAAGCAGGAAATGAGTTTTGAAGCCTATGTCGCCCCCCGCGCGGGGGCGTGGATTGAAACCGACGTGCAACTTACCTGTTTCATCGGCACACAGGTCGCCCCCCGCGCGGGGGCGTGGATTGAAACAAGATTGACCTTGAGTATCTGGAGAGGAGAGAGTCGCCCCCCGCGCGGGGGCGTGGATTGAAACGCCTAGGAAGCGAGGTGCCTGTGAATGAGAATCAGTCGCCCCCCGCGCGGGGGCGTGGATTGAAACCAGGCTTCGTCCATCGACATCCCGCAATGTTGGGTCGCCCCCCGCGCGGGGGCGTGGATTGAAACCAGGACTGCGGATTTAGAGTGTCTGAAGTCTCATGATGAGACTTTTTTGCAACTCTCTTATTTCCAACCTGTTACACAATGCGCCGTTTTGCATGAGGACATTGGAGTTCTACTGTTATCCGGCTCTGGCGCTACGACCGGTGTTGGCGTCGGGATTTCAGGTGTTGGTGGGGCAACCTCTGGGACAGACACCGGGGGCGTGGGTTCCGGTTCCTGGTGAGGCAGAATCGACTCTTCCGGTGTTATGACGGCTGGGGGCGGCTCAAAGACCGGTGGTGGTGTTTCCACGGGGATTGGCTCAATAATGGCTGGCTCTATTGTCCGGCTCAGCCCAGCCCTTCGACTAGGCACAGGGCAAGTCTCGCCATCCAAAGAAATATCTGCTGGAGGGCGAGACTCGGCCTACCTTATGCGGTCCGTTTCCTTCTCTTCTTTTTCTTATCCGCAGTGACCGTGATTTCCACTCCGAGATCATCCGGCAGGTTGTCTGACAAACAGGCGAATAGTTCGCGCACCATCGCCCGGCTGGCGGTTGTCATGGAGTCCCCCTCGTCGTTAAGCATGGCCATCAGGCAGGTAAACCGCGCCGCCCAAATGGCTTCTTCCTGCAGTGTGATTGTTACATCCATTAGTCGCTTCTCCTTGTAAATTGAAGACGCATAGACTATATCGCAACGGCATTAGGATCAAACGCCTTTATTTTGAGCATAAGCGGTAGGAAGTATCAATCATGAGCATGCCTATGAAAGAGACACGCATAACAGCGGCGGACATGACCCCGGTTCAACAATTTTTGACTTTAATTTGCGCAAAATGTGGGGTGAAGCAGGCGTATGACGTTGGTTCGATTTGCATACAGGATGATGAAACTGGCGACGAACGGTTTCAGTTTACCAATTACTTCCGGTGTGTGAATTGCGCGAGTCCCGGGCCTTTCGGTGTAGCCGACTTTTGGAAGATCATAGGCGAGGCAATGGCCGCCAAGTTCAAGAAGAGTAAAAAAGTGTTTTCGGGTCGGATTCAGCTATTCGATGGCACGGCACATCAGACGGTGGCCATGTCCGAGGACTATTTGAAGGAGTTGATCGCCAAGGATCCTGGCAATGCCTTTTTGCACGTTCGGATGGGCAATCTTATGCGGGCCGCCAAGCATGAGACTAGTGCGGTCGAATGGTATGAACGAGCGGTTGGGCTTGATCCACACGATTTGGAAGCGCTTGGTTCCTTGGAAGAATTATCGATAGATCGTGAAGACTTCAGAACTGCCCTGCGTTGTGCTTGGGCGATCCTTAATGCCATTGGGAGGGGGCGGCGTGCATCTACGGATGAACTTACGCATGCGATACTGGCAGCTACGCTTCATCTAATGAACGAGAATGCTGATGATTTTAGCGCCGTATGGGATGAACAACCAGCAGATCTCCGTAATTCCGGAGACGGTCAATTATTGCAAGAGTTCATGGATATGGGCGACGGGCTCGACGAGCGGGTGGAGTCGTTTGTGGCGACTGCTTTGGGTGAGGGGGCGTCTGATGACTTATCTCAAAATCAGGGTATGGAGACGATCTGGACGGATCCGAAACTGCGTCCTGTTGAAATGGAGAGGTCATTGGACGTTGTGGTCGTCAACTCTAGTCTTAATTGGGAGGATTTGCGATTGGTCCTGCCTGCGAGGGAAAAGGGACGGTTAACGATCCCGGCAAGAAACAATATCATCCTGACGGACGGTGAACGGGTCGGTCAGTGGAATGTGCTGTCCTTACGGACCTTGTTTCGGGGTGACCGGCAACCACCGCCTGAAACGGAAATGGAACAATATCCCGTTGATTACGTTGATCTCATTTACTGCGTTGAGTATCACGTCTCACTGGTTGCGGGAGCAGACCGGGATCCAACAGACGAGGAGTTCATCGAGCTTTACTCAACCATGAGGCGGCGACCCGATGGAAAGAGTTTGGGACTAATGCACGATGTCGTCTGGCAATCCGCCTGTCTGGCTCTCGGCATGGTGAAGTACAGTGAAGCAGAATATGGTGCGGTCTTCGGACAATTGACTCGTTCCGCCCGGCATTTCCGCAAAGGCCCTTCTTCGCGTAACTATATTGAATATTTGCTTTCGACCTTTGATCGCTGATGAAGTTATGGAACGACAGCCTTAGTGCCGTACTCTGATTCCGTGAGGGTCATTGGTAACAGGCAATATATAGTCGTACTTAATGAAACCCATAAATATTGACTGCCGGTATTGACGCCTATCACGCTTGGGCTGACATGATGAATAAACAATACAGGATTGCTTATTCATTGAATCAGTCAA
>JBAXDB010000230.1:0-2664 GCA_037141135.1 bacterium | reverse complement strand
TATTTATAATTTCGGGAAACCGTCCCCGCCGGCTTTTCGAAATCCTTCATGCGTAAATCTGAAGCATCAAATACAACAATGATTTTATCCCGTGCCAAACGGGCCAAAACCTGCGGATCCTTGTCAAAATCCCACTCCCAGGTGGCCCGCCGGTTATCACTCATCATGGAGTTATTATTGCGGATTTCGCCGGGCAAAACCAGCCGCGTTACCACCCGCAAACCGTTGAAAAACGGGGTCAGTTTGTTAAGACTCTCCTGCGTGACCGCACCCGCCACCTCAGGCGTAGCCCCGACTTGCGGCAAACTGATCGTCAATTTACATGATTTATCATCCAGATGCTTGAAAATCACCCCGACATCACTGAAAAAAGACTGTTTAACAAGAGATTCAATGGTCTTGAACTTGAGCGTGAAATCAACATAATTCCACCCGCCTTGTTCCCGCGTTTTCATGGACTCCAAGATCAAACCTTCTTTGGCCATGGCGGCAAATTTTGCCTTCAAAAGCGTTTCGTCGTACAGGAAAGGGATGTCCAGTTCCTGCGGGATCGCATTGGTATTACCTGCGGCAAGATCCAGTGAGCGGGACATCTGTCGAGCCAGTTCCGCCTGCTTGATGATGTAGGTAGGCATTCCATAGATGGCTCGCAGAGTTCCGCCGCCATCACGCTCCACCGTGACCGTGGCATCAATTTTGACGCATCCCAGCCCCCAAAAAAGCATGCCTGCCATCAAAAGGAGAAAAGCTGAAATCGAACGGCTTGAACTACTCATGGTCGCACACTCCGGATCGTTGCATTGGTTGCGGGAAACCGGAAAATCGTTTCACCCGGCTTTGCCATCCCCTGTTCACGCGCACTACGTTCCACAAATTCAGGATCACTGCGGAACCGCTTTTGATTCTGCTCAAACTGCCGGATTCTGGCCTCCATCGCGGCATTCCCCTGCTCCAGCGTCTCTTTCCGATTCTGCAAGGTCTGGTAATTATGCGTTTTGGGCAAAAACACAAACACAATGGCCACCATGCCGGAGGCGATAACCACCATCCAGGCCAAGCGATATACCAGCACCCAGAAATTCATATTCGTCCGATTAAAATGGGTTCATCGGCGGACAATAAACCGTCCGCCGATGAATGCCCTGAACCAATTTTTCAACCTGCGTACGCGATCAGATAACACCGCCATAAATCGCGTAGTCACCCAACAACTCTTCAATGCGAAGCAGTTGGTTGTATTTACAAACGCGATCCGTGCGGCAGAGTGAACCCGTCTTGATCTGCCCGGCATTCGTGGCCACCGCGATATCCGCAATGGTCGCATCCTCAGTCTCACCGGAACGATGACTGACCACCGCCGTATAACCGGCCTGCGTGGCCATGCGGATGGCATCGAGGGTCTCGGTCAGGGTCCCGATCTGGTTCACCTTGATCAGAATGGAATTGGCGATACCCAGGTCAATGCCCTTCTTGAGGAACTTGGTGTTCGTCACAAACAGATCGTCGCCGACCAGCTGCACCTTGTCGCCAAGTCGCTCGCTCAGTTTTTTCCAGCCATCCCAGTCGTTCTCGGACATCCCGTCCTCGATACTGATGATCGGATACTTGGAGCAGAGGTTGGCATAGAACTCGACCATCTGATCGGCAGTATGCACGGAGCCGTCGCTCTTCTTGAAGATGTAACGCTTCTTGGCGGCATCATAGAACTCGCTGGCCGCGACATCCAGAGCCAGGAAAATATCCTTGCCAGGCTTGTAACCGGCCTTCTTGATGGCCTCAATAATCACATCAAGCGCGTGGGTATTGCTGGACAATTTCGGAGCAAAGCCACCTTCATCACCCACCGCCGTACTCAGCTTCAAGCCTTTCAGCACGCTCTTCAGCGCGTGGAAGACTTCCGCACCCATGCGCAGGGCTTCGGCAAAGGTCTTGGCACCCTTGGGCATAATCATAAATTCCTGGATGTCAATCGGGGCATCGGAATGGGCGCCGCCGTTCATGATGTTCATCATGGGCACAGGTAAAACCTTGGCATTGGAACCACCGATATAACGGAACAGGGGCAGGCCGCAATACTCCGCCGCCGCCTTGGCAGTGGCCAGCGAGATCCCCAGTATGGCATTCGCCCCCATCTTACCCTTCGTCTCGGTCCCGTCCAACTCAATCAACAGGTTGTCAATACCGACCTGGTCGCGGCAATCCCAACCAACCAGTTTGGGGCCCAACTTCACATTGACGTTGGCAACCGCCTTACGGACACCTTTGCCCAGATAACGCTTGGCATCACCATCACGCAACTCCACGGCCTCATGCTCACCGGTCGAGGCACCTGAGGGAACGGCTGCACGCCCCAAAATACCGCTCTCAAGCGTAACATCCACTTCGATCGTCGGGTTACCACGGGAATCCAGAATCTCACGCGCCACAATACTTTCAATCAATGACATAACTTTGCTGCTCCTTATTTGCTGTTCAATCGCCAACCGGCGACAATTTGAAAACTGTCACACAATACGGAAACCCCTCCCCGCTTTCAAGCAGAGAGTGCTGGACAGGGGTGCGAATGCAAAATATTGCAATCGCACCGAATTCAGAATCCAGAATTCAGGATTCAGTGGGGCCTCGTGAGGTCGCAAGCGCCCTCAGATTTTTCGTAGCGTGAGA
>JBAXDB010000229.1:0-2680 GCA_037141135.1 bacterium | reverse complement strand
CACTGAATACGCTCGCATAAGGCGTTGGTATGCTGGAGAAAATGGTGAACTTCCGTGGGGTTGGTGGTGATCACGATCACCCTCGCGTGATGTGAGGCTTCGGCAATGATCCTGGCAAAGGTCTCCCGGGCTTGTGCAAGATAAGGTTTCCAGTCGGTATCGGCGTGGGGCCAGGCCAGCAAGACGCCGTCCTGCTCCTCCCATTCGGCTGGATATCTGATGGTGTTCATTGCTGGAGCAAGATAAAGGGCAGGATAAGGACCGTCAAGCGGATAGCCTGTAAAATAAAAACCGCGACTCCGAAAAGTCGCGGTTAAGTGGTAAGCATTTGCCTGCTACCGGGCGCCCCAGTCGGCCAGTAGATCCGAGACTTTATAGCGCCTTAGGCACCGTCTCAATTATCACCAACCTCAGGTCAACTTATCATTAATAGCATTCGCTGTGCCACTCGTTGGTGGGGGTTTTGTTTTAACATGGTCTTTGCACCATGGCTCTGAAGACGGGCGAAATGGTTCTGTGCAGAGGTAAATTCCGAGTGGTCACCTTTGCCGGGATGGTGTGCGTCTCATGGATGAGACAACGGCTGCGACAGTGAGAAAAAAACAACGATTTATCTTTTCCTCTGAATCGGGGTTAAGTATCTATTGTCGATTCGCATCAGAATGATCGAAAGGGATTTGTCACGATGAATTCATTTTTTGTCGACTTGAAAAAGGTGCCGGCGGAATTGCGAGAGGGCCTAAAGCGGGTCAACCGTAGCGTGGCCTTGGATTTTGAGGATCGGCGACTGCCTGAAATCATTTTTTCACGCGGGACAGAGGGCGTTCGTATTATTGGCGGTGGCGGGAAGATCCAAGTTGGGTATGGTGAGCGGAATGACGCATTCCGGGCGCTTGGGCTGATCAAGGCGCGGGCAGGAAAGAGGGCTATCTCCCTGGACATTGCGGAGATTCGCAAAATTCGTAAGACCTTCGTGATGGTGGATGTGTCCCGTAATGCCGTCTTCAATGCCGCTACCATGGAGGAGTGGTTGGTGTTCATGGCGCTGGCCGGGCTCAACGGGTTCATGTTCTACACGGAGGATACATTCAAGATTCCCGGCGAACCGCTTTTCGGCTACCTGCGCGGTGCTTATAGCGAAAAGGAACTCAAAGGGTTTGACAAGATTGCCGACAGTCTCGGGATCGAGATGATTCCCTGTATTCAGACGTTGGCGCATCTCCAGCGTATTCTCGGTTATGGCGCCTATGCCAAAATCAAGGATACAGAATCAGTGATGCTTTGCGGTGAGGATGAAACTTACCGGTTCATTGAGAAAATGCTTAAGGCTGCGGTGGCGCCCTACAAGTCCAAGCGGATTCATATTGGCATGGACGAAGCCTGGGACATTGGGCGCGGGGTTCACTTGAGCCGGAATGGTTATGAACCCCCCTTTGAAATCATTACCAAGCATTTCGGGAAAGTGATGGAAATTTGCCGGAAGTTGGGCGTGAAGCCCATGATGTGGAGCGACATGTTCTTCCGGGTACTGTCCAAGACACACAATTATTACGACACCTCGATTCAGGTGACACCGGCGATCAAGAAGGCTGTTCCTGCTGACGTTGATCAGGTCTATTGGGATTACTATCATTTCAAGGCCGACGATTATGACGCGATGATCGACAAGCATCTCGAAATGGGGAAGGCTCCGATTGTGGCCCCTGGTGCCCAGACGTGGAATCGGTTCTGGCCCGCCTATGATTACGCCGAGAAAACCATGGCGGCCGGTTTCGAATCGTCGCTGAAGAAGGGGGTGAAGGAAATGATTATCACCCTGTGGGGTGATGACGGTACGGAGTGCGACTTCACCGCCTCTCTGCCCCTGCTGCAATATGCTGCTGATATGAGCTTTACGGGTGACACGTCTCTGGCCTACACGCGCGAGAATGTGAAGGGCACACTGGGCGTGGACTACGATGATTGGAAGGCTGGAGAGCGGATTGATCGGTCTCCCTTCCAGAAGAATTATGCCCCTCTCTCCAAGATGCTCTTGTGGGAAGACCCTATGTACGGTCTGTTCCAGCCGCAATTGGAGGGACGGAAGGTCAACGGGCATTTCGCCAGTGTCGCGGCGGATTTGAAGACCAGACTTAAGAATAAGCGCAACGAACGGCTGAAACTGCCCTACCTGCTGGCCACCGTGCTTTCACGCAAGGCGGATCTACCCAGCCAATTACGGGCGGCTTATCTGAATGGCGACAAGGCGGAACTGAAGCGTTATCTAAAGACGGTGATTCCTCAAATCGTCAAGGACGTGAAGGCGCTGAACGACTATCATCGCGAGGTATGGCACCGGAACAACAAGCCCTTCGGCTGGGAGATTCTGGAGCGGCGCTATGGTGGCCTGCTGGGGGTGTTTGAGAATCTCAAGCGGCGATTAGGCGCCTATTTGGCCGGGCAGGTCGACCGGCTTGAGGAATTCGAGGAGAAGCTGGTTAAGATGTGGGATTGTCCAGCCTCTAACCTTCCTCAGCCCTGCGCGCTGCGGTTACAGGGAACTGGCCACATTTACCACTGATACGGAATGCGATAAGCCGGCATCAATGTCATGCTCAACCTGTTTAGTTCGGCCACCGGCCAGTACTGATGGTAATCAAGAGCAATGGCTTTTTGGGGCAGCAATTCGCATTATGAACTA
>JBAXDB010000228.1:0-2703 GCA_037141135.1 bacterium | reverse complement strand
TACAAAAAAATGCGCGGGGCAGCAATGGATAACCACTACCACCCCGCGCAATCGTTCGATCCTTACTGAGTAATTACGCGATAGAACTTATTCGTCGAGTTACGCTTCGTATCCAGATAGTAGAACCAGGCATTGGAGCTCACAAAGCTCGGTCCAATGTTCGTCCAGGTGCTGGTAATGCCCAGCGTGGTCACTGACTGGAACTGCTGAGTCACACCCATCGTGCCGGGAATATAACCCAACTCAACGGCAGGCAGCAGGTACACAGAATTGGTCCCCGGCTTGGAGGCCCCACTCAGCGGGTTGGATCCGGCACTCAGTTCCGCACCATCCCAGATGCCGTCATTATCCGTATCCTTCAAGTTCGGATTGGTTCCTGCCGCCATTTCCTGGGCATTGGAGAGCCCGTCCCCATCCGCATCACCCGACCCGGTTTGAGCTGTCAGGTTGCCAAAATTGGCGATTTCCCAGCTATCCAGCAAGCCGTCATGATCCACATCAATACCGCCCTTCATATCATCAATCGAGGCGCGCAACAGGGCGGTGGCATATTTCGGATTATGCACCCCTAAACTGCCGTCATAGGAAACAACCTCGTAGTTATAAGCCGCCTGCCTGATACGGAGTCCCTGACCTGTGGTAGGAACAGATGCCGTAAAGATCAGCGAGTTACTGACAACAGGCTGCCCGACCGGCGGCAGCAACATGGCCAATTCGTAGAGCATGTCACTGACTTCCTGCTGCACACCCTCGACCACTCCATCCTGATCATAGTCTTCACCGCCGAAGTTGAAGTTTTCAAGTTCGCCATGGCAACCGGCGCAAGCTTCCGTCAGATGAATATCGTCTGCGGTCGTATTCGTCGTTCCACCATCCCAACCAATACGGAAGGTGTGACCACCGACATGATTCAACGCATTCGTACTCATGTTCGCAGGCGTCTCCTGCATATGGCAGGTCACGCAAGCATCCTCCACCACATCCCAATGCCGGGAAGAGGGCATACTCATTCCATACTGAATGGCATTGGTGCCAAACAGCATATCCGCCTGGCCGCTATGGTGCGGACCCTGACTTGAGCCGCCGGAAACCAGCACGCGGACATTGGCGTCATAACGGTTGTGATGACAATTCATACAGACAATCCCATCTCCACCGCGATTCACGACCCAGTTGGTCGCAATCGTAAACGTGGGGATATTCCTGAGTTGATATGCGCCCTTTCCTGTGCTATGGGGATCATGGCAAGCGGCACAAGTAATACCCTCGTTAGAGGTACCACGCACAAAGTTGGTCTTCGTGCTGTCGGTCAACCGGTATCCGGGATCATTTACATCAATGAAACCCTTAGTGGTATGACAAGGCGCGCAGGATCCCGTACGGAACGCATCAGGGCCCATGGCATGCGCCGTCTGCCCCCACTCAAAATTCTTCACATGGTGCGTCAAACTATCGTGACAGGCTCCGCAATTGCCGGCACTGACGTCCTGCCCAATCATATTGGTTTTGCCACCGCCCAACATATGCCGGAGTCCGGGACCATGGCAGCTCTCGCATTGAATATTTGCTTTAACCTGAAGCGCGGAGGGCATGAGGCTCCAGTTATTGGTCGCCGCAGCGGTCGCCAGATTCGTCGGCCATGTCCAGCCCGTTTGAAGCATCACATCATCAAAGCCGCCATTGGTCGACGACGCAGTCGTGTCGTACCCCAGCACATGGCAGGAAGCACAGGTGACCTTGAAACCAGCGCCCGCCTCACCATTGATCTTGCGCGTGAAAGCGTCCGCATGCTTGGTCTTTGCAAAATCCGCCACACAGGTCATGTTGGTGTTATCGGTAGGCAGCTTGTAATGACATGTTTCGCAACCGAGATTGACATCATCCCCGTACATCCCCTGATATTTTGAACCAAAGAAGGTGTTCGTGGCCCGGCCGATACCATTCGTGGCATACACCGTAACGTAAACAACATAGTCCCCTTTAACGGTCGAACCCACAACATCGGGAACAAGGACTTTTCTCTCCGCAACTTGATAGGCAAGCCGATCGCCAAAATCATACGGGGGCACCGAATTCGAAAGCGGACTGCTCTGCAGCACTGCAGAGGACCCTGTGGGAACCGTGAGACTCCACACCACATTCGTAACTAAGGTGCCCGACAATGTTGCAAGCGCTTCAAGATAAATTGGCTGACCGATCCCATTATTGACCAACCCATGCGACTTCTGGGTCGTATTGGTCAAACCAAAATTCTTGATTTCCTGCGGCGTCAAAGCCCGGGGCTGAAGCACAACCACCGGCGCGGCGGCCTGCACAGCCATCGCACTCAAAATAAGCGTCGTCACCAACGACACCGCACCCATAATTCGACGTGCATTGACTCGACTCTTGCTATGCATTTTTCCCTCATTCATCTTTTGGTGTTTCTTCATTGTTAAAGCCCTTTTTAAAAAATCATCCCCCACCCCTGCACATCACTCAAAAACTGCTCCCACTATTCCGACAATGCTTTAACAATAGCACGATTCAGGGCGCGACGACCAACCGGAGAGATCTACGATTTCTTGGACCCGCTCCCGCGGCGGGAAGCTGAAAAGTTGTCAGGTTGTTGCGTTGTTGGGTTGTTAAGGAAGCCCCGGACGGGAAAGTTGTTAAGTTGCCTGCCCTGAGCACTGTCGAAGGGTTCAGTTGTTAAGGATGAAA
>JBAXDB010000227.1:0-2719 GCA_037141135.1 bacterium | reverse complement strand
TGCGTATTCCGGCCAAATCGGCCACCCATTCCGATTTTGGCCGGACACTGATTCCGGTCTCGTCGGACACTTATCGGAGCGAAGCGACGCTGGCTGTTTGATCTTGTAGCATAGTGAGCCCGATATGAGTCAAGGTTGACTTGTTTTCTGACCCAGTCGGAGTCCCGTTCGCGGGACGACGCTGTCTTCTCCTCCCCCCCCTTTGGGAACCCTGAATAAGCCTGCCGCGAAGGCGGCAGGGATCTGACTTATCAGCCCGTCTTGATTCGAAGTTTACGCATGGAGTCACCCGAGAGCTCGATGCGGTGGGAACCGTTGAAAAGCCGGTCGAGGATGGCGTCAGCCACGGTGGCCTCCCCGATGAGTTCATGCCACCGGTCAGGCGGGAACTGGCTGGTGATGAGCGTGGAGGCCGTGGTGTGGCGGTCGTCGAGGATTTCCAGGAAGTCCCGGTAGAGTGCCGCCGGGGCTTTTTCGAGGCCCCAGTCATCGATGACCAAGAGGCTGGCCTTGGCTAGTTTCTTCAGGAGGGTGGGTAGACTCCCGTCAGCCTGCCCAGATTGGATCTCCCGGAACAACTTTGGGGCGTAGAAGTACATCGTCCTGTGGCCGTCACGGCAGGCCTTCTGGGCCAGCGCACAAGCCAG
Organism: bacterium; assembly: GCA_037141135.1. Lineage (GTDB taxonomy): Bacteria > Verrucomicrobiota > Kiritimatiellia > CAIKKV01 > CAITUY01 > JAABPW01. The sequence continues at coordinate 2,072 of JBAXDB010000227.1, read as the reverse complement.
ATAGGACTTCCCCACGCCGGTGGGGCCGGTAATGATGCAGTTCTGGGCATAGCGGATCCAGTCGTTCCCTGAGAGGTGCTCAATGACGCTGCGCTCAAGTCCCCGGTGATGCCGGTAATTAATGTCTTCCACGCACGCCGGTTGTTTCAGCTTGGCGTACTTCAGGCGGGAGGAAAGCGCCCGGCCCTCTTTCCAGAGCCACTGGCGTTCAACCAGCATGGCCAGACGGTCCTCGAAGCTTAAGCTGGCGACGGCGGTACTCCGGCGTTGTTCCTCCAGAGCCTCCACCATCCCGTTAAGCTTCATGGCAAGCAATTTGGTGATCGTTGGTTCGTGTAACATGGCAAGACTCCTTATTGGTAGTAACCCGCGCCGCGGACGTTGTCGTGGATCGTCACCGGACAAGGGATATCGGGCTCCGGCATGGTGACCTTGTCTCGGCCGGTCTTGAGTAGGTTCTCGATGCGGTGGTAGGTGGCGATGTTCAGCTTCAAGGCCCTCGCGCAGGCCCGCTCCAGCCGCTCATTGCCATAAGGCTTCCCCAACCGGATCACGCCAAGGCAGGGGCGGTAGCCATGCACGACCAAGGGGCGGGAGGCCAGAATCTGACGGATCACCTCGGCGCAGTTCGGCCCGATCATGCCCGCCCACGAGATTAACCGTTCCGGTGTCCACTCCAGATACTTCTGGTGTGCCGGGGGCTGATGTTCCGTGAGGGTAGTGTGCCGCCCCTTCTGGTGGCTGCGCGTATGGGCCGCCACGCGCTTCCCCTTATGAAGCAACTCGACGCCATGGCGCGTGATGCGCGCCATCAGCCGCTGTTGGATCAACTGATATGGGGCGCTGTAATAGTGGCCCTCCACATCGACATGGTAGTCAATGTTCACCGCCACCTGCTTCCACTCGGCAAATTCGTAAGGGCATTCCGGAAGCGGCTTGAGCGTCGGCCTTTCCATCGCCTCAAGCACCGACTGGCGACTACCGGGCAACTTCTTGAATGGCTTCGCGTTCATCCCTATGAGGAGCTTGCGAACCGCCTCGTTGGCTTCCGCGATCGAAAAGAAGGTATGATGGCGCAACCGGGCCAGAATCCACCGTTCGGCGATCAATACCCCGTTTTCCACCTTCGCCTTGTCCTTGGGCTTGCGAACCCGTGCCGGAATCACAGTGAACCCATAGTACTCGGCCATCTCCTGATACGTCAGGTTGATGTCCGGATCGTACCAACAGGGACTTCTCACCGCCGCTTTCGTGTTATCAGGAACAACCACCAAGGGCACCCCCTTGATGTCCTCCAGGGCATGCACCTGGGCGCCAATCCAGTCCGGGAGCTTCTCCGTCGCCGTCACTTCCGCGTAGGTGTAGTTGCTGCACCCCAACACACCCACAAACACGTGGCCCTGGCTTATCTCCCCGGTTCTGGGGTCGTGGATCGGGATCGTGTCCCCTGCGAAATCCACGAACAGCTTCTCGCCGGCCCGGTGTTCCTGGCGCAGGCTGATCGCCTGCTTGCCCACCCAATCTCCATAAAGCTGGCAAAACTGGCTGTAACTGTAGCCGTCCGAGGTGTGACTGCGGTACTCCTCCCACAACAACTGCAGCGTCACGCTCTGCTTGCGCATCTCGTTGCGAAGGTAGGCCATATCCAGCGCAGGACGCGGGAGACTCGTCTCCCTGACGGGAAACAGCAGCCTTTCCAACAGATCCTCGTCCATGCCTTCCGGCAATGGCCAGCCCAGGCCCGCCACCTTAGCCCGCCCCAGATAGTCCGAAACCGTGCTCCGGGCCAGGCAGCAACTCCTGGCAATCTTCCTTACCGACACCTTCTGCTCCAGACTCAACCGGAGCACTTCCGACAACTTCCTCATGGATAACATCTCCCTTGCCATCTATGCCTCCTTTTTGGAGGCCAGAATGGCCTTTGTTATCCAGCATCGCTACTCCCCCTTTCTGGGGGTGTCCGGCATCGTCGGAACAGGTGTCCGGCGACTCCGGAATCAGTGTCCGGCCAAAATCGGAACAGGTGTCCGGCTCAAATCGGAATGGGTGTCCGGCCGCCGCCGGAATACGCA
>JBAXDB010000226.1:0-2723 GCA_037141135.1 bacterium | reverse complement strand
GGATTGTTTCCCGGGGGCATAGCTCTCCTGAAGGATTCTGGTATGATCAGGATGATAACGAGTTCCTGGTGTTGATTAAAGGGAGTGCCTGTTTGAAGTTTGAGGGGCGGCCGGAGCCGATGGTGCTGGAACCCGGGGATTATATAACCATCAACGCCCATGTCCGGCATCGGGTGGAATGGACGGCACCGGATGAGGATACCGTTTGGTTGGCGGTGTGTTATCAGTGAGAAGAGAGAATTCAGGATTCAGGATTCAGAATTATGATAGTCTGTAATCTGAATACTGAATTCTGAATCCTAGTGTAGAAATAATGTCAATCTGAAGAAATAAGGAAGAACAAACATGGGATCACCTTTGTTGGAGGCTTTGTTGATGGATATTAAAGCGGCGATGAAGTCGCAAAATCAGGGGTTGTTGTCGGCATTAAGAATGCTGCACTCCCAGATAAAGGATGCCACGGTGAATGTGGGGAAGGAGCCATCGGATGAAACGGTGGCTACCATTGTTGCCAAGGCGATTAAGCAACGCCAGGACTCGGTGGAGCAGTATCGTGCTGCCGCCCGTCAGGATCTGGCGGATAGGGAGCAGCAGGAAATTGAATGGTTTCGCAAATATCAGCCGCAGCAGCTTGGTCAGGCCGAAATTGAGGCCTTGGTTAAGGGCATTATTGCTGAGACCGGCGCTAGCGGGAAGAAGGATTTGGGAAAGGTAATGCAGGCTCTGATGCCAAAAGTGAAGGGGCGCTCTGATGGCAAGCTCGTCAATCAGGTGGTGTTGGCCCAGCTGGGGTAGAGGGAAGAAGAACCCACCCCTGGCCCCTCCATGGAGGGGAATGAAGAGGTGAGAGAACCACAAAGGAATTCCCCTCCTTGGAGGGGTTAGGGGTGGGTTTACGCCTCCGCAGTGTAAAGTACAGGATCCAGGAGGCAGAATGAAAACAGTCATGTTTGTTTCAGCTTTGTTCATTGTATTATATCTGGGAGTTGCCTTTGGGGCTGAAGCCGCCCCTGCGGTGTTGAAGGGTGATACTTTTGAGCAGGTTGTTTTGAAACTGGGCGAGCCCAAGGGCAGGATTACCGGGGGGCGGTGGACGACCTATTACTATGACCGCGGGACGGTGGACTTTCTGACGGGGCGGGTGGATCGGGTTCTTTTGATTACCACGGAAGAGGCGCGGGAGAAAATTGCGGTACGGGAGAAGGAAGAGGAAGCCATGCGGCAGCAGGCCGAAGCAGAGCGTGTCCGGGTGATGACGGCTGGCAAGGCGCAGCTTGAGAAGGTATTGGGTGACAAGGCTTTTACCTCCTCGCCGCCAGCCATTCAACTTGCCTATTGGGCTGACTTCCAGAAGCAATATCCGGGCATTGATGTCAGTGCCCCCATCGCCGAGGCAACAAAGAGGCTTGAGGTTTCCAAGGAGGAAAACGGCAAGGTATCAGAACTGGTCGCCATGAACAATCGTGCGGCAGAAATCGAAGCAAGGTTTAAGCAGCTGGACGCTGATTATGCAGCCTCGCTGGCAAACTGGAAGCGGACCGAAATTGATCAGGAGCGGGCCAAATTGTCTGATGAACTCGCCAGCATCAAGACCCGCTTGGCGGAGATGCTGAAGTAGGGTTGGCGATGGCTTCCAGTTTTTCCCACTGCCGATAGGCGGCTTGGAGGGCGGTGGCAAGGGCTTCTGCGCGTTCGGTCACCTTTGTGATTTCTGCTTTTGGCTTCCGGAAAAAAGCTGGATCCGCCAGACAGGCGTGCCACTGCGTCTGTTCTTCCTCCATCGCTTCAATGCGGCCCGGCAATTCATCGAGTTCCTTCCGCTCGCGAAAAGTCAGTTTTCGCTGGGGCGGTGTATCCGCTTTGAGGGGGAGCGGTTTGGTTGCGGGTTCAGCCTCCGGGGGGAGTAACCGCTTTGCGGCCCAGTCATCATAGCCCCCCACATACTCATTGACGAACCAGCCTTCATCGGGCTTAAGCCAGATGTCATTACGGCCCGGGGGGTGCTTTTCGAAGGCGAGTACACTGGTAACCACGTTGTTTAAGAAAGACCGGTCATGGCTGACGATGAGGACGGTTCCGGTATAGGCTGCGAGTTGTTCCTCGAGCAGTTCCAACGTGTCGAGATCCAGATCATTGGTCGGTTCGTCCAGCACGAGCACATTTGAGGGTTGGGCAAAGAGCCGCGCCAGCAGAAGGCGGTTGCGTTCGCCACCGGAGAGAATAGATACCGGTTGCCGGGCGCGATCAGGGGTAAACAAGAAGTCCTCCAGATATCCCATGACATGGCGTTTGACGCCTTGCAACATGATGAATTCCTTGCCCTGCGCGATGTTTTCGGCCAGCGATTGATTTTCATCCAACTGGGCGCGAAGCTGGTCGGAATAGGCGATTTGCAGATTGGTGCCATGCGAGATTTTTCCGGAGAGCGGGGTCAAGCCGGTTCCGCTGGGCTCGAGTAGAAGCCGAAGCAGGGTGGTCTTGCCGCACCCGTTCGGTCCGAGAATTCCTATCCGGTCGCCGCGGGTAATCACTTCGGAAAAGTCATGGATCAGGGCGCGGTTGTCATAGCCAAAAACGACCGACTCGGCCTTCAGAACAATCTGACCGGTACGATCCGCTTCCTGAATCGCCATCTGGACGGCGCCTGAACGTTCACGGCGCTGGCGGCGGTCAGCGCGGAGGGCTTCAAGGGCTCTGACGCGGCCCTGGTTACGGACGGTACG
>JBAXDB010000225.1:0-2743 GCA_037141135.1 bacterium | reverse complement strand
CTAGGGAGACTCTGGAAAACCCGGCCCACCTGCGCGACAATTCTCCTGTGATCGCACGAATGGACTGGGTTGATGGGCGGCAAGCAGCTTGGCTTTGGTGATTACGAGCAGACCACGGCCAAAAAGCGAACCAGGCGTGAGCGGTTTCTGCAGGAAATGGAGGCGGTTGTGCCATGGAAGGCGTTGATCGACCTTATTGAGCCCTGCTACCCCAAAACCAGCTCCAAGGGCGGTCGCCCGCCTTATCCGTTGGAAACCATGCTGCGGATTCATCTGCTGCAGCAGTGGTATGACCTCAGCGATCCAGCCATGGAGGATGCGCTGATCGAGGTGCCGACGATGCGCCGATTCGCTGGCATCGACCTGATCAGTGACCGGATCCCGGATGAGACGACGATCCTGGCGTTCCGACACCTGTTGGAGAAGCACGATCTGGGCGATCAGATCTTTGAGGCGGTGAAAGCGCACCTCAAAGCCAACGGCATGGCCATGAAGCAGGGCACGATCATCGATGCCACTTTGATCGCGGCACCGAGCTCTACCAAGAACAAGGCACGGGAGCGGGATCCCGAGATGCATCAGACCAAGAAAGGCAACCAGTGGTACTTCGGCATGAAGGTCCACATTGGCGTGGACAAGGACACCGGGCTCATCCACTCGGTGGAAACTACTGCCGCCAATGTGCATGACCTGACGCCAGCGGCTGATCTCCTGCACGGCGAGGAGACAGTGGTCTACGCCGACGCCGGCTACCAAGGCATCGAGAAGCGCGCCGAGATGGAAGGCAGGGGCATCGGCTTTCGGGTTGCCATGCGCCCAGGAAAGCGTCGCGCTCTACCCGACACGCCAGAGGGGCGGGTGGATGACCTGATCGAGACCGCAAAGGCTCACATCCGCGCAAAAGTTGAGCACCCCTTTCGCGTGATGAAGCGTCAGTTCGGCTTTGAGAAGACCCGACTCCGCGGCATGTTCAAGAATCGCTGCAAGGTGAATGTGCTGGCGGCACTCGCCAACTTGTTCATGGTCCGGCATCAATTGTTATGCAGGACGTAAATGGGGGATGGTGTGTCTATTTGGGGTTCAAATGGACCACGGTGGGGGAAAATAGACAGCAAATAGGCCGAATTCAGCCCGATTCAGGCCAACCTCACTGATCAATAGTTCAATCCGAACAAAAGGGAGGGATAGGAAGGCTTCTACCCCTTGTTGCCCAGAGCTTCCCTAGCTACAGAGAACAGTCTTATTTCGAATCGTTGACTCCCCAGGACCCGCCCGAGCCCTCCATGGTCGATGGCTCACCCAGTGATCGGCGCTCCGGACCATGAGCGACCAGCAGATAGGAGTTTGCAGAAATACCAGCCCACGGGCGAGTTTCCCATTGGCCTGAGTGGATTTCTGGCTCAAAAACTGGCTCAAAAAGTCGCATTGGCGCTGATCAGGTCTGCCTTTAGTCCGATTTGGGAATTGTCGGCCTGTTGACAAGGCATTGATTGAGCCTTTTGGCCCCATTCCCGGGCAATGGGCTGTTCAGATCGTCGCTCTGGCCCAGTGGCAGTGCACTGTGCAGTTGCCCCACCAGGTGGAACGGATCGTCGCTGGGTACCCCTGCTCCTCCATGACACACCAGCAGGGGGAGTGAGAACGTGAGCTATCCAGGCGGCGCGTCCGTTCAACCGCAGTCCTGTCGCCAGGAGTAACGGTCTGCAGTGGGATTGAAGGCCGAGATATCACGTATCGGGTCAACCGGGCGTGGCTATGGCACACGTCTGGCAGACGTGGCCGTGATCGCTCCATGGATCTCTGCCTGGAGCCGTACGACGCTCATGGATCTGCCGTTCCACCGGCCTTGAAGGCAGTGGGGGGTGGGGCTACAAATGCATGCTGTCACCAATCGGAATCAGCCCCATTGTCTGGACTGACCATCCGAGGATGAAGAGCCCAGGCATGGGCATTCAGTGACTCCGAAATCTGAAATTCCTGGTGCCAGACATGACAAAGTACGGTTCATCGCCATGCTCTTGTCGAAGTCATGGATGTTTTTGCTGTCTACTTTGATTTGCCGACTGCCATACCTATCCTATGAATAGCACTGAATGGTTACGAAAGTGGAAGCCTGAGGCCCCGCTTACCCTAAAATCATCACAGCTGAAAAGGTCACGTGCCTACTTACAAACACGCTTTCACGGTTCAGCAGGAGCACTTCGCGTTCGTTTCAGACGAAGTCGCTGCCAAGGGCAAAGAAGCGATCAAGGAAAGGCTGAAAGAATTGTACGATGGTGGCCTGACCTTTGTCCTTAATGAGGTCGACGAAGCTGACGGAGTCTGGGAAGAGGTTGAGGATGGTTGTCCTCCTCAGAGTTTTGCCACTCCCGTGCTTCAAGGGACCTGGGAAGAGGTTAAAGCCAAGCAGTTAAACTACTGAATCGTACCTACGAATCTTGCGTTGACCGAGGATCATTGGGAATCCAAGCAGGGTTGGCATCCCACGATTCGGTGGTCAGTCACCGGAGCGCTTGAGTGACTCTTTCCCTGCCAGGTCCCAGGCAAAGCAACAATAGATCAAGTGATCTTTGATCAGCTGCCATCCCAATTGTCAGGTTGGGCAGCCACGAATGGGTATCAAGTCGCCACGGCATGACGTGTGTTCCCTGCAGGCCGGCCAGGGCCATGGCGGCGATACCCAGGAGAGATTGAAGCGGGCGGCATCCTCACGCCGCAGGCCTGGCAACAGGTTGGCTGTGAT
>JBAXDB010000224.1:0-2746 GCA_037141135.1 bacterium | reverse complement strand
CCTCTGCCACGTGGATGAAGAGAGCAGAAGACCAGAGGCGAGACGCCTCTGCCACCTAACTGTCTTGCTGATGGAAAAATCGTTATCCCGGCAGATAGACGGCGAGCGACAGTTCATGTGATAATTTGTTCCATGGAGAGAAGATTGGCGGCAAACTCAGCATGTAAAGAAGAGCCAAGCCCCCGTGGCAGCGGCGTCCCGCCTCTGTCCCCATCCCTCCGGACCTATTTCGCCCCTACAGCTCCTGTCGCTTTTCTTTCTGGCGACCTTCCGCACTGGCGCCAGGCAGGTGTGACTTACTTTGTCACATTCCGGTTAGCCGATTCCCTTCCGCAGGAAAAGCTGTTGCAGTGGCGCAATGAGCGTGAAATCTGGCTTGCCCTGCATCCTCCACCTCATGATGAGGCGCTGCGGAATGAGTATGAAGCACTTTTCCCGCAGCGCCTTCAGCAATGGCTCGATGCAGGGAGTGGGTCATGTATTCTGGCGCAGCCTGCGATCATGAAGTTGGTGGATGGTGCCTTGAGACATTTTAACGGCCAGCGCTATCAACTCGATGAATTCGTTGTTGCGCCCAATCACGTCCATGCGCTTCTCGTGCCATTTGGCCAATATAAGCTTTCTGAAATTCTCCATTCATGGAAATCCTTCACGGCGCATGAGATTGTAAAAATGAGTAGAAGTGGCAGAGGCGTCCCGCCTCTGAGTACCAGGAGCCAGAGGCGAGACGCCTCTGCCACGCGGAAGAGAGCAGAAGACCAGAGGCGAGACGCCTCTGCCACGCGGAAGAGAGCAGAAGACCAGAGCCGGGACGGCTCTGCCACTGTGAAAGTGAAAATTTGGCAGAAGGAATCTTTTGATCACATTGTCCGCAGTCCGGACAGCTTTGAGGAATTTTGCGGATATATTCGCAATCACGGCGCTTGGACAGAAGTTGATGCGGAAACCGCAAGGGATTATTGCCATACATCAAGTTAAGTGGCAGAGGCGTCCCGCCTCTGGATAATACGATAAACGACCAGAGCCGGGACGGCTCTGTCACGCGGATATAGAGAGCAGAAGATCAGAGGCGAGACGCCTCTGCCACGTGGCTGGCCCGATAGAGAGGGGCATGCCATGTTGACTGACATTAAAAATAGATTGCACATGATTTCATAATGCAACATCATTTTATCGTGATTGCCCAACATCGACAATTGCAGCGGGGGATGACATCTCGCTTTTGAAAACAGGGCGTATGACGATCCAAAATGATATAAAGAGGCGGGTTGCCCGCATGCAGGCGCTGATCAGGGAGAAAGAGCTCGATGGAGCCTTTTTTATGTACCCGATCGATGTCTATTATTTTTGTGGCACGAATCAAACAGCCACCCTGTGGATCCCAGCTGAAGGGGAACCGATATTACTGGTACGAAAAAGTCTTGTCAGAGCGAAGCAAGAGAGTGTGGTAGCGGATGTGAGGGCTTATCCCGCCAGCAGGGATTTTCAGGGTTTGTTCGGCAAGGCATTAAGCAAAGTGGGGATGACCTTTGATGTGATTCCCGTACAGCAGTTGAATTACTGCATCAAGTTATTGCCGGGCACTGAGTTTGTTGACATCTCTCCATTAAACCGCGAACTCCGTTCCGTCAAATCTCCCTTCGAATTGGATCAATTACGGCATAGTGGGCGGGCGATTGGCGAAATTTTTACCCAGGTGCCGCAGTTTCTAAAGGCAGGGATGCGGGAAGTGGACTTGGCTGCTGAGTTTGAGTATCGGCTCCGGAAGGCGGGTAATGAAGGGTATATTCGTATGCGAGCGTTCAACCAGGAGCTCTTCATAGGGTTGGCCGTTTCTGCTGGTGGTACTTCGTATGGAGGGTTTGATGGCGCGGTGACAGGGCGCGGGGTGTCCAGTGCATCCCCTTACGGATCATCTTTTGATGTCATTAAGGAAAATGAACCTGTATTCTTGGACTACGCGGGGGTCATGAATGGTTATGTTGCTGACATGACCCGGGTATTTGTCATAGGGAAACTTGATCCCGAATTACAGCGCGCCTTTGATGTCGCTCTTGAAATTCAATCATTCCTACAGAACGCATTGAAGCCGGGGGTCATTTGTGAAGAGCTCTATTTCGAATCGGTCGAAATGGCGAACCAAGCCGGCTTCGGTAAGGCTTTTATGGGTATGCCGGGCGAGCAGTCTCGGTTTGTCGGACACGGGGTTGGTCTTGAGCTTGATGAGTGGCCCATCCTTGCGAAGGGATTCAAGGGGCCGCTGAAAGAGGGGCAGGTTATCGCCATTGAACCCAAGTTCGTGATTCCCGGGAAAGGGGTCATTGGCATTGAAAACACCTTTGCTGTCACGGGTGCGGGTGGTGAAAAATTAACCGACATACCCGATCAGATCCGGGTATGAATGAAGATCATTGGACAGTGAAAAGGGGATACGTTACATTCTGCCTCCATTATTTTATCTGAAAGCGAATGGGATCAATGACGACTATTAAATCAATGCGGTGGCTGGGTGTAGTGGCTTGTGCTGTGGTGTTGGCTGTTAGTGGAAACGCTTTGGCGGAAACTCAAACCACGAAGAAAACCTCGAAAAAAACCACGACAACGGCAAAAAGCACGAAGTCTAAAGCTTCCTCCACAGGGCGTGCAGCGTTGCCGAACCGGACTGCTGATCCTTATCTGGGAGCGATTGTTGTGGATGCGGCAACCGGGCAGGTGCTTGTTGAGCAGAATGCCGATGCCGCCGGAT
>JBAXDB010000223.1:0-2814 GCA_037141135.1 bacterium | reverse complement strand
GGCGAGAAGCGGAAATTATGGAGTCTGGCGCCGGCAGAGAAAAGTCTTCCACGGGAAATAGAGGCCGGATAGACAAGCAGTTCCAGCGGGAAGGATGCGCCCCCCTACCAGATTACGGCCACATGGGGATAGGCCTGTATCAAGCCGTCGGACGTGACGAGACTGACGCCATACCTGCGGCTCATGGCAACGATGATCCGATCGGCCGGATCTTTGTGGAAGTTTCCGGGCAACCTGGCGCTGGCGATGACGTCTTGAGCCGACACAGGTTCGACCACAAGGTTCGGATAGGACTTCGCCAAGAGGAACCACTCATCCATTTCCATGGAAAGTTCCAACTTACCCAAGGCACTCTTCACGGCAATCTCCCATACCGAGATCACGGAAACACGAATGCCGCCGTTCTCCTCGGCCTGTTTGATGGCGAGAGACGCCCGTTTGGAGAGTTTCGAAACGTCGTGTACCCACCAAAGCCAGACCTGTGTGTCCAGAACAATCATGAGTTCAGCCTTTCCTTTTGCGTCCTTCAGGCTTGCCGACAGGTATATTTTCAGAGGTGGCCCGACTGCGGCGGCGCGAGCGTGATCCCGGGCCAACACGGTAACCTCCGGTCCCATCCTTGACAATCAGGGCATCCCACAGATCCGGCATGGGATCATTGAAATCCGCCGCCACTGCGAGAGGATGCCCTCGAAGAGGATAACGGTTCGCCTCCGGATTCATATCCCGGAACGGCATGATTGCGACCATCGGCGTCCCGTGGCGGATGACCACAATCTGTTCATGAGTCTTCATCACCTCGTCAATGACCGACGGCAGATGATTGCGGGCATCGGAAATGCTAATTGTTTTCACCGTAAACCTCGCTGTCTTTTTGTACAATAAATATTGCACATATCATCCAGGTCGTCAATTAACAAGTAGTTCACAGGGCAACTTTGGACTTTAGACTCTGGACTCGAGACTCAAACTTCTTCCTGACGAAGCGTTTGTGCGGCCCGAATCATGGCCAGATAGCCGCGAGGAACCTATTTTTTCCTCTTGGCTATCCTGCACATCCATGTATTAAGAGGCTTGTGTTTCTCAAATTCATTTGTATTATACAGTCATCTTTATGGAGGTAGCTTCAAATGGAAAGGCTTATCAGCAAGCAACTGCTCATATGGAAAGACAGTCGTAACCGGAAGCCGTTGATTGTCAGGGGGGCCCGGCAGGTCGGGAAGACTCACTCAATTGATGCGTTCGGCGCCATGGCGTTCAAACGTCATGTAAAGATCGATTTTGAAAAGCAGGTGAGTGTCAGACAGGTCTTCGATGGCGATCTTTCTCCAAAACGGTTGGTTAAACTGCTTGAAGCAGCCACCGGCGAAGACATTGTGGCGGATGAAACGCTTCTGTTTCTGGATGAAATACAACGTTGCCCGCAGGCTCTGGCCGCCCTGCGGTACTTCCACGAGGAGATGCCCGAACTGCATGTGATCGCCGCGGGATCGTTGCTTGAATTCGAAATGGCGAAGATATCCTTCCCCGCCGGGCGTGTTGAGTTCATGTATATGACGCCGCTGACCTTTGAGGAGTTCCTGATCGCGCTGGGAGCCGAACGTTTGCAAGCTGCGCGACCGACGTTGGACGCGCGGCTTCCCGTGGAGCCACTGATCCATGATCGGCTGATGGAACATCTGCGCACCTATTTCGTCGTCGGCGGCATGCCTGAGGCCGTGTCCGCCTATATTGAGACCGATTCGCTTAACGCCGTGCGGCGGGTCCAGGATGCGCTGATGAATGCGCTGATTCAGGATATGCTGAAGTACGAGAAATATCTGGAGCATGACCTTGTCAGAGAGATCTTCCAGACGGTGCCGCGTCATGTCGGTCTGGCGGTCAAGTACAGCGCTCTCTCCGCCACGGCGTCGCACTACAAGATCAAGCAGGTCCTTGGCGCGCTTGAGAAGGCGATGCTGGTGACCCCGGTGCATTCGTCTTCGGCGGCGGGCCTGCCGCTGGGCGGCAACATTAATAAATCGACGTTCAAAGTGTGTATGGTGGATATCGGTCTGATGCAGTTTTTGTGCGGGATCCCTCCCGGAGAAATCATCCAGTCCGGAGACCTGCTGGCAACGTACAAAGGCAGTCTCTGCGAACAGTTCATCGGGCAGGAACTTCATGCCGCGGGTGGATCGCAGAACCATCAACTGTTCTACTGGTCCAGAGCCGCGAAGAGCAGCAGCGCCGAAGTGGATTATCTGGTAGTGCGTAACGGGAAGATTTTTCCGCTGGAAATCAAGCACGGTCCGTCTGGAAAACTCAAAAGCCTTCATCTTTATATGGAGACGCATCCGGAGACCGCCGCCGGGCTGGTATTCAATGCCGGCAACATCGGGGTTCTCGGCAAAATCAAGTTCATGCCGCTATACACCAGGCTGAGGGATGAAAGCTGAGGGACCTGACGTGAGGCCCAATGCCGGGCGACGTTCCGCCTTCCTGCACTCCGGCGTGACAAGAGCGCCCGACCTACTTCCCATCTTCTGGAGGGCGCGAAGCGAGCTAGGCCGACGCATGTCGGCAACGGAGCGTAGCGAAGTGCCGAGGATGTAGGGCATCAGGCGATAACGTAGGCGGATAAACTCACGGCAGAGTTTGAAGGTCCTTTGATCAAACTTATAAAGCTCGCGGTCTCCCGAGCCATGAATTCGACTATGGGAACAGAACATCCCGAGTTGCATCCAGCGGACAAGCAAATCACCACCGGTATTACCCAGAAATCCTCCGATATCATGACTCCAGAAGGAGAGCGTTAAGGGACAGGCAGTTAAA
>JBAXDB010000222.1:0-2845 GCA_037141135.1 bacterium | reverse complement strand
CTATTTTGTGTTGCAATGACGCATCGCAAGGCCTCTAATGAGAGCACTGGAGATGTAGAGGTCAGTCATGAGAATTCTAATTATAGATGATCACGCCGTAATGCGTAGCGGATTGAAGCTTATTCTGTCGGAGGTTTTCAGAGACGTGAAGTTTGGCGAGGCCGAGGACAGCCCAAAAGGCTTGGAGGTCGCGCTCGCCCATATGTGGGATCTTATTATTCTTGATGTATCGATGCCGGGTCGTGGCGGGTTGGACGTATTGAAGGAATTCCACATGCAGCGCCCGAAAACTCCGGTGCTTGTGTTGAGCATGCATGCGGAACGGCCTTTTGCTGTACGTGCGTTTCGGTCCGGCGCCGCCGGCTACCTGACCAAGGCGAGTGCTGGCTCGGAGCTGATACGGGCCGTCGAGCGCATTCTCGCGGGAGGCCGTTATGTCAGTGCTGTCATGGCCGAACAGCTGGCGTCCGAACTGGGCAGCCCCGGGAGCGGCCTCTTGCACGAGAGACTGTCCGATCGTGAGTTCGAGATTCTGCAGTGTATTGCCCGGGGCAAGACGGTCAAGGAGATAGCCTGCGAATTAGTCCTCAGCAGCAACACCATCAGCACTTACCGTGCGCGCATTCTGGAAAAAATGAAGATGCAGACCAATGCCGAACTGACGCATTATGCGATCAGCAACCACTTGGCTGAGTGAGGCGGGCTTGTTATGAGGAGTGGTGCATGAAAGCAACCGTTCTACTTGTGGACGACGAAGAAATCATCAGGACCACTGTCGGGGTATTTCTCCGGGAGAGTGGGTACGAAACGATTGAAGCGGCTGATGCCGAAGAGGCGAAAAAATGGGTGGATCAGCGGTCCCTGGATGTGGCGATAGTTGATATCAACCTGGAAAGCAGCACGGGGTTGGAGGTCGCGAGGCACATCCGTGAGCGGCAACCCGACGTGAGGACGATCCTCATAACGGGCTTGCCCACCTTCGGATCCGCGAACGAGGCTATCAGCCTGCGTATCTTCGATTATCTGGTAAAGCCGATTGGCCGGCATCAACTTCTCGCCGCCGTGGGTAACGCGGCGGTGGCGGTGGCGCGCCAAAAAAAGTACGCCTTGCTGCTTCAGGAACAGGAACGATCGCTGGAAGAAATGGAGCGGCGGGTTCGAATTCGGACGACGGAGTTGCAGCAGACCACGGTCGAGCTGCATGCCTTGGCGGCTCGCCTTCAGGTCGTGCGGGAAGAAGAGCGTAAAGCACTTGCCCGCGAATTACATGATGTGTTTGGGCAGAACCTGACGGCACTGCAAATCGACCTGAGTTGGATGGATCGTCACTTGCGGACTGACCAGCCCATAGCAGTTGAAAAGGTCAAAGACAAGATTGTCGCCATGATGCCGGTGGTCGAACGCCTGGCCGAAATGACTCAAACGATCTGCGGCTCGTTACGACCAGGAATGCTGGACGATCTCGGGTTGCTCGCCGCCATCGAATGGCACGCGGAGGATTTTGAAAAGTGTACCGGCCTGGTCTGTGAGGTGTCGCTTCCCGACCAGGATGTTCCCCTGGATCGAGACTGCGAGTTGGCCCTTTTCCGGATCATGCAGGAGGCTTTGACCAACGTGGTTCGGCACGCGAAGGCGACTCACGTCAAGGTGCGTTTTGGCGCGGCGGGAAACGATTGGGAGCTTGAGATTCAGGACAACGGGAAGGGCTTTACCCCGGATTCGGTCGCGAGGTCGAAGGCTTTGGGTCTGCTCAGCATGCGCGAACGCATCATGGCGTTCGCCGGTACGTTGGATGTCCTGAGTGGACCCGGCAAGGGAACCACGGTGCGGGTCAGGTTTCCGCAGTCCTCCGGCGCGAGTCTCGCGTCTCCAGTCTTTTAATTCCCTTCGCGACCCTGGCGCAATGCCACGGGCACCTGCCGAGGGACCATGGAAATGTGGCTGCCTTCTGTGAATGTAGTTGAAATTGTGACATCTTAATCACAAATGCCCCCCCTATCTTGTCAGGCGCACTTTTAGTAACTTTGCATAAATGAAGGGCACGGAGTGTGGCGGATTTCGGCCTTGCATGATGAGGGATGATGAAAATTACATTCAAACTTCTAGTATTCTTGTTGGCTTTCCCTTTCCTGGGAATGGGTGTGTCGGGGTGCCGGACCAGCACAGTGGTTTCAGGCAAGGAACACGCCATTGATCATGCCGTGCTTGCTGGTAATGATCCTGCCGCGTCCACGAATGTTCCCTTTGAGTCAGCCGACCTGCGACCAGGTCTCGTGATTAATGTCACGGTGCTGGTTGCGGGGAAAAACGAGATCGCAGCACCCGGCAAGCGGATAACAGACAAAGGCACTATTTCCATGCCCCTGCTTGGCGCCGTCAAGGTCAGCGCGCAGAGTCTGGAGAGCCTTAGCGCCCAATTGACTTCAGCCTACAAGGAGTTTTTCGTTAATCCCCAGGTGATTGTGGAGTTTGTGCGGGATGATAACAGGGAGGGGCTCTCCCCCTGGGGGAGCGTGACCGTGCTGGGCCGGGTGAAGAAACCGGGGCGTGTCAGCCTGCCCGCCACCCGGGATTTGACCCTCAGCGGTGCCATCCAGCAGGCCGGCGGATATGACACAAGCGCAAAGGAAAACGCCATTCGAATCACCCGTAAACGTCCCGGGGGGGGCATCAAGACCTGGCAGGTCGATTTGCGTTCGGTGGGCGCCGAAGGCTTGATAGAGAATGATATCCTGTTGGAACCAGATGATGTCGTGTACATCCCCGAATTGATTTTTTAACAATCCCGAGTCCCCGTTATAATTTAGGAAGCACAAAAAAAAAGGAAAAACATGACGAAACGAGT
>JBAXDB010000221.1:0-2866 GCA_037141135.1 bacterium | reverse complement strand
TCAGACCTCAAAATGAAGGGGTATACCGCCTGGAACATTGCGCGGTTCAAATCCCTCAATTTGAGCGATTTTCCATGGGCAGGCGCTGGCGGGAGCCCCGGCCCGCCGCCAGCCCGGGGGGCCGACTCGGCTGGCGGCTTCAGGCCTCCACGTTCATCTTCAATTCCATCTCTGATCGTTGCCCGAGTCGGAACTTCAACTTTCTTCCCGGTCGACACGGATGCTCCAGTCCCAGGGCATTGATCCCCTCCAGCGTTTGGATGACCGCTTTCCTCAGCTCTCCTCCGTAGTTGGTTCGTGGCATGAGGTGGATCACTATTTCTTGAGCTCGCACTTCCATCACGCCGGGGGACTGAGTCAACTTGCGGAAGTAATCGTGGTCGTCCCGGTAATTGTCGTAGGCTTTCTTGAAGGGTTGCAGTGCTTGGTAGAAGAGATTGCGGACCGTGATCCTTAACACATCCATGAGCCGCTTGCACTGACCCTCCATTTTCACCATGTGAGCCTGAATCATCGCTTCCAAACGCGATTCTTGGGCTTGGGTCCCGGCGATTTGCAGCTGAATGGCCGCGATTGCTTGGTGGCCTTGCGCGATGCTCTTTCGTCGTTCCAGACGCGTCGTCTCGTAGCGTAGATCGGCGGTCTTGAGCGCCACCACTTGCCGGCTCAGTTCTTTGTATTCGGGCGTGGCGGTCGAACTCTCGAGGGCCAGTTTTGCTGCCAGTGCCGGGCCTTTGACGGCTCGGAGTTGATGGGCTTGGTGCGCCTGTTCCTCAGCCAAGAGGTGTCGCTTTAAGGGTTCGGTCACTTGTTTGAGCTTCAGGTCCAGAGCTTTGCGGGCCGCGCTCTTGACCTGACGATCCTCCACCTGTCCTCTGAGCTTCTCATACTCGAGGCTCCGATAACTGGTGATCTGGTTAATGCCAAAATGCTTGTCGAGATACTTGAAGTCATTCTCCTGCAGCCACCGTTGAAACATTAACTTGATGATCTCGATCGTCGCCCGCTTGAGGTCATCGGTGAGGATGGCCACCTGGATGGTCCGACCTTTGTCGTCGGTGGCTTGCACCACGATTTGCCGCAACAGAGAATGCTTCTCCCAAGGTCTCTCCACATATTCGAAGCGATAGAGCCGCACATCCGCGGCATAGTTCCGATACCGGGTGATCGTGGTTTGGCCCATGACGTTGGCGGGATCCCACGCCTCGGCCGTGAAGCCCTTTTGCCAGGTGATGAGATGGAAGGTCGGATCGCCCGTCACTTTCTCAAAAAACTCCAGTCCGTAACAGCCCCGATCCACCACGAAGGTGGGCACGGTGTCGTCCGGCCATTGGAGCGCTTGGCGGGCGCGTCCAATGACACCGCAGAAGCGTTGGCGCAGATCGACGAAGTTGTCCGTCGTCTCAAAATAGATGGGCGCTCCTTGGGCCGTGTGGAGGAAATCGCTGTGTAGGACTTTGTCCGCGCCGCGGATTTTAGGACCCCAACCTTTGAGCACGTTCTGCTCCCCCGTGTAATGCTTGGTGTGGGGATCGAAATAGAAGTCGCTCCCGACCGCTGGGCCCAAGTTCTTCTGATTGAAGCGCCAGAGCTCATCGATCAGTCCCGGGTCCGCCGCCAGTGCCTTAAGTTGGTCGCGCTGCGGGGTGGGAAAGCGCACGACCGGGCCCAAGATCAGTTCCAAGTCTTCCCAATTTAGATACTTGGTTTGTTCGATGTTCTGAGCGCCCAGCAACAGGGCTGCCATCCATTGAGCCAGAACTCTCTGAGGCGTTGGGGAGACTTGTGAAATCGCCGCCAGGGCGGTGGCGAAAACCAAGACCCCAGCGTGATCACACCAATAAAGGGCCTGGGCGGGATCTTTGGGAAAAACGGGAGATGAGAGTGCATTGTTCCCGGACAGCGTCCCGGCCTGAACACTTGGTTGGACCGCAGAATCAGCCGCTTTATCCGCGTCGGTTTCCTCCACAGATTTCACACTGCTCTCCCTGGTTTCCTGAGGCACCTCCGGCAATGGCTGGGCTGGAAGTGCGGCGCCCACCTCCGGATTGGGAAGACTGGAGGGTGGGTCCTCCTCGGGGAGCGATGATTCCTCGGGAGCCGGGCCGCCTTTGAGGACTCGAATGAGGCCCTGCAGGCCGGAGCGAGAAATCTCCATGTTGAAAACGCTCCGAATCTCCAGGAGCAACCGTCCGACCGCACCGTAGCTTCGTTCGGCCACCAAGTGGGGCCAGCGCAAACGGGCGAAGTTTTCCACGGCGGGAGTCAGCTTGTGGCACACGCCTCGACCTTCCAACACCCGGACCAACTCGGCTGCATCGCCCTGCAGCAAGGCCTTTCCCCAGCGCCGGACCGTTTTGGGGTCGACCTGGAAGCTTTCGCACAAGGCGCTGAGCTTGACCTTGGCGTTGTAGAGCCGAGCTAACAAGAGTTTGAAGGCGGGATCGGCGGAGTCGTTGTTGACGATTTCGATGAGTTCAAAGCCGTAGAAGACCAGGAGTCGATCCCCTGAATCGTCCTGATAGACCGCAAAGACGGGGTTGCGCTTATCGGTTCTAAGGAGCAACTGACCCGTTGGCGGCGTCTGGAGCGCCGGGTCGGCCGGAGGCGGCGCTATCGGGGCAGTCTCCAGCCGCAGCTCAGCCTGGGCTGACGGAATCGGGGCGATCGGTGTTGGTTCTGGGGCCGGAGCTGCAGAGTGAATTGGCGCTTCGGGCATGGCCCAGAATAGCGCCCAGACACCCGGGCGGGAAAGCCCCGGAAAACCCAACGCTTCCCCAGGAAGCGTTGGTCAACGAATTGACAATCTGAGGGATTTGAAACCGTCGGTCTTTTCCTGAAAAGACCCCCATTGTTTTGAGGTCTG
>JBAXDB010000220.1:0-2873 GCA_037141135.1 bacterium | reverse complement strand
CAACGCCGCGGTGAATACGTTCCCGGGCCTTGTACACACCGCCCGTCACACCACGAAAGTCGGCAACACCCGAAGCCGGTGGGCTAACCCGCAAGGGAGGCAGCCGTCGAAGGTGGGGTCAGCGATTGGGGTGAAGTCGTAACAAGGTAGCCGTAGCGGAAGCTGCGGCTGGATCACCTCCTTTCTAGGGAGCCACTTCGGTGGCCTGGGTTCCTGGCTTCGGCCAGTTGAGCTCCCCCGTCCCCTCGTGGGCCGGGCGAGAATGAACCCTGGAAACAACGTCGACACCTGGTTTGTCGGCCGGGACCTTGCGGACCAAACACTTTGTAGTGGTCCATTACCGCAAGGAATCAACCCCGTCCGTCATCGCGCTGTTCAGTCATCAAGGATCGGGAGATCTGTCGGTTCGCCGGCGGTAACCCGATCGGGGATCACGCCGACCCAATGGGTTGGCGGGTGAACCTTGAAAACTGCACAGTGGCGTAGGTGTGCTCTTCAAGATATGAAGGGCGTACGGTGGATGCCTTGGCGCCAGGAGCCGAGGAAGGACGTGGGCGGCTGCGATAAGCCGCGGGGAGGCGCTGACCAGCCTTTGATCCGCGGATCTCCGAATGGGGGAACCCACACGCTGTAATGGGCGTGTATCCCTGCCTGAACACATAGGGCAGCGGAAGGCAAGCCGGTGAAGTGAAACATCTCAGTAACCGGAGGAAAGGAAAGAAACCTCGACTCCCTGAGTAGTGGCGAGCGAAAAGGGAAGAGCCCAAACCGAGTTGAGCGTGATTGCCTGCGGGCGTAGCTCATCCGGGGTTGTAGGACCAACATGATCGTTCCGCAGAGCGTTCGGACAGTTACAAATGCTTTCGATAGTCGAACGGCCTGGAAAGGCCGGCCACAGTGGGTAATAGCCCCGTAGGCGAAATCGAGAGCACTGTCCCGTTGGCACCTGAGTACGGCCGGGCACGGGAAACCCGGTCGGAACCCGCGGGGACCACCCCGCAAGGCTAAGTACTACCTGGCGACCGATAGTGAACTAGTACCGTGAGGGAAAGGTGAAAAGAACCCCGGGAGGGGAGTGAAATAGAACCTGAAACCGTACGCCTACAAGCGGTTGGAGCCGAGCTTGCTCGGTGACAGCGTACTTTTTGCATAACGGACCGGCGAGTTACTCGTCTCTGGCAAGGTTAAGCGAAGCGAAGCCGTAGCGAAAGCGAGTCTGAATAGGGCGATTTAGTCAGAGGCGGTAGACCCGAAGCTGAGCGATCTATCCATGGGCAGGTTGAAGCGAGGGTAAGACCTCGTGGAGGACCGAACCCACGTCAGTTGAAAATGGCGGGGATGACCTGTGGATCGGAGTGAAAGGCTAATCAAGCTCAGTTATATCTGGTTCTCCCCGAAATATATTTTGGTATAGCCTTGCGTGTTCAATCGTGGTTGTAAAGCACTGTCTGACCTAGGGGCCCTACCAGGTTACCGAAGTCATACAAACTCTGAATGCCACGATTCTAGAGCGCAGGAGTCAGACGGCGGGGGATAAGCTTCGTCGTCGAGAGGGAAACAGCCCAGACCACCAGCTAAGGGCCCTAAGTGTTGACTAAGTGGCAAACGTTGTGCGAGCGCAGTGACAACCAGGATGTTGGCTTAGAGGCAGCAACTCGTTTAAAGAGTGCGTAATAGCTCACTGGTCAAGTGTTCGTGCGCGGATAATGTAACGGGGCTCAAGTCAACCCCCGAAGCTGTGGACTTCACTATGTGGAGTGGTAGGGGAGCGTTCGCGTTGCAGTGAAGCGGCGGCGGAAGCCAGCCGTGGAGCGGCGTGAAGTGAGAATGCCGGTATTAGTAACGAAAGAGGAGTGAGAAACTCCTCCACCGATTGCCTAAGGATTCCTGAGTAAAGCTAATCTTCTCAGGGTTAGTCGGGACCTAAGCCGAGGCCGAAAGGCGTAGGCGATGGACAACAGGTTGATATTCCTGTACCACGTCTTTCACGTTATTACCGATGGGGGGACGGGGAAGGATAAGCGAACCGTGGCGTTGGTAGTCCACGGACAACCCGGTAGGACGGATCCCAGGAAAATCCGGGGTCCATTAAGTCCGAGAGGGGATGTCAGCCGGCTTCGGCCGGCCAGTCGCTGATTCCATGCCTCCAAGAAAAGCCTCTAGGGAGTGGGAACGTGCCCGTACCAAAACCGACACAGGTGGGCAGGTAGAGCATACCAAGGTGATCGAGAGAACCCTCGTTAAGGAACTCGGCAAAATGGCCCCGTAACTTCGGGAGAAGGGGCGCCGCGGTAGGGTGACGGGACTTGCTCCCCGAGCTCGAAGCGGCCGCAGAGAATTGGCCCAACCGACTGTTTACCAAAAACACAGGTCTCTGCTAAGTCGTAAGACGATGTATAGGGGCTGACGCCTGCCCGGTGCCGGAAGGTCAAGAGGATGGGTTAGCTTCGGCGAAGCTCAGAATCCAAGCCCCGGTAAACGGCGGCCGTAACTATAACGGTCCTAAGGTAGCGAAATTCCTTGTCGGGTAAGTTCCGACCTGCACGAATGGCGTAACGAGTTGGGCGCTGTCTCAACGAGGGACTCGGTGAAATTGTAGTGTCGGTGAAGATGCCGACTACCCGCCGCAAGACGGAAAGACCCCGTGAACCTTTACTGCAGCTTGATATTGGGATTTGGGATGTCCTGTCCAGGATAGGTGGGAGACTGGGAAGCCGTGACGTCAGTCATGGTGGAGTCGCCCTTGGGATACCACCCTGGATGTTCTGAATTTCTAACGCGACACCGTAATCCGGGTTGCGAACAGTGTCAGGTGGGCAGTTTGACTGGGGCGGTCGCCTCCTAAAATGTAACGGAGGCGCACAAAGGTTCCC
>JBAXDB010000219.1:0-2944 GCA_037141135.1 bacterium | reverse complement strand
TAACCGGGCGTACGCTACACCTTCTTCAGAATGCCATCCAGCCGCTTCTCCCCACCGGCATCCCGCGTAACTCCGATCCCGGTGGCCAGCCGCTGTGAATCGATCCTGCCCCTTATCGCCGTTGTGGTCTCTTGAAGTTGTCCAGGCGTACGCTCAACCGGCTTCATCTGGGGCGCCAAACGACCCAGCACTTCGAATAGCAAACGGATGGCATCCTGGTCCTGCTCCCGCCCGTCCCGCGACTCTATCTCCATCCGCTTCAGCATCAGGTCATGACCATGCAGCCGAATCAGATCCCCCGTACGCAATTCCCCAGCCATCACTCTTCTGGTCAATTCCTGTTCCACCATAACGTTGAGGTCACTGTACTCTCTGGCGCCAAGCTGCCCGCGCAAACCCTCCAAACCGCCCAGAAGCGCAGCTCTAATTAACCGGTCATCCTCAGCGGGTTCCCGTGGCAGGCCGGCCCGGAGACGTGCTAGAACGCCCTGTACGGGGTGATCCTGATCCCTCACACTCCAGTGGATCGAACCGTACTTCAGCACCTCCTCTGCCTCCAGGCCCAGAT
The DNA here is from genome assembly GCA_037141135.1 of bacterium. Classification (GTDB taxonomy): domain Bacteria; phylum Verrucomicrobiota; class Kiritimatiellia; order CAIKKV01; family CAITUY01; genus JAABPW01. The sequence goes on along the minus strand of JBAXDB010000219.1, from coordinate 2,376 downwards.
CCCGGGCGATCTCCTGACAGGGCGCCGGGGTGAGCAGGAACGCCTCCAGCAGTTTCCCGGTCCCCTGTTCATGCCAACCATCAATCCTGTCGAACGCCCGGAGTTTGTCATCCGCTCCAAGTTGATATTGGGCTCTGTTCCGGAGGTGCGCCAGATAGGCCCGCAGATCCTGATCCCTTGCGTACTGGGCCGGTAGCCGCGTCGTGATGCACGCCTGGGCTAACTGCCTGCGCCAATCCAAACTGTACCCCGCCGGATCCTCCAGCGGAGTAACGATAATGGTGCCTTGTATCTTCATCTACGACTCCTCCGGATCGCGGACTCCAGTTTGCGGATCGAGTGGTCGGTCAGCGGCATCGCACGGTCCAGCATTCGCAGCGTGGCCTGGGTCCGGTGACGAGCACGCGGGGACAATCGAGGAAGCCGGGCGGCATGCAACCTGTACAGCCGCCCATCAACTTCCCTGAGCCGCATCAGCGTATCGAGCAGTTCCGTCAGGGGTTTTTGATCAACCGGTGGTAAGCTCACCACGACTGCCCTGATCCCTGAGGACCTCCACCAGGGGGCCAAGGTAGATCATCTTGTCCTCAATTCCCCTACGTAGAGCTTCCTGAACCCAGAGCATCATCAGGTCATACGGCAGCCCCAGTTCCAGATCGAGGTAATCGCCAAACCTGGAGTACCCGAACACCTTCCAAAGCCTAAGTTCCAGGATCTTCTCTACCAGGGCATCGGTTAATCCGTGCAGCTTGGCTGAACCGAGAATCATGATCCTCGCCCCGTTAACCTCCATCGCTTTCTGACGGTCGGCGTCATCCATCTTGTTGTCGAACAACTCCCTCGTTCTGGTCATATGTCCCGCCAACAACTCATCACGTTCAATCTTCATACTCTCCTCCTGATCTCATGGCCACGGAATCTGAACCCCAGCAGGACGGCCAACCCGGTCGCCTTCTGTCGGAGTTCCTTCCGCAGATTTGTTAAACACCGTATCTGTTTCTCAGGCCAGCGTTGGGCAATATGGTTGTCCAGAAGCTGGTAACTGAAATCATCAAGGGGACCCAGGTAAAGGGATTGGTCACCGCACTGCATGCGGTGGTACTGATGGCCGCGACTGTTTCGCCCAATACCGATTACAGGCCTACGGGGCAGGATGGAAATGATTTTGTACGCGACCAGAACGCGATCTGGAATCTGTCTACTTATAAGCGTCATGGTTCCGCGTTTCGTTGCAGCAGAACCAGAATCCTGAATGTCTGTAAACATAATGCTCCAATCCCATGCCCGCCAGGCGAGCATGTAAAACAGTTTCGTTTTCGGATTGGAGCCCATTTGGTGGGCTTTGTTAACATCTTTTATAGCATACTGTTATGACGAAAGCAAGAGCCGAGTTTAAGCGTACTCGAGTTAAAGCGTACGCGCGTCCACCTGTTGATGGACGACATCACGGTTTCGCTGACCCGCCAAAGGTGCTAATGTCCCGGCATGGACAGCGGGTACCGGCAGACTCCAGCCTCGAATCAACGGCGCCAGACCGTCTGGCTGTGGATGCTATTCATTCTCCTGGCCGTGCTGGTCGGATGTCTGGCCTACCTGCTCGTTCAGGCAGTCGCCGGGCGTCCATCGGCATCCACATCAGTAACCAAGTCGGTGCCGACTGCCAGCACGAATCAGTGGGGCGACCGGTACTGTTACGCCGGAGCACCCAGGACGACGGCCTCATTCCCCTATCAGATCACCGTGCTGACCAATACCGGCTATCTGGTCGGCTACTGCGAGACGAGAAAGGATCCCGTCTGGGTCTGCTACCGGCTCTTCCGGCCTGACAACCTGCAGGCCCCACCCCGTCCCAAGACGTTTGAGCCTGACCCGCGGACCACCGGCCGCGCTGTTTCCCGCGACTATACCGGCAGCGGATATGATCGCGGCCACATGGCACCCAACTATGCGATTGCGGTCTGTTACGGCAGCCAGGCCCAACAGGAGACCTTCCTGATGAGCAACATCATCCCTCAGCGCCCCGCCCTGAACCGCCAGGTCTGGGAGCGGCTGGAACAAACGGAAATCAAAGACTACGCCTGCAAGTATGGCCGGGTTTGGGTCATAGACGGGCCTGTCTTCCATGGTCATGATCACCTAAAGGGAGGCGAAGACATCCCGGACGCCTGCTATAAGATCATCTGCAGGGAGGAGAACGGGAAACCCACGGTACTGGCCTTCATCATGCCTCAAACCGTAAACGGTTCGGAGTCAGCGCAACAGTACCTAACCAGTGTCCGCGAGATCGAGCAGGAGACCGGTCTGGATTTCTTCTCCGCCCTGCCGGCGGATCTGCAGCAGCGCTTTGAAATGGAGACCGCCAGGGGAATGTGGTAG
>JBAXDB010000218.1:0-2965 GCA_037141135.1 bacterium | reverse complement strand
CTGTGGCTATGGGAGTGGCTTCTGTGAGGAAGTGCTGAGGGATGCTGAGGATGGGCGATACTGGGTCATTCACACTGCACTACTCAAGCCATGTCAGAAGAGCAACTCAGGGCGTTTATGGAAGCCGTCAAGGCAGATGCGGGTCTTCAGCAGAAACTCAAGGCAGCAGAGGATTCTGATGCCGTTGTGGCGATCGCTAAGGAGATGGGATTTTTGATTTCGGCAGAGGAGCTGCAGCGGGCTCAGGCAGAGATCTCAGAAGAGGATCTTGAGGGAGTGGCTGGCGGGCGGATAGATCCTTGCTTCTTGCGGTTGGGACCAGGCAGCAATATGTAGTGAATTGGCTTACCTTACCTCAGAATCACACTAGCATCCAAAGCCCCTGCCACCACAGGGGCTTTTCATTTCTTCAATCAAGCCCAAAGCGCCTAAAACGGCATCCAATACCTGGCACCATCGCCTACCTTCACCGCCAATCTTGAGCCGCTTTTCCGCCCCCAAAACAACTCAAATATTTCCACCCACAGCAAAGCCAGGCGTCTCCGTATTTCACCACTACAGATACAAATATCTGCTCAACGCATCTACCAAATACTTCGCTCTTTATCGCCATCACGGATACCGTTGGCTCTTCTGAATCTCACAGCAATCTGCTGCCATTCTTCAGGGATTTGATTTAGGCGACAATCAAACGCAAACGGTAGTTGCATTTGTCCTGGTGATACCCGTTTGCTTTTGCTTCTGATTTTCTCTACCAATCGCCTCAGCATCCTTGAGCCCCAGTGGCACTTAGGTGCCCCTTTGGCGTGATGGCGATACTTCTGGCAGAAACGCTCATAACGCTTGGAGCAACCCTTCAGCGTTGGTGCCAGAGACAGGAAGCTTGGGTGCCACTCACCGATGCCATCATTCTCCAATCTTCCGTAGTGCCCGTAGTTGGAGTAAGGGTCATAGAAACCCTTTCTCACCCCTGCTGCCAGTGGATTGGCGTGGATATACCTGAGTGTATTCAGTACTCTTCTGTGGTCTTTAGGAGCAATCGCAGTGGCGTAATACCTTGCCTCCCAGAAGTGCCCGCAACGCCCAGCAAGGCGGTTGAGTGCCATCGCTGAATACCAACCAATCCAGTGCATCAAGCGGGGGAGTTTAGAGGCATCATCTGGGCGCAGCGGCGCCTATCAGGAAAGAAGTCCGCTCGAGGTGCCGATCTGAGCACCTTTGCAAGCTTACTCGGAGAACTCGGTCATGGGCCTCGAGTTGGGGAGATAAGACTCATGGAGACCTGATTTTTTGCGGTGGTTTGAGTGACCGGCCCCCGGGCGGCGGCTGAGGTTGGTCCGCCTCTGACGGGCTGACCAACCTCAGCCACCTGGGGCCTGGGTTGCTGATCTTCAAGCGGCTACAGATTCCTGTGGTCGAGGATGGTTGATCCGCACGATCTGTGGTTGAGACCAATCGCGAGGTGGTCTGGCCCAACGGCGAGGATGTTGCTGACGAGCTTGTTCGTACGTCTGTTGCCTGATGATGCAGATAGCGTCGGCCTCCCCGTAGTGACGCTGATTGGGGGTCACGTACTTGATGCCGCTATGGCGGTGCTCAGCGTTGTACCAGTCAACAAAGCTATCGACCCAGGCTCGCACCGAGAGAAGATCTCGGAAGCGCCTCACCGGATAGCTCTGGTGGTATTTCATCGTGCGGAACAATGACTCGGCATAGGCGTTATCGTTGCTGACCCGTGGTCGGGAGAACGATAGGGAGATACCCAGTTCCGCCATCTTTGCAGCCAAGGTGTAGGAGCGCATAGGCGCCCCATTGTCGGAATGCAGGATCGTTGCTGATCCAGGGTTGATTCCTTCATCGCGGCAAATACGATCAAAGAACTCACTCGCCAGCTCGCTGCATTCCCGCTCATGCACGACCACTCCGAGAATGCGTCGGCTCCACACATCCATCACCATATAGAGGTAATAAAACTGACCCCTCACAGGTCCCGGTATTAGGGTGATATCCCAGGCCAGCACTTGATGAATGCCAGTTGTCTCAAGCACTGGTGGCTCTCTTGGCTCCCGCGGCGGGCGGCTCCTGCCTCGATGGTTCAGTAGTCCCTCCTGGCGCATGATGCGGTAGATCGTTGACTCGGAACCGACATAGACACCCTCTTCCGCAAGAATGGCCACGATCTGCGCAGGAGTGAGATCCGCAAAACGTGAATCATTCACACGGCAAAGCACCTGTTGGCGCTCCTCCTCGCTGAAACGGTGCGCCACTACTCGGGTAGAACCCCTGCGACGATCCTGGCTGAATCCATTGGCCTCGAATGCGATGCCCCAACGCCGCAAGGTACGAGAGCAGAGGCCGATCAGATCTGCAATCGCGTTGGAACTTGCCCCTTGACGGCGCCCTTCCTGGAACAATTCCACGAGCTGTCTTCTCTCCTCTTCGTGAATCAGTGCTCCTGATCCCGAGGCCACAACTGGTCGAGCTTTTTTGAGAGCATCAGCAATGTGGCCGCCTCAACAAGGGCTTTCTCCTTCTTCTCCAGTTCACGTTGCAGTCGTCGAATCTCGCGAGCCTGTTCCTGATTCTTTCTCTGCAGGTCGCGCTGATCAGCCATGCTCGGAGCGTTGGGGCCGTTCGCATCCTCAGCGGCCTGGTGCCACCGGGCAACCTGTTTGGGATAAAGACCCCGTTCACGGCAGAAGCTCCCGAGGTCGCTTCCGTTCAGCCCCGCGGCCTGAATCACGGCCGCCAACTTGTCGGCAGAGCTCCACTGCTCAGCAGGTCGTGCCGTGGCAGGCACCAGCAGGCCCTGCTTCTGCCATTGGCTGCGCCAGTTGTAGAGAGTCTGGGGCGTGATTCCCGTGTCACGGGCGATCTCGGTCACGCTCTCGCGGTTCGGTGGGCTCATCCGCAGGCGAACGGCGTCTCGCAGAGCGGGGTCATAGGGCGGTTTCATCGTCGTCAG
>JBAXDB010000217.1:0-2986 GCA_037141135.1 bacterium | reverse complement strand
GATCTCTGGCGCATAATAAGGGTAAGATCACCGCAGTGGCGGAGGAATTGGGGGTAAGCCGCCCGACGTTGTATGAATTGATGGAGAAACTCGCGATCAAGAGGGAATAGGTATGGATAAAGACCAACAGACGGATTACGCGGGAAGGCCATGGACGGGGTTCTGGATTTTCGCAGGCGTGTGGACGGCGACCTTCTCGCTGGTTCTGCTCAGACTCCTTCGATTTTCCCTCGGATCGGAACTGGAGTCCTATGTGCCCATGGTTCCGTTCATTTCGGCTTATCTTCTGTATTTGAAGCGTGAGACACGGGGTTTGCCTGCTTCCGTAACGAGCCGGAGGAGTGTGGCGGCGGGGATCTGGGCGGTAACTGCCGGACTTCTTGCCTTGCAGGGCGTGCTGGAGTCCCATGGCCGGGTCGCTGGAGAGGCAAGTGTGTTAGTGCTGCCGGTTATGGCCTTTGTTACGGGAATTATTGGCGGCGTGGTGTATTTTTTAGGGCTGCCTTCATTCAGGGCGATGATGTTTCCGTGGTTGTTCCTTTATTTCTTGGTCCCGATTCCCGAGCCGCTGGCACATGGGTTGAGAGTGGCGTTGCAGCAAGGTTCTGCGGAAGCGGCTTATGTGATGTTCAAATTGACGGGAACGCCGGTCTTCAGGGATGGCCTGGCTTTTTGTTTGCCTGGTCTGACGATTCAGGTTGCGGAAGAGTGCAGTGGGATACACTCGAGTCTGGTGCTGGTAATAACCAGTCTGGTGGCCGGTCACCTTTTCCTGAATAAAACGGCGGGGCGCCTTCTTCTGGTCGTGCTGGTGCTTCCCCTCTGTCTGATCCGGAATGGGTTCCGGATAGTATCGGTATCATTGCTGACGATTTATGTGGATCCGGGGATTATTGATGGGCCGTTGCATCACCGGGGAGGTCCGGTGTATTTTATTCTCTCACTCGGGGTGTTGGTGGCAATATTGTGGGGCTTACGAAGGTTTGAAAGAAGAAGGAGTGGTTGATATGCAGAAATTGACAGTGTCGCGCTGGTTTAAGGGCGCAATGATAATAAATGCCGTTATTGTCGGGTGTGTCCTGCTGTGTACAGGGTGTTCCCAAAAAGCGAAGACGGCTAAGCATTTGGATCGAGCCGGGCAATATTTTCAGGACAGGAAATACAGGGAAGCGGCCATTGAATACATGAATGTGCTGAAGGTCGATCCTACGAACCGGGTGGCGGTGCGGGGGATGGGATTGACCCTTTGTGAGATGGGGGAAGTGCGGGCGGCGATTCCCAACTTGTTGAAGGCGGAAGAATTGGATCTCAACGATGTTGATGTGAGGCTGAAATTAGGGGCCTTGTATCTCGTCATTGGGGATAGGGGTAGGGCGCGGGAACGGGCCGAAGCAGTCCTGAAGAAGAATCCAGACAATCTTGATGCGCTCGTGTTATGGGGGGCAGGGGTATCCACATCCAATGAGGTGGTTGCGGCCATTGCCCGGTTATCAGCGTCCGCGGCAAAGTACGAAGATCAGCCAAGGTTTTATGTAACTCTGGCCTCATTACACGCGAGTAAAGGTGACTTTTCCGCGGCAGAAGAGGTTTATCAAAAAGCACTGGAGAAGATCCCGAAGTCATGGGAAATTCATCTTGCCAGGGGTGATTTGTATCTGCGTAAACGCGATTTGCCCCGGACGAGTGAGGAGTATCAGGCGGCTGCCGACCTTTCTCCTGCCAAGTCCATCGCCCGGGTCAAGCTCGCCCGGTTCCGTTGGGCTGAGGGAAAGAATGCGGAGGCGAAGCTTATCTTGGACAAGCTGATCAAGGAGACTCCGCAATTCAGTGCTGCCGTTATGTGCAGGGCGGAGCTCGCCCTGAGTGAACGCGATTACGATTCCTCCATGAAACTTCTGGAGGGGATTTTGAAGGCAGAGCCCTCTAATCTTGAGGCTTTCCTTTTGGTGCAGCGAGTGAAGTTGGCGCAGGGAAAAGAGGATGCGGCGATTGCTGCTTATGAGAAATTGGTGTCGGCCTTCCCCAAGTCGGCGCAAGGGCGATATCTTTTAGGCGTGGCCTGGCTGCGCAAGGGCGACGCTCAGAAGGCGATTGGGGAGTGTGAGAAAGCTGTGGCGTTGGAAGCTGACCATATTGAGTCGGTCCGGCTTCTGGCTGAGCTCTACATTCGTATCGGACAGCCGGATCCTGCATTGACCCTGTTAAACTCATTTATGCGCCGCCATCCCAATGAGGGATTTGTTTATGGGTTGCTTGGGGCAGCCTATGGCGCGAAAAAAGATTTGCCAAATGCGGTTGATATGTATCGAAAGCTGATGAAGTTGATGCCGGAAAATCCGCAGGGTCCCTATCTGGCGGGATTGGCGCTTAGGCGTATGGGGAAGGATACCGAGGCGGCCGCCATGTTTGATGAGGCGCTGAAACTCGAGCCGGGCTTCATGGATGCGCTGGAGCAGCTGGCGGGAATGATTGCTGCGCAGAACAAAAACTGGGACCCCGCAGTGGAGAGGATTGAGCGGCAGATTGAGAAGGCTCCGGACTCGGCGGGGTTGCACTATCTTATGGGAAATGCCCTTTCGCAGCAGAAGAAATGGGATAAGGCGGAAACGGCCTTTCTGAAGGCTATTGAACTGAAGCCTGAAATTACGGCTGCGTATTTGGGGTTGAGCTATGTGTATGTGGCGACGCACAAGGAAGATCAGGCACTGGTGAAGCTGGACAGCGCATTAGCGGTCAATTCGAATGATGTGGCTTCCCTTATGATGAAAGGGACCCTTTTGATGAACAGGAACGACGCGACCAATGCAGCGGTGCAGTATCAGCGGGTTTTGGCGGTCAGGCCCTCTTTTGTTCCTGCTCTCAATAATCTGGCTTGTATGTACCAGGGAAACCCCGCCCTCAAGGACAAGGCGTACGAGTATGCCAGACGGGCAAGGAACGTTGCCCCGCAGGATCCGCGGGTAGCCGATACGCTGGGGTGGATTCT
>JBAXDB010000216.1:0-2991 GCA_037141135.1 bacterium | reverse complement strand
GAAATTCACCCGATTGACAGAAGCTGTTGTAATAGCAGTTGTGATGTTGAGCATGTTGTTGCCGGGCACTTCGGAAGGGGCGGAATTGAAAGTGGCCACGGAGTACATTTACCCAACGGCTTATGAAGTCCGGGGCGGGCAAATTCAGAGCGGTCCAAATGGCCGGGGCAGCCGTGTTCAGGAGTCGGTCGTAGTACCCACGGCGTTTGCGACCCGGGAAGTCGGGGTGGTGTTCTCGGTGGAGGCCACGGTGTCGGGCATGAATCGCGATGCGAAGGTGATTACATCATTGGAGCCGAGAAACAAAAATGACAACACGGAATTGATGATTGCCGCAACGCTTGGCAAGCTTAACGAGGTACGTAACTTGCTGAGCCGCGGGGCCATGGTCAATGCCAGGAATAATTTCGGCTCCACCGCCCTGATGGGTGCGGCTGCGGGTGGATATGATGAGATCGTGCAACAGCTTCTTTTGAAGAATGCCAAGGCGGACATAAAAACACGAAACGGTTCGACGGCATTAATGTTCGCAGCCAAGAACGGGCAGTTGCGGGTTGTGGAGCAATTGCTGGCAGCTGGCGCCAAAGTTAATGAGGGTGACAGCGAAGGCATCACGGCATTGATGTATGCCGTTCAAGGCAGTTATCCCGCTGTGGTCGAGAAACTTTTGAAAAGCGGAGCCAGGCCCGATCATGCGGATCGGCATGGCACCACCCCCAAGGCTCTGGCGCTCAAGAATAACGACCGGGATGTTCTTGTCATACTGACGAGGGGTGTCGGCGTCAAGTGAGAGGGCGCATGAACTTCCTGCGGTCTGCGGTTGCACCGGCATTGATGTGCTTTCTTGAGGCCGGTCATACCGGGGCGACTGAGGTTCCTTTTGAGATTGGCGGGGGAATTGTTTTGGTCAAGGCCAGCATCAATGGAACAGTTCCCTTGCCGTTTATTCTCGATACCGGAGCCACGGAGTGTCTTTTGACGCCGCAAGCGGCCAAGCGGGCGGGGCTGGGACCGGCATCAGGTACCGGGGAAAAGATGGCCCGCTCCGTCGCTGTTGGCGAGCATACGGTTCCGGCAATGTCCTTTATCATTCATGATCCATTACAGGCGATCTCGCTACGTTTGGACAAAGGGATCAATTATGCGGGCATTTTGGGTTACCCCTTTCTGTCGAAGTTTGCTTTTTCGATTGATTACCAGCGGAAGATGCTTGATTTGTCTGGCGGCGTCGCATCAGGCACAGCCTTAAAGATGCCTCAGGCAGGCATTCGCGTGCCATTTTTGCTTCGGGATCGATTGATTCATGTTGCTGGAATGATAAATGGTCGCGGGCCTGTGACATTTATTGTGGATACCGGTTCCGCCGAGGTGTTGCTGTTGCCGCAGGCGGCTGAAAAGTTACGCTTAACGGCGTTATCGGCTAATCGCGCCGATGGCATTCGTTTCACGACGCTCGAGCGGATTTCGGTGGGGCAGGCGACGGTGACGAACGTTCCGGCCATCATCCACCGGTTGCACCGGGAAGGGACCGGAGCATTGTCCTATGATGGCATCCTTGGCTATCCATTTCTCTCGCAATTCAAGACGACGTTCAATTATCAGGATAAAGTGCTGATCCTGGAGCCCAACATCGCCAGATGATGGTGTTATCAGCATATTGAATTGCTGCCCCCCGCTCACCTCTCTTGTTAATCAACACGAATTCATATAGTCTGTCCCCATGAGCAAATCAAAAGTCGCCATTCTCAGGACGTCACCAGCCACCGCACTGGCTGACTATCACAGGGTTATGAATCTGGCAGGATATCAGGATGTCATCTCCAAGACCGCCGATACCGCGCTGAAAGTGAACATCAGTTGGCATTTTTTCTACCCTGGCAGTTCAACCACCCCCTGGCAATTGGACGGCGTGATCAGGGCCATGAAGAAGGATGGCTATTCGCCCTCAAATATCCACGCCTGTCATAACCGCACCGTCGTGATCGATGCCCACCTCGGGGAACGGGAAAACAAGCAGCTCAACGTCGTCCAAGCGCACGGACTCAGAAATGTGCACCTTTATGAGAGCAACGAGCCCTGGATCAATGTTCGGGATGCCGTTGGGTCTATCGCTGATAAGTTCCTCTGCCTGAACGAGGTATACCCAAATGGCTTTATGATTCCCAAGCGATTTATCGGAGAGAACATCATTCACCTCCCCACGGTTAAAACCCATGTCTTCACTACCACCACCGGCGCCATGAAAAATGCCTTCGGCGGCCTGCTCAACGAACACCGCCATTGGACACATCCTGTTATACATGAGACACTTGTAGATTTGTTAAGGATTCAGCAGAAGATCCATCCGGGCATCTTTGCGGTCATGGACGGCACCTTCGCCGGAGATGGGCCTGGCCCGCGTTGCATGATCCCGTATGTCAAGAACGTGATTCTCGCTTCATCGGATCAGGTTGCCATTGATGCTGTCGCAGCTAACCTTATGGGATTCAACCCCTTACAAGATATTAAATTTATCAGATTGGCTCATGATGCCGGGCTTGGCTGCGGGGATATTCGCGAAATTGAGATTGTGGGTGATCCTGACGCTTTGAAGGAAAACTGGAATTTTGTCGGTCCTTTCAAGAAAATGACCTTTGCCAGCAAAATGCAGCATAAAATCTATTGGGGCCCCCTTCGCAAGCCGATCGAATGGTCGCTGAAGACCGTCTTAGCCCCTTGGGCCTACATCGCCAGCGTGATTTACCATGATTCCTTCTGGTATCCCACCCATCAGAAGTTGGTGCATGATATTCTTCATAGTCCCTGGGGCCGGCTTTTCCACAATTGGGACAAGGTGGCAATCCCGCCGGATGACCTGACCACTCCCGGCTGGGCTGATGTCGGGGAAGATCCATTGGAATTGAAACGGGATAGCTGGAAACTATTCAAGAAATCCCTCGCCATCCTCGGCACCTGCATCAAAGAAGCACCGGAGTTTGCGGCGAAGAAGAG
>JBAXDB010000215.1:0-2996 GCA_037141135.1 bacterium | reverse complement strand
TGCAGTTTGGCGTTTCGATTGGGATCCATTATCTGTTTCCCATTACGACGCTGGGCCTGACGCTGTTTATCGTAATCTTTGAAACACTTTTCCTGGCGAAACGACAGGAACCGTATCGCTCGATTTCCGTGTTTCTAGTCAAGGTGTTGGGGCTGATTTTTGTGGCGGGTGTGGCGACCGGGTTGCTGATGCCTTTTTCCATCGGCGCGAACTGGGCTCGTTTCTCCACTTATGCGGGAGCGATATTAGGGGCGCTCATTTCAGTGGAAGCGATTACGGCGTTTGCCCTCGAATCGGCCTTCATCTCGATTCTTCTGTTTGGCCGGGAGCGAGTCTCGCCCTTCGTCTATTGGCTGTCGGCGGTCCTCGTATTTGTCGGGGCACATCTTTCGGGTTTTTGGATTGTGGCGGCCAACTCCTGGTTGCAGACCCCGGCGGGCTATGCCATTGAAGATGGCCGGGTGGTGCTGACGAATTTGAGTCAGGCTATTTTCAATCATTCCACCCTGATCCGGTTTGCCCACGTGGTGACGGCTGCCTGGCTGGCTGGCGCCTTTTTGACCGCAGGGATTGCCGCCTACTATCTTGCGCGGGCCCGCCATGAAGCCTTTGCGAGAAAACTGCTCGCCATAGCCTTGCCCATCGCACTGGCAGCGGCGCTGGCTCAGCCGCTCATCGGGCATTTTCATATCATGGAGGTGCTGGAGCACAATCCCGAAAAGGATGCCGCCTATGAAGGGATCTTTAAATCGGTCAATGGGGCGCCCTTGCTGGCTTTCGGTATTCCGGATGCGAAAAACCAGGTTATTCACTTCGCGGTCGGCGCACCCTATGTCTTGAGCTTATTGGAGTCCGGCGATCCCATGGGACGCGTCAAGGGACTGGAAGAGTTCCCACGTGAAAACTGGCCGCCGGTGAATGTAATTTTCACAACGTTCCACCTGATGATTATGCTGGGTATGGCCATGATCGCCGTGGCTGTTTTCGGGGTAGTTCAAATGTGGTGCAGGAAGCTTGAGGCCATGCGCTGGTATTTGCTGCTGTTGCCCTGGCTGATTCCGCTACCCTACCTGGCCAACGAGATCGGTTGGATTGGCGCCGAAATCGGACGTCAGCCCTGGCTTATTTATGGTGTGATGAGAACGGCAGAAGGCTCCAGCATTACTCTGCCCCTGTGGCAATTGAGCGTGTCCTTTGCGGGGATCCTTCTGGTTTACACGGCGATTACGGTGATGACGTTTGTTTCTGTAAGGAAACTCATTCAAAAAGGCCCGAATTAATTAACATGGACATACAATTTTATCAAACCGGGGTGTTTCTCCTAATTGTGCTGTTTTTTTATCTCTTCTCCTTGCTGGATGGCTTTGATCTCGGCATTGGCATGATGTTGCCCTTTGCCCGGGGCAACGGGGCGGCAGCGGGGCTGGTGTCGCACATTGCTCCCTTCTGGGATGGAAACGAGGTATGGCTGGTGATTGGTGCGGGGTTTGTCTTCGGGGCTTTTCCTGCGGTGCTGGGGTTGCTCTTAGGGGCAATTTATCTGCCCTTTCTGTTGCTGATCGGCGGACTCATTCTGCGGGCCATGGCGCTGGAGTATTCCTATCACGATCTTGCACACCAGCGTATGTGGCATCTGGTGGCCGCTTGTGGCAGTTATCTGGTGACAGGGCTGGGCTTGTATTTTCTTGGAACGATTCTCCAGGGCCTGCCGTTTGTGGGGCCCGGCAAACTGAGCGCATATGCCGGTGACTATGTCTCCGCTTTCCCGGTTCTCTTCAGTCTGGCGGGAATTGTGGTTGTGATCTGGCATGGCGCGACTTATGCGCTCAGGCAGGATCCCGCGGAGGCCCGTCTGAAAGGCACCGGCAAGTTCTGGTGGGCACTGCTCGGCGCAAGTCTTGTACTGATTGCGGCCTGGTTTGCTTTTCTGCCACAGGCGGCGACGAAGCCGCTGGCTATGGCGGGGGGCGGACTCTTCATTTTCGGCGTCATCGGTGGGCGATTGGCCTTGCGGCGAAAAGGGTGGGCCTTCCGTTTTTCCTGTTGCAATGTTACGGGGTTGTGGCTGCTGATTCTGGCCTCATTGTATCCGGTTGTGCTGCCGGCATACCAGCATCCCGAATGGAGTCTGACCATTGCTTCCGCCTCCGCCCCCCTGTCGACGTTGAAAATTTTGTTGGTAGTAGGCGTGCTACTTGTGCCAATTATTATCGCATACAGTTATTTTACCTATCGGGTATTTCGGAGACCGGGGAAGAGAATTCAGAATTCAGGATTCAGTATTCAGAATTAAAATAGAAAATTGAGAAGATAGGGGTTTGAATACAGGCTTTCTTCATTCTGAATCCTGAATTCTGAATCCTGAATTCTCTGAAGGAGTTCACTATGCAGCAAATGGTAATTTGTAAATCCTGTGGATATATCATGGCCCAGAGTAAATTGGGGGAGGAGTGCCCTGCCTGCGGAGTGAAGGCCAAAATGTTTATGCCGCACGATGAGCGGATCTCCCCGAAGCGGAAGATACTGTTGGCGCTGGATATTCACCCGGTCCTGGTTCATTTCACCCAGGCCTATACGGCGACCATTCTGGTGCTTTCCCTGCTGGCGCTGATGGTGAAGCCCGGTTGGCTTGAGCGGATTATCACGGTAGTAATTGTTCTCGGTTACGCCTTGCCATTCACGGTGCTGGCGGCTTTTGCGGCCGGGATGTTTGACGGGAACATCCGTTTCAGGAAAATCAAAACGCCCCTCCTAGTAAAAAAAATGGTTCTTGGCGTTATTTTCTTTGCGCTCACCTGCGGCGTGTTCGTGTGCGTCCTGTGCAATCCGCTTCCCCTGGCGATCATCGCCGTGTTGAGTGCAATTGCCATGGTCTGTGCCTCCATCCTCGGGGTCTGGGGCGTCAGCCTGTTGAACTCCCGCTTCCCGGGGTGAGAAGACAGTGGGCAGTGAGCAGTGGGCAGTGGGCAGTGAGCAGTGAGCAGTGGGCAGAGGGC
>JBAXDB010000214.1:0-3013 GCA_037141135.1 bacterium | reverse complement strand
TGGAGGGCGGTTTGGGGCAAGGGGAAGACAGCGAGAGCGGATGTTGGTGGGGTGATCCCAAACGGACTGAATGGGCGGCTCAATCGTCGGCAAAGGACAGGTGGGAAGAGGGTACTCTGGTCATTCCTGTTCAACTACGCCTTGGGACGCTCCATACTCTTTCCGCCTTCGGCGTGATGATGATGGCAACTCCATTTATAACCAGCACCTCTCGAAACCAGCACTCGCCCCGTCGCATCAACAGGTGGAACTTTCGCAACTGCCCAGTATTCCAGGATTTTTCTTATTAGTTCTTCCAGTTCGCTTAGCCTTATCGGCTTGACGTGATACACGCTCGCACCCAACAGGTACGCCGTACGCACGTCGCCGTCGTCCTCTGAAGACGAAAAAAGAACCCGTGGCACCACGCTCCACGCCGGGTTTGCCTGTAAGAAGTTCAGAACGTCGAAACCATCTCCATCCGCCATATTGAGGTCACTGATGATTAGGCTGGGGAATGGATACTGTATTCGGTCAGCGAACTTGCCCTCACCAATCAAATAGGCAATGGCTTCATTTCCGCTACTGACGATGTTTAGCGAACTGCCAGCAGGCATGATTTTGGTGATAATCCTGCTTGTCAGGGTACATGCCTGGTGATCATCGTCTGCGAGCAGAATTCGGTGCGTTAGATTATTCATAATCACCTCCGTTTAATCTATTTCCTAACTTATTGAGGCTGCCAACATCTCTCCCGTCATCAACTATTGTCCTGAACCGTTGCACCCGCAATGAGGTCAAGAATTAAGTTCAAAGACTGTGGCGTTCAACACGGATGCGAGAACCGATATCTGATAGTAATTCAAAAGACGCTTGCCTTCCTCTATTTCGGCAACTTCCGCTGGACTGATGTCTAGCCCAGCTTTATTGAGCCGTTTGGCGAGTTCATGCTGGGATATCCCGCAACACGGGCCCCTCTGCGCCAAGTCAAAAGAGTGATTGGCTAAAACGGCTATCTTGCTGATCACCGTTGTTGGATCCGGTAAAACTTGCTTGTCTCGACAGCGGACAGATCCTTCCATGTATTTGTAAAGGGAGGAGGCAAGGGATTGGTCCTGGCCACGATGTCCACCCAGTTGGTGGTCATCAGGTTGGTGCTGGTTTGCAGATATTGGATTCCGGCGCCGTAATCTCCGACTGATCGAATGGCCTTACCCGTTGATCCCGAGGCGAGTCGGCTGATACTCTTGATGACAATGGGCTGGGTCCACCAGTTGGTTCCCGCGCCGACTTCATCCGTCGTCAGTTCGAAGGCTAAATCACAGGGGAGGTTGGGATAGTAATGCAGAGGAGGATAGTGGCCAATCACCCAACTCTGGTTGGTCTTCACCACGGAGAAATCATTCCAGATGTGGTTGATCGGGGTGGTTTTCCAACCCCAGCCCGTATGCCCCCCCTCGGGTTCCGGATACCACTGGTTGCTGAATACCGCCTGGATATTGAGCCAGTAGACGGTTCCGCTCGTCTCATACCAAGGCTCATATTGTCCCAGCAGGTCAACATAGTACTGGAATTCGTGCTCGAACTTGCCGTTCCAAAATTGGGGGACAACACCATAGTAGACTTCATGACAGTCTTTGATTGGCACATAGATTTCAACAATCGGAGGATCCACCGGCATGCTATATCCTCCCGGATTGCCGGGCGCTGATGCCGCCAGGTCATGATGCCAACTCAGGATGAAGCCCAAAGGCGAGGCGACACCCATGGGTGGCAGCACGGGCTCGGGCCACGCATTGCTGTAATTCAGGTAGGATCCCCACCAGTGAATGTCCGTGATGCGCCGCCCGTCGGAAATGAAGTCATCAGCCCGAAGGCTGGGCGTAATTTGGTATTGGGCATTGGAAATCGTGAAACTTTCCATATTTTGGCCATAAACCATATCCGGTGGCTGGTTCCATTTCTTGGCACGGCGCGGGCAGACATCCGTCAGCAGTTCGTAGGCCATATTTACGGACTGTCCTGCATAGGGGTGGTTGGTTGCCGTTTCCCATCCGGCAGGAGGGTACACCAACTTGTTCGTTTGGGTCCCGCTGATGATCTAGACCGCATCATCATTCCAATTATTTTCAACCGAGGTGGTACCCCATCCCCACTGATTGGAAGGAGGGAGGTTCTGGTAGACCGCCTCAACACTCAGCCAGTAGATTTGGCCTTCCTTTTCATTCCATACATTGGTGGCGGGAAATTCCACATAATAGGAGAACTCGTGTTCATAGGTGTTGGACTGCATCAGACTGGAGGACAGGTCACTGACGCAGCCATTTCGCTCAGTCACCCACCCGACTGGTGCATTGGACTCACCTGCAGTCGCCATTGGGCAGGCAATAGAGGCAATGGTATCGCCAGGCCTCGAAAAAGAATTGGTACCCCCCGCCGGTATGTCCTTGCGCCACGTCAGCACAAAACCCAAGGGTCTCGGTTGGGCAGGAGGAACATTATTGCTTGGATTTTTCGACAGCCACCCCATATAGGAGCCCCACCACCTGATGGCGGTAATGGGACGGCCATCACAAAGCCAGTCATCGGCCACCGTCAGGACAGGTGCGAATGGAAGTTGCGGCCCGCCAAGACCCCATGATTGAACGTCCAATCCAACGTCACAATCCGGGGGCTGACTCCATTTGGCGCATTCATTCTGGGTCATAGTTTCGGGAAACGCCGTGGTGTTGGCCACCCAGGCATTGGCGAACGGAATGATGACATTTCGCGCGGTTGAGGACCAGTTGTCATGCACAATAACCCAGTCGGTCGGGCCCAGTTGAAGGGCCGGGCCCAGATCGTCCGGGTCACCGGCCGGAATATAGCCTACGGCCGTCACCGCATGGCCCAGTGCAAGACCGGTGTCATAATAATTCCACTCTTCATCTTCTGCATTATTCGGACCAGGTGTTGATCCCCAGATGTAGTAGAGGCCCCCTAGCGTGAGTTTATTTTGCAGACCGGCTCAAATCATCTAAGTGTTTACAATACA
>JBAXDB010000213.1:0-3020 GCA_037141135.1 bacterium | reverse complement strand
CTCGATAATCGCGGGCATAAAAGAGTATTTACAATATGCGAAACATTGGGATAATCCTGCGCTTATTCATTGTGCGTTAAATAAACAATTTCAACTTGAAAGGTCGGCTATGTCCAAAAAAATCACGTTGTTGGGTGCGGGGAGCGGGTTCATGCAACCCCTGTTCACGGATATTTTGAATATTGAGGGACTGGAAGGCGGGATCATCGGGCTGGTGGATATCGATGCCGCCCGGCTGAAGGTCAATATCAAACTCATGCAGCGCGTGCTGGACCTGATGGGCCGGAAGGACTGGACCATCCAGGCCTCGACGGACCGGCGGGAAGTTCTCAAGGGCACCGACTACCTAATCAGTACCATCGAGGTCTCGGGTACCGCCTGTGTCCGGTTCGACAATGACATTCCCCTCAAGTACGGCATCGATCAATGCATTGGTGACACCATTGGACCGGGTGGCGTGATGAAGGCGCTGCGGACCCTGCCGGTGTTTCTGGATATACTGCGCGATGCGAAGAAATACTGTCCCAACGCGCTGATCATGAATTACACCAATCCGATGTCGATCATGACGCTTGGCAGCACGCGGGTCACCGACCAACCGCTGGTGGGGTTGTGTCATTCCGTGCAGGGCTCCTCGCGGCAGTTTGCTGGGTATGCCGGCGTGCCCTACGAGGAGACCGTCTGGAAGTGCGGCGGCATCAACCACATGGCGTGGTTTACCGAGTTCACCTGGCGCGGCAGGGACCTCTATCCGGTGGTACGTGAGGCCATGAAGAAAAAGGCGGTCTATGAAAAGGATCCTGTCCGTCTGGAAATGATGAAAGAGTTCGGCTTGTATGTCACCGAATCCAGCGGCCATTTCTCGGAATACGTGCCGTACTTCCGCAAGCGCAAGGATCTGATCAAGAAATTCTGCCGGGCCGGTTATCTCGGCGGATCCAGTTTTTATGCGGATAACTGGCCGACCTGGCGGAAAGATACCGACAAGCGGCGCGAAGAAATGGCCTCAGGCAAGCAGGAAATCAGTTTGAAGCGGGGTCACGAATACGCCTCCGACATTATTGAGGCCCATGTCTTCAACCGGTCCAAAATTATTTATGCTTCGGTGCCCAACACCGGCTTGATCCCCAACCTGCCGCAGACCGGGGTGGTGGAGGTGGCGGTCCTGGTGGACCGGCGCGGCTACATGCCGACCTATTTCGGGCCATTGCCGGAACAGGTGGCGGCCCTGTGCCGCAGCAACATGTCATTATTTGAACTCGTGGTCGACGGGATTCTGAACAAGAACCGGGAATCCATCGTACATGCCATGATGGTGGATCCGTTGTCGGCGGCCGTGGCTTCGCCCGGGGAAATCCGCAAGATGGCCGATGAGCTTTTCCGCGCCGAAAAGGCGTACATTCCAGAGTGGCTGCAGAGCAAGACCGTCAAGGATGCGGATGCCAAGGTGGCGCTGCAGGTTCGTAAACAGCTGGCGGCGTTGAGCAAAAAGTCAGGGGCCAAGGCGGGTGGTGATGCGGCCACGCAAGTGTCCTCGATGGCGGCCCGGAATGTGAGTCAGAAAAAACTTGCCTAAATCAGTCATTTAAGAAGGTTTGACGCCCTGCCCAAGCCGGAGCAATTTGCATTCTGGTGCTCGATCATCAGCAAGGGCCTTTTGGATGTAACCATCTGAAACGTTTCAGATCGCAGTTTCATGAGAATGGGTTGAAAATAAATGGCTAGTCATGGCTACGGCTTAATGCGCGTAGTCTCGCGGTATTTCCTGCGATGAGACCAGTCAATCGTCCTCACTCCCAAAGGTGCTTGTGGGCAAAGGCGTGTCCCGACCCTGTCTTAAGGTATCGTTCAAGTTTGCGCGCCTGCTCTTCGCCGCGGACGGCAATGTATGTCACCAGTTCCCAGGGACGGAAGCGGGAGGTGGAGGGGCAACAGCCGTCATTGTGGGCTTTCAAGCGGCTCTCGACATCTTCTGTCATGCCGACATAGGTCTTGTTGGGGCGGGTTGTGCTACGGATTAGATAACAAAGTTCATTTATTCGAAAATGCATTTAATAAGCACTAATTGCAATATCTAAAGCCTCTATAGCCGCGACATGATTGGTTCTGCGCCATGGATTGTGGTTGGGCGAAGGCCATTCTGGCTTCGCTAAAGCTAAACAGTCCGTGCTTCATGCCGTCAGGGCATTCTTGTGACAATGCCCTCCTGCGCACTGCGCTTCGCTTGTGCTTCGAAGGGCGCCATCCTTCACTCTGCGCCTGATTTTCCTGGTCGGAGACCATCCGTAGCTCAAGCCGTACGGCGCAGAGCGAAGGATGGCGGAGGGGGAGGGATTCGAACCCCCGTAATAATTGCGGTCTCGAAATATACGATTCTCCTAATAAATAGTCATATTGAAACCTCGTTGACACGGGCGAATGTTATGACTATTGTTATGACTTTCAGGAGGATCAAACCATGCCAAGTATCCATAAGATCACGAAGAGTCCATTCTGGTTTGCGAGTTTCACAAACTCCGATGGGCGCCGCTCGTTTAAATCCACCAAGACCACGAATCGCCAGGAGGCCCAGCGTCTTTGCCTTGAATGGGCTGACACCGCCAAGGATGGCCGGAAAGGACGCCTTACGGAAGGCCAGGTCCGCAAGGTCATGGCGGACATCTTCACCCGTGCCACCCGCGAAACCTTGCCTGCGGGTACCGTTCGGGAGTGCCTGTCCGCTTGGCTGACAACCAAGTCCCTTGAAGTCGAGGAGTCTTCACAGGTGCAATACCAACATTCTGTCAAAGCGTTTCTTAAACATCTGGGTACAAAAGCAGATCGGCCCATTGACACGATCACCCTGAAAGAAATCACCGGCTTTCGGGATACCCTTGCCCGCCGCCTGAGCGCCGCTACCACGAACAAAACACTGAAGATCATCGGCATCGCCTGGCGACAAGCCCGGAAGGACGGCCTGCTTGACGAAAACCTTTTCGAGCGTGTCAACCTGGTGAAGGGCAAAAAGGGCATCCGCCGCC
>JBAXDB010000212.1:0-3043 GCA_037141135.1 bacterium | reverse complement strand
CGACATGGAGGACATGGATTGCATTGTACGCCTTATTGACGTATTGTCCTTTGTGAAAGAACCAAACTTATCCATGAAAACCATATCAGCCGATCCGTCTATTCTCCTCACTCACCCCGTTGTGGCGCTTGTTGGACGCCCTAATGTGGGGAAATCCGCCTTGTTTAACCGCATTCTCGGTCGCCGCCTGGCCATTGTCCATGAGGAATGCGGCGTCACCCGCGATCGCATCATCGCCAGATCAGAATGGAATGGCAAAAATTTTGATCTGGTCGACACCGGGGGACTCACAAAATTCAACCGGGCAACCAATACCAACATCATTGAGGCCGAGACCCGGCAGCAAGCGGAAGCCGCAATTGAAGATGCGACAATCGTCATCCTCGTCGTCAATGTGGAGGATGGCATCCTCCCGCTCGATCAGGAGGTTGAACGGCTGATCCACCAGAAAGGCACTCCGGCCGTTGTGGCAGTGAATAAATGCGATAATCCCGAGCGTGGCGAGTTGGATGCCGCCCTGTTTGAGCGCCTCGGATTTCCTGTTTTCAGCGTTTCCGCACTCCATAATATCGGGTTGCAGGAACTGCTTGATCATGTGACCAGCCAGCTTCCCCTCGCCCCCCCTGAACCGGTGCATGACCCCTTGAAAATCACCATCGTGGGACGCCCCAACGTCGGTAAATCCTCCTTCATCAACCGCATCATCCGCAAACAGCGCGTCATTGTTTCCGACGTGCCCGGTACCACGCGCGACAGCATTGACATTCCCATGGTCATCGGCAGCGGACCCACCGCACGCCATTACCTGCTCACCGATACGGCCGGTATGCGGAAAATGGGCAAGGTGGAGGGAGCGGTGGAGCGCTACAGCGTCTTCCGGGCTCAAGCCAGCATCGAGCGGGCAGATGTCGTCGCACTGGTGATGGATGCCACGCAAGGCCCAACCGCACACGACAAAACCATTGCCAGCCTGATCAAGGAACACGAGAAAGGCTGCGTGGTCATCATCAACAAATGGGACCTGATGACCGACAAGGCCACCCAGAAAGAATACCTCACTGCCCTCTCACGGGAATTGCCCTTTCTCCACTGGGTGCCCATCCTTTTTGTCTCGGCTAAAGACGGCTACAACGTGCGCCAGTGCCTTGAGGCCATCGACCAGGTCGCTGAACAGATCCAAACCCGAATTCCGACCGGCCTGCTTAATCGCGCCATTATGAAGGCCTACGAACGGGTTCAGCCCCCGGTCATGAAAAATAAGCGCTTTAAAATTTATTATGCCACCCAGCTTGGCATCAAACCCATCCGTATTGGCTTGTTTGTCAACGACCCCAAGCGCCTCCCCGATACCTATCGCGAATATCTGGTTAATGCCATGCGAAAAGCCTTCGGCCTATTAGGCGCGCCCGTCATTTTCATCGCAAAAGAACGGTCTAGAGCCCAATTTGTGGCCAAACCCAAATAATCTAGCTGTTGTATGGCGGATAATTTATATCCACAATGGGTGGTATACAGAAACCCCATATAAACATCGTTTTTTCCACATAGCGACTGGATATATTAGTCATAACGCATTAGCTTTCAAATGCTTATAACTATCTACGACAATTCATATCCGCTTCAGAAAAGTCAAAAATTTTACTTATTTTTAATTGCGTACCACAAGCTGTGGTGGTAACCATAGAGAAGTTGGCCGTGATGGCGCAATATTTTGTACTGATAGCCCAAAAAGCATCAATCCGTTTTTCACAAGTAATAGCTCTAGGAGAAGTGTGTCATGATTGAAAATAAAATCGAATTAACCGAACAGAAATCTTCAAAGGCAAGCCGCTCATCCAAAAGCAAAATGAAACGCAAAGGGATGGCTCTGCGCAGGTTTTTTGCACCTCCGGGCGCAGACCCTTATGAAGGGATCGAATGGAGCCTCCGCAAAGCCTCGATCACCGACGATAAGGGGAAGGTCATTTTTATCCAGGACAATATCGAGGTTCCCAAAGCCTGGTCGATGCTTGCCACGAACATTGTCGCCTCAAAATATTTTTACGGGGGCGCCAAAACGAAGATTCGGGAAAACTCTGTCCGTCAGCTCGTGGATCGCGTGGCCCGCACCATCGCCGACTGGGGCAAGGCGGAAGGCTATTTTGCGACGCCGGAAGATGCGGAAAATTTCTACGCTGATCTCGCCTGGCTCTGCGTCAATCAGTTTGGCTCGTTCAACAGCCCGGTGTGGTTCAACGTCGGTCTTCATCAGGCCTATGGTGCCAGTGCCGACAGCCGCTCCAGTTATTACTTCAATTCCGAACTCAATAAAATCGTTGCATCCCGCGACAGCTACAAACACCCTCAGGCCTCTGCCTGCTTCATCCAGTCGGTAAAAGACACCATGGAAGACATCATGCGCCTCGCCAGCACCGAGGCCATGCTTTTCAAGCACGGTTCCGGGACCGGGACCGATCTAAGCTCACTACGCAGCAGCCGCGAGAAACTCTCCGGCGGCGGGACCCCCTCCGGGCCCCTGAGTTTCATGCGCGTCTTCGACCAGGTGGCGGCGGTGATCAAATCCGGCGGCAAAACACGCCGGGCCGCCAAGATGCAGAGCTTGAAAATTTCTCATCCGGACATCATGGATTTCATCACCTGCAAAACGAACGAGGAGAAGAAAGCCTGGGCACTTATCGATCAGGGCTATGACGGCTCTTTCGGCGGTGAAGCTTATGAGTCGGTCATGTTCCAGAACGCCAACCTGTCCGTACGGGTCACCGATGAATTCATGAAGGCCTTTGAAAATGACGGCGAATGGCAGACCCGCTCTATCACCACCGGCGAGGTCGTGGAAACTCTTTCCGCCACCAAACTGATGCACCTGATAGCTGAAGGCACCCATCTCTGCGGGGATCCCGGCATGCAATATGATTCCACCATCAATAAGTGGCATACCTGCATAAATAGTGGCCGGATCAATGCCAGCAACCCCTGCTCCGAGTATATGTTCATTGACGACAGTGCCTGCAATCTCGCCTCCTTGAACATCATGAAGTTCATG
>JBAXDB010000211.1:0-3055 GCA_037141135.1 bacterium | reverse complement strand
CCGGTACCGGCCCCAACGGCCGTATCACCTCGCGCGATCTACCTGCCGTCAGCACTGGAGGGACGACCTCCGTGTCGTCTGCCGACCCGGCAAGACGGCCAGCGAGGCCGCTGGCCCTCCAAAATACAAGCGAAACGATGGTTCTTGGTGATGGAGGGCCGCCGGCCTCGGCGGCCACAGGCGGTTTTCAACAGGCTGCTAGTGGTCCGGCGACCCGTCGCCGCTTGACCCCGATGCGCAAGGCTGTTGCCCGTAATCTTCTTGCTTCCAAGCAGACGATTCCCCACTTCTACATGCAATTGACGGTCAATGCTGCGCCGATGTCCGAGATCCAGAAGTCTGAAAAGAGTAAATATCAATGCTCGATTAACGACTTTGTCACCAAGGCCTGTGCCGTGGCGATCCGGGAATTCCCCGCCTTCCGCAGCCGAATTGAAAATGATGAGATGGTTGAATTCAACGACGTCAATATCGGGATTGCCGTTGGGATGGAGGAAGGGCTTGTGGTGCCGGTGATCCTGAGAGCGGATATGCTTTCCATCAAGGAGTTAGCCGCCGAAACACGGCGTCTGGCCCAATCCGCCAAAACCGGCAAAATTGAAAATATGGGCAAGGGCGTCTTTACCATCACCAACCTCGGGATGTTCGGCATCGAGCAGTTCACGGCGATCGTGAACCCGCCCGAAGCTGCGATTCTGGCAGTAGGAACCATGCGGGAAACGGTTGTGGTGCAGGATGGCGCGATGTGGGCAGGCAAGGTGATGACCGTGACCCTCAGCGCCGATCACCGTGTGGTGGACGGGCTGCCGGCGGCGAAGTTCATGGCGCGTCTGAAAGAATTGCTGGAGACCCCGGCGCAGTTACTGTGAGGGAAGGATTCAGGATTCAGGATGGAGAAAATGCAAATTTCCATTGGTTCTTTGCTCTTTGTACTGAATCCTGAATCCTGAATACTCGTTCAATGAGGATAAAATTATGAGCATGAGTAATAAATACGACATTATCTTTCTTGGCGCCGGTCCTGGCGGTTATATTGCGGCGCTGAAAGCGGCCCAGATGGGCGCGTCGGTCGCCATTGTGGAGCAGGGGTATCTCGGCGGAACCTGTCTCAATGTGGGGTGTATCCCCTCCAAGGCGCTGCTGGCCTCGGCGGAACTGATCCACTCCATCCGCGGCGCCGCCTCGATGGGCGTGAAAGTTTCGGGTGACGTGACCTTTGACTGGCCGGCGATTCAGGCACGGAAGGACAAAGTTCTGCAAACCCTGCGGGGGGGTATCAAGTCGTTGTTTGCCTCACGGAAAGTGACGCTTATACAGGGGCGCGGGAAACTCAACGGACCTGGTAAAGTCACGGTTGAAACCAAGGCGGGAACGGAAGAAATCTCCGCCAGTAAGATTATTATCGCCGTCGGTTCCATTCCGGCGCGGATCCCGGGCTGGCCTACTGATCCCGAGCGTGTCTGCACCAGTGACGAGTCTCTGCATTGGAAAACCCTGCCTGCCCGCCTTCTGATTGTGGGGGGTGGCGTGATCGGTTGTGAGTTTGCCTGCATGATGCGCGAATTCGGCGTACAGGTATCGGTCGTCGAGTTGATGCCGCGACTGCTGCCTGAACTTGACGAAAGTCTGGGTGAGCCGCTGCAAAAAGTGTTCACGAAACGGGGCATCCAGTGTTTCACTGGCACAAAAGTTGAAACTCTGACCGTCGGCGATACTGTCAAGGCTGTGCTCAGTAATGGCCAGACGGTCGAGGCGGACCGTGTTTTGCTGTCCATCGGGCGACGGGCCAATACGGCCGACATTGGGTTGGAGACGGTTGGTCTGACCACCGATCGCGGCTTTATCCGGGTGGATGACCACATGGAAACACCGGTGAAGGGCATCTACTGCATCGGGGATGCCAATGGACGCTGTCTTCTCGCCCACGCGGCCTCGGCTCAGGGTGTTGCTGCGGTGGAGAATGCACTGGGTCACAGCCATGCGTTCACCGCGCCAATCCCCTCGGCGGTTTACACCTTCCCGGAAATCGGCGCGGTGGGAATAACGCAGGCTCAGGCCAAAAAGGCTGGCATCCCGATTGCCATCGGTGTTTTCCCGCTGGCGGCGTTGGGTAAAGCGATTGCGGTTGGTCACAGCGAGGGTTTCGTCAAGGTGATCCGTCACCGGGAAACCGGCTTACTGCTGGGCGTTCATATGATGGGGCACAATGCCACAGAGTGCATTGCGTCAGCGGGCGCCATGCTTCACAAGAAGGTCACGGTGCAGGAATTGGCGGAGGTGGTCTATGCCCATCCGACCATTGGCGAAAGCATCAAGGAAGCGGCGGAGGATGCCCTGGGCATGGCGTTACATTTACCGCCGCGCAAGGTGTTGCGGGCGACAGCAGGGTGATTGCAGGAATCTTCTCCCTCTCCCTTCAGGGGAGAGGGTTGGGGTGAGGGTGCTCACAAGGCGTGAAAATACCCCTCACCCTAGCCCTCTCCCCCAAGGGGCGAGGGAATAGAGGAAGGGACGCTTTGAGTTGGTTTAGAATTTGCCGGTGTGGGGTGGATAAAGTACAGGGAGAGTAAATAGTAATGATTCCGAAAAATGTGCAGGGGATGGATGCTTTGATCGAACTGTCGCACGTGTATGGTGCGGATTCCAGTTTTGTGCTGGCGGGTGGTGGAAATACTTCGCTGAAGGTGGGCGATCGGTTGTTTGTCAAAGCGAGCGGTCACGCCCTTGCCACGATTACCGGGGATGGGTTTGTGGAACTTGATCGCAAGGCGTTGACCGTCTTGCTGGATAGCAAGCTGGCGGCGAATGCCCGGCGCCGTGAAGAGCAATTTAAAGAGGCGATTCTGGCGGCCCGTATCTGCCCTGAAAAAGGCCAGCGCCCTTCGGTTGAAAGCGTTCTGCATCATTTACTTCCCTCCAAGCTGGTGGTTCATACCCATTCCACGCTGGTTAATTTCTTAACCTGCAGTCGGAAGGGGGCGCAATTGACCCGTGCCTGGCTGGGCGACGACGTGCTCTGGATTCCCGTCTGTGATCCCGGTTTTGTGCTGGCGCA